>NZ_JBSWCE010000016.1:0-157755 GCF_056780015.1 Micromonospora sp. R311
GAGTACTCGACCACGGCGTTCCTGAAGGGTCTGAAGCAGGTCGACGGGTGGCAGGACATGCCGCTGACCAAGGCCGCGCAGACCGTGCAGGTGTCGGCCTACCCGTTCCACTACGCCCAGTGGGAGCAGCAGGCCGCCGACCTGGTCGCCACGTACTGGAACAGCTGACCAGCACTGGAACAGTTGACCGACAGACATTCCTGACAGGGGGACTGCTGGCCGGCACCCGACACGGGTGCCGGCCAGCAGCACATCCACCGTCAGACGCGGTAGCCGGCGGCGCGGGCGGCCCGGCGTTGCCGGCGGCGGTCGGACCTGCGGCGGAGGAACCAGAAGAGGAAGAGCACCAGGCCGGCCAGGAACACCAGCACCAGCACCGGCAGGACGATCGCCACCACGGACATCACCACGCTGGTCGCGTCCTCGGCGGTGCTCGCCACGGGCGCGCCCACGCCGGCGGTGGTCGCGTTGATGACCGGCCGGGCGGCGGACTTGAGCAGGTGCACGCCGAGCGCGATCAGCACCCCGGTCACCACCGGAACCCACTCGCTGGAGGTGAAGAAGCTGCCCGGGTCGCTCACCGTGACCGTCTCCGAGCTTGCTCCGGCGCCGAACGCCAGGCCGCCGGCGGTCGGGCGGACCACGGTCTGCACCACGTCGTTGACGTGGTCGACCACCGGCACCTTGTCGGCGACCACCTCGACGGCGAGCAGCACCGCGAGGATCAGGATCACCCAGTCGTTGCCGAGCCACTGCCAGCCGCTGGGCAGGTCGATGAGGTCGGTGTAGCGGGCCAGCAGCCCCATGGTGAGCAGGGGGATGTAGGCGTTCAGGCCCGCCGAGGCGGCGAGGCCGGTGCCGGTGAGGACTTCGAACACCGTCTCAGCATCGCACCGGCACGCCAGTGGCGCTCGGTGGCGACGGCCGGGGTCTCCGCTACCCTCGTCGGGTGCGGTTGGTGATTGCGAAGTGCTCGGTGGACTACGTCGGACGGCTCTCGGCTCACCTGCCGCCGGCCACCCGGTTGCTCATGGTGAAGGCGGACGGGTCGGTGTCCATCCACGCCGACGACCGGGCGTACAAGCCGCTCAACTGGATGAGCCCGCCGTGCCGGCTGGAGGAGGCCCCGGGCGTCTGGCGGGTGGTCAACAAGGCCGGCGAGGAACTGCGGATCACCCTGGAGGAGATCTTCCAGGACACCTCGTACGAGCTGGGCGTCGATCCCGGCCTGCGCAAGGACGGGGTGGAGGCGCACCTGCAGGAACTGCTGGCGGCCAACCCGACGGCCCTGGGCGAGGGGTTCACGCTGATCCGGCGGGAGTACATGACCGCGATCGGCCCGGTCGACCTGCTCTGCCGGGACGGGCAGGCCGCCACGGTCGCCGTCGAGGTGAAGCGCCGGGGCGAGATCGACGGCGTCGAGCAGCTCACCCGCTACCTCGAACTGCTCAACCGCGACCCGCTGCTCGCCCCGGTGACCGGGGTCTTCGCGGCGCAGGAGATCAAGCCGCAGGCCCGGGTGCTCGCCACCGACCGGGGGATCCGCTGCGTGGTGGTGGACTACGACAAGCTGCGCGGCATCGAGCGGGACGAGCTGACCCTCTTCTGACCGCCGGCGGGGCGACCGGCGGCGGTCGCCCGCACCGCGATCCGGCGCACCGGCGCCGGTCAGCGGCCGTACATCACCTTGATGGCCTTGACCAGCCGGGCCACGTCGGCGGGCGTCCGCTCGAAGGTGGTCGACGGCAGCAGCGAGCGGGCCCGGCGGCGGGTGATCGCCTTGGCCCGGCCGAACTCGCGCAACCCGTCCTCGCCGTGGATCCGGCCGAAGCCCGAGTCGCCGACGCCGCCGAACGGCAGGGTGGACATCCCGGCGAAGGTCAGGGTGGAGTTGACCGAGGCCATGCCCGAGCGCAGCCGGCGGGCGATCGCCACCGCGCGCCGCCGCCCGAAGACCGAACCGCCCAGGCCGTACGGCAGGGCGTTGGCCCGGGTGACCGCCTCCTCGGCGTCGCGGACCCGGTTGATGGTCAGGGTCGGGCCGAAGGTCTCCTCGCGGACCGCGGCCGAGTCCTCGGGCACGTCGACCAGCACGGTCGGCCGCACGTACGGCGGCTGCACCGCGTCCGCGCCGCCGAGCACCGCGCGGCCGCCCCGGGCGAGCGCGTCGTCGATGTGCCGCCGGATCACGTCGAGCTGGCTCGGCATGGTGATCGGCCCGATGTCGGCGCCGTCCACGCCGACGGTCAGCCGGCCGGCCCGCTCGACCACCTTGCCGACGAAGGCGTCGAAGACCGGCTCGACGGCGTACACCCGCTCGATGCCGATGCAGGTCTGGCCGGCGTTGGTGAGCGCGCCCCAGACGCACGCCTCGGCGGCGGCGTCCAGGTCGGCGTCCGCATCGACGATCATCGCGTCCTTGCCGCCGGCCTCCAGCAGCACCGGGGTCAGCGACTCGGCGCAGGCCGCCATCACCTTCTTCGCGGTCGCTGTCGAGCCGGTGAACGCGAGCTTGCCGACCCCGGACCGGCAGAGCGCGGCGCCGACGTCGCCGAACCCGTGCACCGCGGTGAGCACCGGGTGCTCCGGCACCACCTCGGCGAAGCTGTCGACCAGCCACTGCCCGACCGCGGGCGTGTACTCGCTGGGCTTGAAGACCACGGCGTTCCCGGCGGCCAGCGCGTACGCGGTGGAGCCGATCGGGGTGAAGACCGGGTAGTTCCACGGGCCGATCACGCCGACCACCCCGTACGGCTGGTATTCGAGGTGGGCGGAGAACTCGGCGAGCACGAGCCGTGAGCGCACCCGGCGCGGGCCGAGCACCCGGCGTGCGTTGCGGGCCGCCCAGTCGATGTGCTCGACGGCGGTGACGAGTTCGACGACGGCGTCGGCGACCGGCTTGCCGCCCTCGGTGTGGATCAGCTCGGCGAGCTGCTCGATCCGCTGGGCGAGCAGGGCGCGCCAGCGCAGCAGCCGTTGCCGGCGCCCGGTGAAACCGAGCCCGGCCCACCAGTCGGCGGCGGCACGGGCCCGCTCGACCGCCCGGGTCACGTCGTCCGCGGTGGCGACCGGATAGCGCCCGACCTCGGCGCCGGTCGCGGGGCTGGTCGAGACCAGCCGGCCATCCTCGATGCGGGGGGCGCCCGGGACCTGCACTGCCGTCATGGCGGAAGTCTAGACCCGAGGATTACTCGCCGGTAGGGGTAGTGGTCGGGGCTGCCACCCGGTTGCCGGCCGCCGCGCGCCCGGTGAACCGGTCGGGTCGCCAGCTTCGTTGAACGGGCGGAGGGGCCGTCCGGCACACGGGCCGCGCGTGCCGTTCCGGCGAACAGAAGGTGGCCGGCCGGAAAGCGGAGATGACCGCGCGGGCGGTGAAGGCAACTACTGTCTGATGGCAGGCTGACGCGCGGGGTGACCGTGCGGGTGGAGGGCTGACTGTCCATGGAGGAACATCCGGAGCTGTTACCGGTCCTGACGGTGGCCGGCGGGCCGATGCGCGGGGCGAGTTTCCGCGTCCGCCCGGCCCCGCTGGTGATCGGCCGCGCCCCGACCGCGGACGTGATGGTGCACGACCTGCATCTGAGTCGACGACACGCCCAGGTGTGGCTCACCCCCGAGGGAGTGTCGCTGGCGGACCTCGGTTCGACCAACGGCACCTGGTTGAACGACCGGCGGATCACCGGCGTGGAGCGGCTCAGCGACGGGGACGTGATCCGGATCGGCCGTACCGAACTGCGGTTCTTCGATCCGGGGGTGGCCCGCACCGACCCGGTGGGTCTGCTGTTCGGCACCCCGCGGCGGGACCACCGGCCGACCCTGCCGCTGCCGGTCGCCGCGTCGACCGCCGCCGCGCTGCCGGCCGAGCCCACCGTGCCGGCCGCACCCGTCGCGCCGGCCGGCGCGGAGCCACCCGCGCCGGAGCGGGAGGCGGAGCCGGTGGCGCCGGCCGAGGCCGCCGTCCCGAGCGCCCCCTAGCCCGCGAGCACACCCGTCCCGAGCGCCTTTGGAGGCCGCGAGCACACCCGTCCCGAGCGCCCCGGAGGCCGCGAGCGCACCCGGTGCCGAGCCCGCCGTCGGGCGATCGGCCGGAAGGCGTGGTCGCCGGTCCCATCCGCGGGCGGCGGGGGATGGCGATCGGGCACATGGACGCACCGGCGGCCGCGTGGCAGCATCCCGCGGATGGAGACCGTGCAGCATGTCGTGACGGCGAACGGGATCACCCAGGCGGTACGGGTGGCCGGGCCGCCGGAGGGCGTACCGCTGCTGCTGATCCACGGCAACTGTTCGTCGGCCCTGTTCTGGGAGCCGCTGGTGCGGCGGCTGCCGGCCACGCTCCGGGTGGTCGCGCCCGACCTGCGTGGCTACGGCGAGACGGACACGGCGCCGGTCGACGGCACCCGCGGGCTGCGCGACTTCGCCGACGACGTGGCCGCCCTGCTGGACGACGGGTCGCTGTTCCCGGCCGGCGCCCGGCCGGTGGTGGCCGGTCACTCGCTGGGCGGGGGAGTGGCCATGCAGGTGCTGGTCGACCACCCCGACCGGGTGGCCGCCCTGCTGCTCTCCGCGCCCGTCTCGCCCTACGGCTACGGCGGCACCCGTGACCTGGCCGGGACGCCGACCACCCCCGACTTCGCCGGCACCGGCGGCGGCACCGCCAACCAGGACTTCGTCAAGCGGCTGGCCGCCGGCGACCGTGGCGCGGACGCCCCGACCAGCCCGCGCAACGTGCTGCGGGCCACCTACGTGGCCGACCCGGCCTCCCTCGGCGAGGACGAGGAACTGCTGCTGGACAGCGTCCTGTCCACCGCCACCGGCGAGGACAACTACCCGGGCACGGCGGTGGCCTCGGCGAACTGGCCGGGCACCGCGCCCGGCCGGCGGGGCGTGCTCAACGCCCTCTCCCCGGCGCACTTCCGGATCGCCGACGACCTGGTCGTGGTCGCCACCAAGCCGCCGGTCACCTGGATCCACGGGGACGCCGACGCGATCGTCTCGGACACCGCGCTGATGGACCTGGCGTACCTGGGTTCGCTGGGCGCGGTGCCGGGATGGCCCGGCGAGGTGGACTGCCCGCCGCAGCCGATGGTCGGCCAGACCCGGGCCGTGCTCGACCGGTACGCGGCCGCCGGCGGCAGTTACCGCGAGGTGCTGCTCCCCGGCTGCGGGCACAGCCCGCACCTGGAGCGGCCGGTCGAGTTCGTCGCCGAGCTGCTCGCCCTCACCGCCGCCGCGACGGCCTGAGCGGCCCCATCCTTCGCCACCCGGCCCGTGCCGGGCGGACATCGATCGACGGCAGCGCCGGCGGTGGTGAAATATCCCACGGCGTCTCGACAACCGACGGTCACGTGGCAGACTCGCGCGCATAACCTTAGTGGCCGTTCATGCGGCCGTGCGGAGCGTTGGGGAGGCCGGTCGTGGCGCGCGAGTTCAACAGCGTGGGCGTGGTGGGACTGGGCACCATGGGTGCCGGCATCGTCGAGGTCTTCGCCCGCAACGGCATCGACGTGGTGGCCGTGGAGATCTCCGCCGCCGCGCTGGACCGCGGCCGGGCCACCCTGACCGGCTCCACCGACCGGGCGGTGGCCAAGGGCAAGCTCGCCGAGGCCGACCGGGACGCCCTGCTGTCCCGGGTCGACTGGCAGGTCGGCCTGGACGCGCTGCACTCGGTCGACCTGGTCATCGAGGCGGTGCCCGAGCACCTCGACCTGAAGCAGCGGATCTTCGCCGAGCTGGACCGGGTCTGCAGGCCCGAGGCGATCCTGGCCACCAACACCTCGTCGCTGAGCGTCACCGAGATCTCGGTCGCCACCACCCGGCCCAACCAGGTCATCGGCATCCACTTCTTCAACCCGGCCCCGGTGATGAAGCTGGTCGAGGTGGTCCGGACGGTGGTCACCTCGGCCGACGTGGTCGCCGACGTGGAGGCGCTCTGCGCCCGGCTGGGCAAGGTCGACGTCACCATCAACGACCGGGCCGGCTTCATCGCCAACGCGCTGCTCTTCGGCTACCTCAACCACGCCGTCGGCATGTTCGAGTCGCACTACGCCAGCCGCGAGGACATCGACGCGGCGATGAAGCTCGGCTGCGGCCTGCCGATGGGCCCGCTCGCCCTGATGGACCTGATCGGCCTGGACACCGCGTACGAGATCCTGGACACGATGTACCGGCGGGGCGGCCGGGACCGCCGGCACGCCCCGGTGCCGCTGATCAAGCAGATGGTCACCGCCGGGCTGCTCGGCCGGAAGTCCGGCCGCGGCTTCTACACCTACGAGCGGCCGGGCTCCCCGGTGGTCGTACCGGACGAGCGGACGCCGGTGGCGACGGAGTCGGCGCTCGCCGACGGCGCCCGGGCCATCGCCAAGGTCGGCGTGGTCGGCTCCGGGACGATGGCGACCGGGATCATCGAGGTCTTCGCCAAGGCCGGCTACGAGGTCGTCTCGGTGACCCGGGGCGCGGAGAAGTCGGCCAAGGTCTGCGAGGCGGTCAAGACCTCGCTGAACAAGGGTGTGGTGCGGGGCAAGCTCAGCGAGGCCGACCGGGACGCGGCGCTGGGCCGGATCACCTGGTCCGCCACCCTGGACCACCTCGCCGACGTCGATCTGGTGGTCGAGGCGGTGGTCGAGGAGCTCAGCGTCAAGAAGGCCCTCTTCGCCAGCCTCGACGAGATCTGCAAGCCGGGCGTGGTGCTCGCCACCACCACCTCGTCGCTGCCGGTGATCGACGTCGCGATGGCCACCCAGCGGCCGGCCGACGTGGTCGGGCTGCACTTCTTCAACCCGGCCCCGATCATGCCGCTGGTGGAGATCGTGCAGACCATTCGCACCTCGGCGGAGACCACCGCCACCGCCCGCGCGGTCTGCGCGGCGCTCGGCAAGACCGGCGTGGTCTGCGGCGACCGGTCCGGGTTCATCGTCAACGCGCTGCTCTTCCCGTACCTGAACGACGCGGTGAAGATGCTGGAGGCGAGCTACTCCACCGCCGACGACATCGACTACGCCATGAAGCTCGGCTGCGGCTACCCGATGGGTCCGTTCGAGCTGCTCGACGTGGTCGGCCTGGACGTCTCGCTGGCCATCCAGCGCGAGCTCTACCTGGAGCTGCGCGAGCCGGGCTTCGCGCCCGCGCCGCTGCTGGAGCACCTGGTCACCGCCGGCTACCTGGGCCGCAAGAGCGGCCGCGGGTTCCGCGACCACACCCGTCGCTGACTCCGGTCAACGCCGGGCGCCGGTGACGGCGTCTTGAGGGCGTGACCGGACCCGGCCGGCGGGGCGTTCCGCCGGCCGGACCGTACGCTTGGGAAGCGTGAGCCCTCGTCGCAACCGACCCCGCCGGGACGACACCGCGCACCTGGACACCGACCGGGCGCGGCAGGGCGTCGCGTCGGTGCAGCAGTGGCGCGACGGCGACTGGCAGGTACGCGGGATCACCGGCGGGGCGTCGGTGAAGACGTACCGCTGCCCGGGGTGCGACCAGGAGATCCGCCCCGGGGTGGCGCACGTGGTGGCCTGGCCGGCGGACGGCCGGGGCGACCTGAGCGACCGCCGGCACTGGCACAGCGGGTGCTGGCGGGCGCGGGACCGGCGCGGGCCGGCGGTGCAGCGCGGCCGCGGCGCCCCCCGCTACGGCTGAGCGATCTGGATCACCCCGTTTCCGCCCCGCCCGGCGGCCTGTGCCGCGGCGCGGGAGACTGGACGGGTGAGCACACCGATCCGCGCGTCCTCCATCCTGCCCGGGCGCCGTGAGGACATCGAGCTGCACACCGCGGACGGTCTGCGGCTGGTCGGCGAGCTGGCCCGCCCGCTGGGCCGGGAGCCGGTGGCCACCCTGGTCTGCCTGCACCCGCTGCCCACGCACGGCGGGATGATGGACAGCCACGTGTTCCGCAAGGCGGCCTGGCGGCTGCCGGCCCTGGCCGACCTGGCCGTGCTCCGGTTCAACACCCGGGGCACCAGCAGCCTCCGCGGCACCAGCGAGGGCGCGTTCGACGCCGCCGTCGGCGAGCGGTTCGACGTCGCCGCCGCCATCGAGTACGCCGAGTTCCACGAGCTGCCGAACATCTGGCTGCTCGGCTGGTCGTTCGGCACCGACCTGGCGCTCAAGTACGGCTGCGACCCGGCGGTGACCGGGGCGATCCTGCTCTCCCCGCCGCTGCGCTTCTCCACCCCGGCCGACCTGGCCCAGTGGGCCGACGCCGGCAAGCCGCTGGTCGCGCTGGTGCCGGAGTTCGACGACTACCTGCGCCCGGACGAGGCGCGGGAACGCTTCGCGGCGGTGCCGCAGGCCGAGGTGGTCGGGGTGCCGGGGGCGAAGCACCTCTGGGTCGGTGACGCCGAGACCGTGCTGGACGAGGTTGTCCGCCGGGTCAACCCGGCCGCCTCCGTGCCGCTGCCCACCGCCTGGGACGGGCCGATGGAGAACGGCGACGTGAGCGCGTACGCCGACCGTACGGTGGCCTCGTTCGCCGACCGTCCGGTGCCCGGGCCGCCCGCCGGTCAGGCCGGCTGAGCGCGGATCACCGGGACTCCTGCCGGGGCAGGACCACCTCGCGCAGGATCAGCTGGACGGCGGCGACCAGCGGGATGGCCAGCAGCGCGCCCAGCACACCCAGCAGCGCCACCCCGAGCAGCGCGGCGACCAGCGCGGCCACCTCGTTGATCTCCACCGACCGCCGCATGATCTTGGGGTAGATGAGGTAGTTCTCCACCTGCTGGTAGATCACGAAGAACACCACGCAGGCGATGCCGACCGGCAGGTCGGTGGCGAAGCCGACCAGGCTCACGATGACCGCGCCGAGGGTGGCGCCGATCTGCGGGATCAGGTCGGCCACCGCGACCACCACGGCCAGCGCGAAGGGGTACGGCAGCCCGGCGATCAGCGCGAACACGAAGGTGCTCGCCCCGGCCAGCACCGCGATGCTGATCGCCCCGACCATGTACGCGCCGACCTTGGCGAGGATCTCGTCGCCGATCAACCGCGCCCGCTCCCGACGCGAGGCCGGCACCAGCGCGTAGCCGAGCGTCCGGAGCTTGTCGAAGTAGACCAGGAAGTAGATGGTCAGCACGAGCACGGTCAGGGTCCGGAAGATGGTGCCGAAGATGAACTGGGCGCCGCCGAGCACGCCGCCGAGGGCGCGGCCGACGTTCTGCGCGTTGGCGGCGCTCTGCACCCGCTCCATCACGTCGTACCGCTCGACGAGATCGTTGACGGCCTGGTTGCGGCGCAGCTCCTCGACGTAGCTCGGCAGCTGCTCGATGAACTGGCCGGACTGGGTGACGACCGGCGGCACCAGCGCCACCACGCCGCCGCAGAGCAGCAGCAGCACGGTCAGCGCGACGACCGCCACGGCCAGGCCGCGCGGCAGCCCGAACCTGCGCAGCCGTACCACCGCCGGGTTGAGGCCGACGGCGAGGAAGAGCGCGATCACCACCAGGACCAGGATCCCGGCCGCGTTGCGCAGCCCCAGGTAGACGGTGTACGCGAGGAGCGCGCCGAGCCCGCCGGTGAAGCCGAGCAGGAAGCTGTTGCGGCGCAGCGGCCGGCCGGGCCGGCCGAACCGTCCCGACACGGTGAAGACCGGTGGGTCGTCGTCCGCCCGCTCGGGCGACCCCGCCGGCGGGCTGCGGTCCGCCGCCGGTGCGGCTGCCGACGGCCCGGTCGGTGGCTTCGCCGCCGCCGTGGCCGCGGCGTCCGCGGAGCCGGGCCGGACCGGTTCGCCGGCGGGCCGGGGTGCCTCGGGCCGCTCCGGGTCCGCTCCGTGCGTCGTCGGCTCGCCCTGCGCCACCAGGATCTCCTCCGGTCACGTCCGGCGGATCCGCCGGACACCCGCTGCGACCCGCGCGAGCGGGTCCAGCCAGGAGCGTAGCGGGCGTTCGGGGTCGCCAGCCGGAGCCGACGAGCGCTCGTCGCGCGGGGCTGTTCACCGCCGGCCCGGCGGAGGCTGCGCCGGTCAGTCCTTCTCGGCGCTGACCGTGCTGGGCTTGGCGCTGCGCTCGTCGACGGTCGGCTTGCTGGGCCGCTTGCCGTTCTCGCCGGTGCTGGTGATCTTCGTCGGGGTGGCGCCCCGGCCGCCCTCACCCGGCACCGCGGCCACCGTCGCCTCGCCGTCCACGCCGGGCGCGGCGCCGCCGTCCACCGTGGTCACCGGCTCGGCTACCGGGCGCGCCTCGGCCTGCCCGGCATCGGCCGGCTCGGCGGCGGACTTCCCGGCCGGATTGGCGCCGGCCGGCTTTCCGCCCGGCTTAGCTCCGGCGCCGGCCGGGGCGGCGCCCACCGTCGGCTTCGTGTCGGCACCCGGCCCGGTGGCCGGCTTCGCGCTCGCCTCCGCCTCGGTGGCCGGTCGGGCCGCCGCGCCCGCCGGAATCCCGGACGCCGGCTTCCCGTCGGCCCCCGGCCGGCCGTCCACGCCGGCCGGCCGGACCGCGTCCTTCCGCTTCCCGTTCGGGCCGGTGGTCGGGGCGGCCACGGTGGCGCCGTCGCTGCCGGCGGGGCCGGTCGTACCGGTGGCCAGCTGCAACCGCAGCTCGGCCAGCTGCCGCTGGAGCTCGTCGGACTCCTGCCGGGACTGCCAGGTCTCCTGGCGCAGGTCGGCGAGCTGCTGCTGGGCCTGGGCGATCTCCAGCATCACCTGGGCGAGCTGCTGCCGGCCGGCGGCCGCCTCCTGCTGCGTCGCGGCGAGGTGCTGCTGGGTGGTCGCCAGGTGCTGCTGGGTGGTGGCGGCGTACTCCTCGAACTGCCGACGGGAGGTCGCGACGTACTCGTCGGCCGTGCGCCGCTTCTCGGTCGCCTCCGACTCGGCCCGGCTGAGCAGCGCGGCGGCCTCCTCCTCGGCCTGCTGGCGCATGGTGAGCGCGTCCCGCTCGGCGGCCTCGCGGACCGCCGCGGCGCCCTGCTCGATCTCGTTCTTGCGGGTGGAGTACTCCGACTCCAGCTGGACGCGCCGCTTCGTGTACGTCGACTCCAGCTCGTCCTGCCGGGTCTTGTGCTGCTTCTCCACCTCGGCGTGCCGGGTCTTGTACTGCTTCTCCAGCTCGGCCCGGCGGGTGGTGAACTCCTGCTCGGCGGCGGCCCGCCGCTGGGTCAGCTCCCGGTCGGCCGCCTCGCGCCGGCTGTTCACCTCCTTCTCCACGCCGGCCCGCCAGGCGCCCAGCTCCTGCTGCGTCTGCGCCCGCGCGTGCTGCACGTACGCCTCGGTCTCGCTGCGCATCCGCTGCACGTACGCCTCGGTCTCGGCCCGGCTGCGCCGGGCGGACTCGGCCGCCTGCGTGGTCAGCCGCTCCGCCTCCTGGCGGGCCTTCTCGCGGGTGGCCCGGCCGGCGGTGCTGGCGTCGTCGATGATCTGCTTGGCCTCGCGCTGGGCCTTGGCGTGGGTGGCCCGGCCCGCCTCGGTGGCCTGGTCGACCAGGCGCTTGGCCTCCTGCTGCGCCTTGGCGTGCACCTCCTTGGCCGCCTCGCGCAGCTCGGTGGCCTCCTGCTGGGCCTTGGCGTGCGCCTCCTTGGCGGCCTCGCGGAGCTTGGTCGCCTCCTGCTGGGCCCGGGTGTGGATCTCCTTCGCCGCGTCCCGCAGCTGGGTGGCCTCCTGCTGCGCCTTGCTCAGCGCCTCCTGGGCGGCCTTGCGGAGCCGCGCGGCCTCCTCCTTGGCGGCCTTGACCGCGGCGTCCGCCTCGGCCTTGCGGGCGGCGGTGTGCCGCTCCTCCTCGGCCCGGCGGGCGGCCAGCGCGATCTCGAAGTCCTTGAGCGCCTTGGCGGCCTCCGCGCGGGCCTCCTCGATGATGTGCTCGGCGGCCGCGCGGCGGGCCTCGATCTCCTCGTTGGCCTCGCGCAGGATGGCCTCGGCCTGTTCCTCGGCGAGGGTGAGGATCTGTTCGACCCGGGGGCCGAGGTGCCGGAACGAGGCGCGGTCGACCACCCCGACCTGTTTGCGCACCTGGGCGAGATCCCGCTGGAGCACCTCGACCTGGCCGGCCAGCTTGTGGATCTGTGTGTAGGCCTGCTCCCGCTCAGCCGCGAGGGTCGCGATCTCGTGCTCCGCACGCGCGACGTACCGGTCGACCTGTCGTTTCTCGTACCCCCGCAGAGCGGACTCGAAGCTGGGCTCCGTGGTCACATCCCCGCCGAGAGCGAACAGTTCCTCGCCGTGCGACATGCCCCCATCCTCACACGCATCGGCCCCTCCTGGGGCGATACGGACGCCCCTGTTGGGACCTGATTCACTGCGTTTCCGGTGCCCGGTCCCACCGGCCGGGAAACGCACACGGCGCGGGGAGGCACCGGTCACCCGGTGTCACCCCGCGCCGTCTCATGCCCCGGCCGCGCCGGTCAGCTGGCGGTCTCCGCGGCCACCTTGTCGCCGGCGTCGCCGGCGGGCTTCTTCGCCTCGCCCGTGGCCGGCGCGGCCTGCGCCGGCACGCCCGGGACGATGCCCGCGAGACCGGAGAGCATCTGGCCCAGCTGCGCGGTGACGGCGTCCTTCTGGCGGGTGAGGTCCTCGACCTCGCGGCGGGCCGCCTGGGTGGTCAGCTCGGCCTCGGTGCGCGCCTCGTTCAGCAGGCGCTGCGACTCGGCCCGCGCCTCGCTCAGCGTCTTCTCGGCCAGCGCCTTGGCCTTCTCGACCGTCTCGGTCGCGGTGCGCTCCGACTCGACCCGACGGGCCTCGGCCCGCTGCTCGATCTCCTTGGCCCGCTCCTGGGCCGCCCGGGCGCGCTGCTCGGCCTCGCTGACCAGCTTCTGGGTCTGCGCCACCTGGGCGGCGTGCCGCTCGGACTCCTCGCGCTCGGCCTTCTCGCGGCGCTCGGCGAGCTGGAGCTCCAGGGCCTGGAGGTCCTTGTCGCGCTTGTCGCGGGCGTCGGTGAGCAGCTTGGTCGCCTCCGCGCGCTTCTCCTCGGCCTCGCGGGCGGCCTTGGCCCGCTGCTGGGTGATCTCCCGCTCGGCGGTGGCGCGCAGCGTGGCGACCTCCCGCTCGACGGTGGACTTCAGCTCGGCGACCTCGTGCGCGGTGACCGTGCGCAGCTGCTTGGTCTCCCGCTCGGCGTCGGCGCGCAGCGTGTCGGCCTCGCGGCGGGCCTGCACCCGGACCTCGGCGGCCTCCCGCTCGGCGGCGGTACGGACGTTGCCCGCCTCCCGCTCGGCGGTGGCCTTCATCGCCGCCGCCTCGGCCCGGGCCTTGTCGGTGATCTCACGCGCCTCGAGGCGGGCGGCGGAGAGGATGCCCTCCGACTCGCGCTTGGCCTCGTTGCGGTGGTCGTTGGCCTGCTCCTCGGCGAGGCGGAGGATCTGCTCGACGCGGGTGCCGAGGCCGGAGAGGGTCGGCCGGCTGTTCTCCTCGAGCTGCTTGTTGGTGTCCGTGAGCTTCTGCTCCAGCGCGGACATGCGCTGCTCGGCCTGGCGGAGCCGACGCTGGGCGTCGTTCATCCGCTGCTCGGCCTCGGCGCGGGCCTGCTCGGACTGGGTCAGCGCGGCGGTCATCCGGCCGAGGAAGTCATCGACCTGGTGGGTGTTGTATCCGCGCAGGCCGACGGTGAAATCTGGCTGCGAGTTCGCGTTATCGAAGAACGCGAGAGGGGAGGACTGCTGCTGGGGCATTGGGACATACTCGCAGACGCCCCAGGGTCCTTCGCAAGAGCGGTGGCGAGCTTTGCTGTCCTGTTTACATGGTCAACTTCGGCGACTCCCGGGGACCGGACCAATCGGCGATCTTGGCAGGTCCCGGGCGGGTCGGACGGCCTGGGCGGAGACCCGGAAAAGGGCCGCGGGGCAAGCCCCGCGGCCCTTTGTCGCCGCCCGGGCACGGGCACTCGAATGAGTGCCCGACGCCGTGCGGAATGGCGATCGACGTTGCGGCAATCGTCGCCGGCGGCCGCTGTCGGGTCAGTGGCCGCGGAACCGGTTGATCGCGTCCTCGTGCCGGGCGCGCAGCTCGCGGTCGCGTACGCCGAGCCCGTCGGTCGGGGCGAGGCAGCGGACGCCGACCTTGCCCTGGTGGGCGTTGCGGTGCACCTCGTACGCGGCCTGGCCGGTCTGCTCCAGCGGGTAGGTCCTCGACACCGTCGGGTGGATCTTCCCCAGCGCCACCAGCCGGTTGGCCTCCCACGCCTCGCGGTAGTTGGCGAAGTGGCTGCCGACGATCCGCTTGAGGTGCATCCAGAGGTAGCGGTTGTCGTACTGGTGCTGGTAGCCGCTGGTGGAGGCGCAGGTGACGACGGTGCCGCCCTTCTTGGCCACGAAGACGCTGGCGCCGAAGGTCTCCCGGCCGGGGTGCTCGAAGACGATGTCCGGGTCATCGCCGCCGGTCAGCTCGCGGATCCGCTCGCCGAAGCGCCGCCACTCGTCCTGGTCCTGGGTCTGCTCGTCCTTCCAGAACCGGAAGCCCTCGGCCGCCCGGTCGATGACCAGCTCGGCTCCCATCCGGCGGCACAGCTCGGCCTTGTCCGGACTGGACACCACGCAGACCGGGATGGCGCCGCCGTTGAGCGCCATCTGGGTGGCGTAGCCGCCCAGCCCGCCGGAGGCGCCCCAGATCAGCACCACGTCGCCCTGCTTCATGTTCGCGCCGTGGTGCGAGACGAGCTGTCGGTACGCGGTCGAGTTGACCAGGCCCGGGCTGGCCGCCTCCTCCCAGCTCAGGTGCCGCGGCTTGGGCATCAGCTGATTGGCCTTCACCACCGCCAGCTCGGCCAGGCCGCCGAAGTTGGTCTCGAAGCCCCAGATCCGCTGCTGCGGGTCGAGCATGGTGTCGTCGTGCCCGGCCGCGTCCTCCAGCTCCACGGAGAGGCAGTGCGCGACGACCTCGTCGCCGGCCTTCCACTTCGTCACCCCGGGCCCGGTGCGCAGCACCACGCCGGCGGCGTCGGAGCCCACCACGTGGTACGGCAGGTCGTGCCGGCGGGTCAGCTCGGAGAGCCGGCCGTAGCGCTGGAGGAACTTGAAGGTGGGCAGCGGCTCGAAGATGCTGGTCCAGACGGTGTTGTAGTTGATCGCGCTGGCCATCACCGCGACCAGCGCCTCGCCCGGGCCGAGCTCGGGCGTCGGCACCTCCTGCACGTGCAGCGCCTTGCGCGGGTCCTTGTCCCGGGTGGCCATGCCCTCGAACATCCGGGTCTCGTCCGCGCGTACCACCACACCGCGGTAGGACTCGGGCACGGGCAGCCCGGCGAGAGCGGCGAGTTCCCGCTCCGGCTGCGCGGAGCCTTCCGCCGACATGATCGCTTCGAGGATGTCCTGCACGGTGACCTCCGGTTCGTCCGCACCCGCGCGCACGGGCCTGGGTGCTGCCATCGTCGGCGCCGGTGCGGCCGTTGGCCATGTCGGCGTCCGACACATCCGGCACCGGCCGCGCTCCGGTGGGGCGGACGTTACTGAACGGTAGCTAGGGCCGGAAGCCCTCTGTGAAAAACCGCATCGACCGATGCGTGAAGGTGTCCGGGTGAACGTTGAACCGCGCAGTGCCGTGCTCGGCGCCGGCTCGCGGGCATCCGCCCGGTGGCGGCGGGTGGCTCCGGCGCCGGTCGCGCCGGGACCCGGCCGCGCCGGCCCGCCCGCGGTGCCGCCGCGCCGCGCCCCGCCGCCACAGCGGGGCGCGGCGTCGACGTCAGTGCTCGGCCGGCTCGACCAGCTCGACGAGGACGCCCCCGGCGTCCTTCGGGTGCACGAAGTTGATCCGGGAGTTGGCGGTGCCGCGCTTCGGGGTCTCGTAGAGCAGCCGGACGCCGCGCTCGCGCAGCGCCGCGCAGGCCGCGTCGATGTCCGTCACGGTGTACGCCACCTGCTGCACCCCCGGGCCGTTGCGGTCCAGGAACTTCGCGATGGTCGACTCCGGCGTCAGCGGGGCGAGCAGTTGCACGCAGCCGCCCTCGGTGGTCGGCCCGACGGCCAGCATCGCCTCGCGGACGCCCTGTTCGGTGTTGGTCTCGGTGTGCACGCAGCGCATCCCGAACGTCCGCTGGTAGAAGTCGATCGCGGCGTCCAGGTCGGCGACGGCCACCCCGACGTGGTCGATCCGCCGCAGCCCGATGTCTGTGACATAGTCGGCAGCGGTCTCGACGGGGGAGTTCTCAGCCATGGCGCTAGTCTGGCCGAACAATCGTTAAGGCGTACAGGTCGGCACCCCCCTCGGAGGCAGGTATGGCTTCGGTGATCGTCAGCGGCGCGCGGACCCCGATGGGGCGCCTGCTGGGCAACCTCAAGGACCTCCCGGCGACCAGGCTCGGCGGCGTGGCGATCAAGGCGGCGCTGGAGCGCGCCGGCGTCGCCCCCGACCAGGTGCAGTACGTGATCATGGGCCAGGTGCTCCAGGCCGGCGCCGGGCAGATCCCGGCCCGGCAGGCGGCGGTCGAAGCGGGCATCCCGATGTCCGTACCGGCCCTGACCATCAACAAGGTCTGCCTCTCCGGCCTGGACGCGATCGCCCTGGCCGACCAGCTGATCCGGGCCGGCGAGTTCGACATCGTGGTGGCCGGCGGCATGGAGTCGATGACCAACGCCCCGCACCTGCTGCTCGGCCAGCGCGGCGGCTACAAGTACGGCGACGTGGTGGTCAAGGACCACATGGCGCTGGACGGCCTCACCGACGCCTGGGACTGCTGCTCGATGGGCGAGTCGACCGAGCGGCTCGGCGCCAAGCACGGCATCAGCCGCGCGGAGCAGGACGCCTTCGCGGCGGCCAGCCACCAGCGGGCCGCCGCCGCCCAGAAGAACGGCCACTTCGCCGAGGAGATCGCCCCGGTGGTCATCCCGCAGCGCAAGGGCGACCCGCTGGTGATCAGCGAGGACGAGGGGGTCCGGCCGGACACCACGGCGGAGTCGCTGGCGAAGCTGCGTCCCGCCTTCACGAAGGACGGCACCATCACCGCCGGCAGTTCCTCGCCGATCTCCGACGGCGCGGCCGCGGTGGTCGTGATGAGCAAGGCCAAGGCCAAGGAGCTGGGGCTGACCTGGCTGGCCGAGATCGGCGCGCACGGCAACGTCGCCGGCCCGGACAACTCCCTGCACTCGCAGCCGTCCAACGCCATCCAGCACGCGCTGCGCAAGGGCGGGCTGAGCGTCTCCGACCTGGACCTGATCGAGATCAACGAGGCGTTCGCCCAGGTCGGCATCCAGTCCATGCGTGACCTCGGGGTCGGCCCGGAGAAGGTCAACGTCAACGGCGGGGCGATCGCGCTGGGCCACCCGATCGGCATGTCCGGCGCCCGGCTGGTGCTCACCCTCGCGCTGGAGCTCAAGCGCCGGGGCGGCGGCACCGGCGCCGCGGCCCTCTGCGGCGGCGGCGGCCAGGGCGACGCCCTGATCATCCACGTCCCGGCCGCCGGCGAGAGCGGTCAGTGAGCGACGAAACCGTGAGCGGAACGGTCGACAGCGTCCCGGCGGCGGCCACCGGACCGGTGCGCCGCAGCCGGGACGTGCCGATGCTGGTCGAACGGGCCCGCGCGGGTGACCCCCGCGCGGTGGCCCGGCTGATCACCCTGGTCGAGTCCGGTGACGAGACGCTGCCGCGGATCGCCGCGGCGCTGGCGCCGTACGCCGGGCAGGCCCAGGTGGTCGGGCTGACCGGTTCGCCCGGCGTGGGCAAGTCCACCACCACCAACGAGCTGGTCCGGGCGCTGCGCACCCGCGGCCACCGGGTGGGGGTGCTGGCCATCGACCCGTCCAGCCCGTTCACCGGTGGGGCGATCCTCGGCGACCGGGTCCGGATGCAGGACCACGCCACCGATCCGGGGGTCTACATCCGGTCGATGTCCAGCCGGGGCCACCTCGGCGGGCTCTCCGCGGCCACCCCGCAGGCCGTCCGGGTGCTCGAGGGCGCCGGCTGTGACGTGGTGCTGGTCGAGACCGTCGGCGTCGGGCAGGCGGAGGTGGAGGTCGCCTCGCTGGCCGACACCACGCTGGTGCTGCTCGCCCCCGGCATGGGCGACGCGATCCAGGCGGTCAAGGCCGGCATCCTGGAGATCGCCGACGTGTTCGTGGTCAACAAGGCCGACCGGGACGGCGCCGACGCCACTGTCCGCGACATCCAGGGCATGATCGCGCTGGGCGAGCGCGGGCCGGGCCAGTGGCGCCCGCAGGTGGTCCGCGCGATCGCCGCCCGCGGCGAGGGCATCGACGACATCGCCGCCGCCATCGACAAGCACCGCGGCTGGCTGGTCGAGCACGGCGAGCTGCGCCGCCGGCAGGAGGCGCGGGCCGCCGCCGAGGTCGAGGCGATCGCGCTCGGCACGCTGCGCGACCGGATCGGCTCGCTGCGCGACGGTACGGAGCTGCCGGCGCTCGCCGCGAAGGTGGCCGATGGGGCGCTGGATCCGTACGCGGCGGCGGACGAGCTGCTCGGCCAGCTCGGCACCTGAACGTCCCACGGGTGCCGGCCGGTCCGGGCCGTGTCCACCCCGGCGGTCGCCCGGGGCCGGGCCGGGTCCCGACGTCGGACCGGCGCCCGGGCCCCACCGCCGCAACCGGCCGAATGGCGGCGTCGGCCGGTGCGTACACGGTCAGCTGTCGTACTCGTCGGGCACACGCATCGCGGGACCGCCGACCTGCAGGCCGAGCGGGACCGCGCGTCCCTTCGGCTCCTCCCACGGCTCCTGCCGGCCCAGCACGGTGAGGTCGAGGTACGGGTAGCCGTTGTGGAATTCCTCGATGCCGCGGCCGTACGTGGAGTAGGTGTGGAACACCTCCTCGCCGACCCGCAGGAACGCGCTGATGCCCGGCAGTTCCGAGCCGCGCATGCTCGGCGTCCACGGACCACCCGTCCACGGTGTGCCGGCCTCGGCGAGTTCGGCCTCGGTGCGGAAGTGCAGCAGCACCGGCGCGACCCGGTCGTCGAGGGTGGCGTGGAAGTTGTAGTTGAAATCGGTGCCGTACGAGGAGTACCAGGGGAACGTCCAGCCCATCCGTTCGCGATACGCGGCGATCTTCGCGTACGGCGCCCGCGACACGGCCACCAGCGTGGTGTTGCGCACGTGCAGCTGCCGCAACCCGCTGATCCCGTCGGCGGCGGAGGAGCAGCTCTGACAGGCGTGGTCCCATTCCGGGTCGAACATGAAGTGGTGCATCACCAGCTGCGGCCGGCCGTCGAACAGGTCGAGCAGGCTGACCGTCCCGTCCGGGCCGTCGAAGGTGTACGGCTTGTCGATGCGGACCATCGGCAACCGGCGGCGGTCGGCGTTGAGCCGGTCCCGGGCCCGGGTCAGCTCCTTCTCCTTCGCCAGCAGCTGCTTGCGCGCGGCGAGCCACTCCTCGCGTGACACCACCGCGGGCAGGCTGTCCATCCTCATCTCGCTCTCCCAACTGGTCTCGATCGTGAGCGGCGCCGCGCCGGCGTTGCCGGGGGCGCGGCCGTGGCCGTCCTCACCCCAACCGGTCCCGCAGGGTGGCCAGCGGGCCGTCCCAGTCGCGCGCGAGCGCGGCGAGGAACTGCTGGGCCACCTTCATCGGCGCGGAATCGAGCCGGTAGCGCACCCGGCGCCGCTCGCCCGGCTCGGCCACCACCAGCCCGGCCTCGGCCAGCAGGGCGAGGTGCTTGGCGATGGCCTGCCGGGTGATCGGCAACCGGCCGGCCAGGTCGGTGGCCGTGGCCGGCCCGCCGGCCGCGAGGGCGGCGAGGATCCCGCGCCGGCTCGGATCGGCCAGGGCGGTGAAGACCTCCTGCGCGACCGCCTCCAGGTCAGGCTCGACCATCGAGGTACGCCACCAGTTCGCCCAGCTCGTGGGTCCACCCGTCGGTGTTGCCCGAGAAGGCCGTCTTGTGGTCGGCCTCCGGCAGCTGCCCGAAGCCGCTCTCCACCATGGTCAGGGTCGTGCCGGAGCCGGCCGGCTCCAGCGTGAACTCCACGTAGGTGCGGCGCGGGTCGTCTGCGGGCAGGCCGTGGATGGGCCAGGTGTACGCGAACACCCGTGGGGGCTCGACGCGCTCGATGGTGAGCGTGGCGGTGTCACCGCTGTCCCAGGTCAGCGTCGCTGTGCCGCCGACCCGCAGGTCGATCTCGGCCCTGTGGCCGAACCAGGTGCCCAGCCCCTGGGCGGTGGTCAATGCCTGCCACACCCGCTCCGGCGGGTGGGCCAGCGTGATGGTGCGCTCGATGCGATCGGGGAAACCCATGTCCGCTCCCTTGTAGCAACCATTCGGTTGCTATTCAAGCTATAGCAATCAACTGGTTGCGTCAACCGGCCGGGGAACGCACCGCACTCGGTCGGCGGCCGCCGACGGGGGTACCGACGTGCGGTACCAGGACTCCGGGACATCGATGTCGCCGCCTCGACGCTGGCCACGAACACTCGGACAAGACGTGGAGGCGCGGCCTAGTACGCTCGCACCGCCCCGCGGTCGGCGTGGGGCACGGTGTACGGCCGGGTGGGAGAGCATGAGCGACGAGGCGACGCGGGAACTGTCGGTGACGCCGGACGCGGTGGCGGGCGGGACGACGCAGGTCTCCGACGAGGTGGTGGAGAAGATCGCGGTGGCCGCCGCGCGGGCGGTGCCCGGGGTGGCCGAGCTGGGCGGCGACGTCGCCCGGTTCTTCAACGCGGTGCTCGACCGGGTCGGGCTGGACCAGGTCGGCGACGCCCGGCGGGGCTGCTCGGCGCACGTCACCAACGGCGCGGCCGTGGTCAACCTGGTCATCGTGATCGAGGGGGGCCGGCCGGTGCCGCAGGTGACCGACGAGGTGCGGGTGAAGGTGACCGAGGCGGTCGAGGCGTACGGGCTGCGGGTCGACGAGATCAACATCCGGGTCGACGACGTGGCCCTGGGGGAGCCCGCCGCGCCGACCGCCTGAGCGTTCCGCGCAGCTCAGGTTACCGGCCGGTACGACTTTCCTTAGCGATCGTTCAGGCCAGGGCTCTACACTCGACGTGCAGTCGAGAGCTCGAGGAGGAGCCCTGCGGATGAACGCCGACGAGATCGCAGCCGGACGGGCACGCTGGCAGGCCCGGTACGACGCCGCGCGCAAGCGGGACGCCGACTTCACCACGCTCTCCGGGATGACCGTCGACCCGGTGTACGGGCCGCCGGAGGGTGTCGCCTACCCGGGCTTCGAGCGCATCGGCTGGCCGGGCGAGTACCCGTACACCCGGGGCCTGTACCCGACCGGCTACCGCGGGCGGACCTGGACCATCCGGCAGTTCGCCGGCTTCGGCAACGCCCGGCAGACCAACGAGCGCTACAAGATGATCCTGGGCGCCGGCGGCGGCGGGCTCTCCGTCGCCTTCGACATGCCCACCCTGATGGGGCGGGACTCGGACGACCCGCAGGCGCTCGGCGAGGTGGGGCACTGCGGGGTCGCGGTGGACACCGCCGCCGACATGGAGGTGCTCTTCGACGGCATCGACCTGGCCGGGGTGACCACCTCGATGACCATCTCCGGCCCGGCCGTGCCGGTGTTCTGCATGTACCTGGTGGCCGCCGAGCGGCAGGGCGCCGACCTGTCCGCCCTGGACGGCACCCTGCAGACGGACATCTTCAAGGAGTACATCGCGCAGAAGGAGTGGCTCTTCGACCCGGAGCCGCACCTGCGCCTGATCGGCGACCTGATGGAGTACTGCGCCCGGGAGATCCCGCGGTACAAGCCGCTGTCGGTCTCCGGCTACCACATCCGGGAGGCCGGCTCGACCGCCGCGCAGGAGCTGGCGTACACGCTCGCCGACGGGTTCGGCTACGTCGAGCTGGGCCTGAGCCGCGGGCTGGACGTCAACGTCTTCGCTCCCGGCCTGAGCTTCTTCTTCGACTCGCACGTCGACTTCTTCGAGGAGATCGCCAAGTTCCGGGCCGCCCGCCGGATCTGGGCCCGGTGGCTGCGCGACGTCTACGGCGCGACCAGCGAGAAGGCCCTCTGGCTGCGGTTCCACACGCAGACCGCCGGGGTCTCGCTGACCGCCCAGCAGCCGGTGAACAACGTGGTGCGGACCGCCGTCGAGGCGCTCGCCGCGGTGCTCGGCGGCACCAACTCGCTGCACACCAACGCCCTGGACGAGACCCTCGCGCTGCCCACCGACGAGTCCGCCGAGATCGCCCTGCGGACGCAGCAGGTGCTGATGGAGGAGACCGGGGTGACCAACGTGGCCGACCCGCTGGGTGGGTCGTGGTACGTCGAGGCGCTCACCGACAAGATCGAGGCCGAGGCGGAGGATATCTTCGCCCGGATCCGCCAGCTCGGCGGCGAGGGCCCGCACCAGATCGGCCCGATGACCTCCGGTATCCTGCGCGGCATCGAGGACGGCTGGTTCACCGGCCACATCGCCGAGTCGGCCTTCGTCTACCAGCAGGCGCTGGAGAAGGGCGAGAAGAAGATCGTCGGGGTCAACTGCCACACCAACACCGTGGCCAAGGACCTGGAGATCCTGCGTATCTCGCACGAGGTCGAGCTGGAGCAGCGCCGGGTGCTGGCCGAGCGCAAGTCGGCCCGGGACGACGCGGCGGTCACGGCGGCCGTGGCGCGGATGGTCGAGGTCAGCCGGACCGGCGAGAACATGATCCCGGCCATGCTCGACGCCGTCCGGGCCGAGGCCACCCTCGGCGAGATCTGCGACGCCCTCCGCACCGAGTGGGGCACCTACCGCGAACCCGCCCGCTTCTGACCCCCGCCGACCTCCCCGCGATCTTGCACCTTCCGCCCCGGCAAATGCCGCGTACCGCGGGCCGAAAGTGCAAGATCGCGGGCAGGGGGTGCGGCGGCGACGGGCAGGGGCGGTGAGCAGGGTGAGAACTGCAACTGTCGCCGTCGCGGTTGATCGGAGTTGGGCGGCGTACGTGCGAGACTAGATAACCATGAGCGACCCACGGATCACCTCGTCGATCTTCACCCGCGGCGCGGTCGACCTCAGCGCGCTGCGCACCCCTGCCCCGAGCCAGACCCCGGTCCAGTCCGGTCCCCCCGCCGGTGCGCCCGGCGGCGCCGTCGGCGGTGGAGTCACCGTCATCGACGTGACCGAGGCGACCTTCCAGTCCGAGGTTCTCGAACGCTCGCTGAGCACCCCGGTCGTGGTGGACTTCTGGGCCGAGTGGTGCGAGCCGTGCAAGCAGCTCTCCCCGGTGCTGGAGCGGCTGGCGGTCGAGGGCGGCGGCGCCTGGGTGCTTGCCAAGATCGACGTGGACGCCAACCCACGCATCGCCCAGATGTTCCGGGTGCAGGGCATTCCGATGGTCTACGCGGTGGTCGGCGGGCAGCCGATCGACGCCTTCTCCGGGGTGGTGCCGGAGGCGCAGCTGCGGCAGTGGATCCAGGCGGTGCTCAAGGCCGGTGGCGTGAGCGTCACGGAGCCGACCGACCCCCGCCTCGACGAGGCCGACGACGCGCTGATGAGCGGCGACCTGGACGCCGCCGAGCGGGCGTACCGGAAGATCCTGGCCGAGTCGCCGGCGGACGCCGCGGCCGAGGCCGGCCTGGCCCAGGTCGGCCTGGCCCGCCGGGTGGCCGGCGCCGACCCGCAGGCGGCGCTGGCCGCCGCGGAGGCCAACCC
This sequence comes from Micromonospora sp. R311, assembly GCF_056780015.1. Classification (NCBI taxonomy): domain Bacteria; kingdom Bacillati; phylum Actinomycetota; class Actinomycetes; order Micromonosporales; family Micromonosporaceae; genus Micromonospora; species Micromonospora sp. R311. The sequence continues at coordinate 23,440 of NZ_JBSWCE010000016.1, forward strand.
CGACGACGTCGACGCGCACCTGCTGGCCGCCGACATCGAGGTGCTCAGCGGCCTGGCCGAGCAGGCCTACCGGCGCCTGGTCACCCTGGTCCGCCGCACCGCCGGCGACGACCGGGAGAAGGTACGCCAGCACCTGGTCGGCCTGTTCACCATCGCCGGTCCGGACGACCCCGCGGTGGCCTCGGCCCGGCGGGCCCTGGCCAGCGCCCTGTTCTGAGCACGTAGCACGCCAGCGCGGGCCGGCGTCCCGGCCGGCCCGCCCGACCACCGAGGACGGGAGCCCATGATGCGCCGGATCGCCGTCCTCGACGCGCCGTCCAACCTCGGCCTGCGCCCGCCCACGCCCACCGCGGTGCCGGGCTGCGCCAAGGCGCCCGGCGCGCTGCGCGACCACGAGCTGCTCGCCCGGCTGCGGGCCCGCGACGCCGGCTGCCTGACCCCGCCGCGCTACGACCCGGGTGACTGGCGGCCCGGCGACGGGGTCTGCCACGCCCGGGAGATCGCCGACTACTCGGTGGCGCTCGCCGACCGGATCGGCTCGATCATCGACCGCGGGGAGTTCCCGCTGGTCCTGGGCGGGGACTGCTCGATCCTGCTCGGTTCGGCGCTGGCCATGCACCGGCTCGGCGAGGCGGTCGGCGGCCGGATCGGGCTCGTCTTCGTCGACGGCCACTCCGACTTCCGGCACCCCGGCAACGCCTCGTACGTGGGCGCCGCCGCGGGTGAGGACCTGGCCCTGGTCACCGGTCGGGGGCAGGCCGACCTGGCCGCCATCGAGGGCCGCCGCCCCTACTTCCGGGACATCGACGTGGTGGTGCTCGGCATCCGGGCCCAGGACGAGTACCGGCTCGACCTCCAGGCCGCCGGGATCATCACCCGGCCGGTGCCGGCACTGCGGGCCGAGGGCGCGGCACGCACCGCGCAGTGGGCCCACGAGCAGCTCGCCGACTGCGCCGGCTACTGGGTGCACATCGACGTGGACGTGCTGGACCCGGCCGTGATGCCGGCGGTGGACGCGCCGGACCCGGGCGGCATCGCCTTCGCCGAGCTGGAGATCCTGCTCGCCGGCCTGGTCGACACCCCGCACTGCCTCGGCGTCGAGCTGACCGTCTTCGACCCCGACTACGACCCCGACGGCGCGTACGCCGCCGAGATCGTCAACACCGTGGTGGCCGGGCTCGCCCCGGTCTCCGCCCCGGAGGCGGTGCCGCCGAGGCTGCTGCCGGGCCCGTCGGCCGCCCCGGCTCCCCGTCGGGGCAACGGGCGGTCCGGCGCGCGGACGTCCGCGCCGCGCCGCGGCGCGGAGGCCGACCGGCCGGCCGCCGCTCCGGGCCCGGAGGGCGTTGCTCCCGCCGGGCCTGGGTCCCCGGGTAGGTCCACGTCGGCCGGGCTGGAACCGGTCGGCCCGCCCGCCCCGGCCGGGCCGGGGCCCGTCATTCCGCCTGCCCCGGCCGGGCCGGGGCGCGTCATTCCGGCTGCCCCGGACGGTCTGGATCCCGCCGGTCCGCCGGTGCCGAACGGGTTGGCGCCCGAGGGGCCGCCTGTCCCGGCCGGGTTGAGGGCCGAGGGTCCGCCTGTCCCGGCCGGGTTGGAGCCCGTCGGCCCGCCCGCGGGGGCCGGCCCGGGCCTGCTGCGTCGGGCCCCGCTGCCCGGGCCCGACCCGCAGCCTCGCCCGGCGTCGGAGGACGCGCTACCCACACCCGACGACAACACCCCCCACTCCAGCGCCGACATCGCCTGACCAAGCACCCCGTCGGCCCCGCCGCCCACCCTCCAGCTCTCCCTCGCCCGGGCCCGTACCCTCCCCGGTGATCATGGAGTTTGCGTCAGGATCCGGCCCCGGAACGACGCAACTCCATGATCACCAGGGGCGGGCCGGGGGGTGGGGGTGGGGTGGGGGTCAGCGGGGGAGGGCGCGGAGGAAGCGCTCGGCGATCGGGACCGCGGTGGCGGTGCTGGCACCGCCCTGCTCGACGAAGACCGCGAAGGCGACGTCGCCCTGCCAGCCGACGAACCAGGCGTGGGTGTGCGCCGGGTTGTTGTCGTACTCGGCGGTGCCGGTCTTGCCGTACACCGGGTCGCCCGGCACGTCCTTCAGGGCCGTGCCGGTGCCCGCGGTGACCACCTCACGCATCATCGTCTTCACCGCCTCGACCGACTCCGGCTTCAGCGGCTGGCCGGCGGCGGCCGGCTGCGCCGGCGCCGGTTCCAGCACCAGCTTCGGCTGCTCGAAACGGCCCCGGGCCACCGCGGCGGTGGCCGAGGCCATCGCCAGCGGGCTGACCAGGGTGGTGCCCTGACCGATCGCGGCGGCGGCCTGCTCGGTCAGGCCGCCGTTGGCGGAGACCTTGCCCGTGAAGGCGTCCAGGCCGACGTCCCACTGCCCCTCCAGGCCCAGCGACCGGCCGGCTACCGCGAGCCCGTCGGGGCCCAGCTTGGGCGCCAGCGCGGTGAACGCGGTGTTGCAGGACTTCGCGAAGTCGGTGCGGAACGGCACCGACCCGAGCGCGAAGTTGTCGGAGTTCTTGAACGAACGGCCGTCGACGGTGAACGTCTTCGGGCAGTCGACCGGCGCGTCCAGGGTGACCGCTTCCCGGTCCAGCAGCCCGAGCGCACTGACCATCTTGAAGGTCGACCCGGGCGGGACCTGGGCGGTGAAGGCGAGGTTCTCCCCGGCCGCGCCCGGTCCGTTCGCGGCGGCGAGCACCGCGCCGTCGCTGATCCGCAGCGCCACCAGCGCCGAGCGCCGGCGCTCGCCGCGCAGCGCCGTGTCGGCCGCGTTCTGGGTCGCCACGTCGAGGGTGGTCTTCAGCGGCTGCCCGGGCTGCGGGTCCCGGCGGAACACCTCGGTGTCGGTCGGCACCAGCGTGCCGTCCGGCCCGGGGCGCTCGATGATCACGCTCAGCCCCGGCGCGCCGCGCAGCCGCTCGTCGTAGCGCCCCTGCAGACCACCGTGGCCGACCAGGTCGCCGGCCGCGTACCGGTCGGGGTGCTTGGCCAGGTCGTCGGCCTGCGCCGGGTCGACCGAGCCGAGCACGGCCCGGGCGAACTCACGGGTCGGGGCGAGGTCCAGCCTGTCGGAGCGGAACTTGGTGCCCGGCAGGTCGTAGATCCGCGACTTGATCTGCCGGTACGCGTCCTCGCGCAGGGTCACCACCTCGACGAACGCGCCCGGGTCGGCATCGGCGATCCGTTTGGGCAGGCCGGAGAGGTCGACCGGCGGCGTGATCGCCGGCCGGATCGCCCGGAAGGCGGTGTCCAGCTTCCGGCTCAGGCCCGCCACGTCGGTCACCTCGCTCGGCTGCACCCCTACCCGGACCACCGGTCGGGGCGCCACGATCGGCTGGCCGGCGTCGTCGAGCACCCCGGCCCGGGCTCCGGTCCGGCGGTGCAGCCCGAGCCGGTCACCCCGGGTGAGTTGCTCCTGCACCACCTGCGGCTCCCAGATCACCTGCCACTGGTCGTCGTCGCCGCGGGTCAGCCGGACCGGCCGGTCGTACGCCCAGCGGGTGTCGCCCGGCAGGGTCCACTCGACCTTGACGGTCGCGGTGGCGGTGTCGGCGGTGATCTTGGGCTCGCCGCGGCGGGTGAGCGCCGGCGGGGTCGCGGCCAGCTCGCCGGAGAGCTCCTTGATCTCCCGCGCCACGTCGGCCGCCGGCAGCTTCGCGCCGGTCGGGTCGACGAACGCGACCGCCTGCAGGTCGCCCGAGCGCCAGCCGGCCAGGAAGGCGTCGACGCTGCGTTCCGGGCCGCCGCTGTCGGAGCATCCGGTGAGCGCGGCGGCCGCGAGCAGGATCGCGGCCAGCGCCGCGAGCGGGCGGTGGCGGCGGGGGTACGACAGACGCATGGAGCAGCTCCTCTGATCTTCCACTGCCCTGCACGGTAGTACGCACGCGGTGTCCGCATCGTCCCCGGTTGGGGGCGGACGTGCGGGAAGACGGACCCGTGACGGTGTGATGAACATCGCGGGGCGGGGTACTCCTGAGCCGGCCAACCTCGTACCCGCAACGGGTGAAAGGACAGAGTCCGGATCCGGACGTCCGGCCGGTGGTCCGCCTCGGAAGGACCGGAGTGGGAGGGCCTAGGCTGGGCGGCAGAGTGACCCACAACGCGGTGGGTCGAGGGGAGTGGCACCGATGGACCGGCGTCCGGCGATCAAACCGGGACCCGACCTCCGGCAGGATGACACCAGCCGGGACGACAGCTTCGATTCGGCGACCGACGGGGACGGTTTCGGCCGACTCGACACAGGAGTGACCGGGATGACCGGTTCGAGCGTCGACACCATCTACGACCTGGGCCTGCCGGCCGACTCGCTGGCCGAGGACGTGGAGGACACCGAACTCGACGAACCGGTACCGAACGCGGAGCGCCTGGTGGCCCAGGCGGTCGCGCTCGCCGGGGACGACCACGACGCGGCGACCCTGGTCAGCCGCTTCTGGCGGTTCGCCCCGGACGAGGAGCTGATCGGCTTCACCGCCGAGGAGATGCTCGCCGCGGCCCGCGCGCACCGCGACCTGGCCCAGCAGCGCGTCCCGGGTGAGCTGAAGCTGCGCATCCACGAACCCGACGCCGACCAGCACCACACCGTCATCGAGATCGTCACCGACGACATGCCCTTCCTGGTCGACTCGGTGACCGCCCTGCTCAACTCGCACCACCTCGACGTGCACCTGCTGGTCCACCCGCTGGTGGTGGTGCGGCGGGAGCCGCTCGGCCGGCTCACCGAGGTCTCCGCGGACGTCGAGCCCGACGACGCCATCGCCGGCGACCTGGTCGAGAGCTGGATGCGGATCGAGATCGACCCGGTCCGCGACGCCGCCGAGCGGGACACGCTGCGCCGGGAGCTGCAGCGGGTGCTCACCGACGTGCGGGAGGCCGTCGAGGACTGGCCGAAGATGCGCCAGCGGGCGCTCTCCCTCGCCGACGAGCTGGCCGCCGCCCGGACCAGCGACAACCGGCCGCCGGTGCCGGAGAAGGACATCACCGACTCGGTCGAGCTGCTGCGCTGGCTGGCGCACGACCACTTCACGTTCCTCGGCTACCGGGAGTACCGCCTGGTGGCGACCGGGGACGGCGGCCAGGCGCTGGAGGCGGTGCTCGGCACCGGGCTGGGCATCCTGCGGCAGGACTCGCCGGAGGCCCGGTCGCTGTCCTCGATGACCCCCGAGGCGCACGAGAAGGTCACCGAGAAGCGCCTGCTCATCATCACCAAGGCCAACTCGCGGGCCACCGTCCACCGGTCGGCCTACCTGGACTACATCGGCTTCAAGGTGTTCAACGAGGCCGGCGAGGTGGTCGGGGAGCGTCGCTTCCTGGGCCTGTTCTCCACCGCCGCGTACCGCACCAGCGTGCGGGAGCTGCCGGTGGTCCGGCGTAAGGTGGCCGAGGTGCTCGACCGCTCGGGCCTGAGCCAGCGCAGCCACTCCGGCAAGGACCTGCTGCAGATCCTGGAGACCTACCCGCGCGACGAGCTGTTCCAGATCAAGACCGACGACCTCTACCACGCGGTGATCGGCGTGCTGCGCATGGCCGGCCGCCGGCAACTGCGGGTCTTCCTCCGCCGGGACGCGTACGGGCGGTTCATCTCCTGCCTGATCTACCTGCCCCGGGACCGGTTCACCACGCAGAACCGGCTGCGCATGCAGGACATCCTGCTGCGCGAGCTGAACGGCGTGGGGGTCGACTACACCACCCGGGTCACCGAGTCGATGCTGGCCCGGGTGCACTTCATCGTCCGCACCGACCCGAACAACCCGCCCGGTGACATCGACGCCGACCTGCTCGCCGAGGAGCTGGCCGACGCCACCCGGCTCTGGGACGACGACTACCGGCTGGTGCTGGAGCGCAAGCTCGGCGACGAGCAGGCCAAGCACCTGTTCGCCCGGTACGCCGACGCGTTCCCGGAGGGCTACAAGGACGGGCACACGCCGTACGAGGCGATGAAGGACCTGGCCAAGCTGGAGCTGCTGGAGGAGCCCGGCCAGCTGGAGATGCACCTGTTCCGCAAGCAGCTGGCCCCCCGGCCCGGGACCCGCGCCCCGGAGGCCGAGCAGGCCGAGCCGATGGACGTGCGGTTCAAGGTCTACCGGTACGGCGAGCCGATGATGCTCTCCGCCGTGCTGCCGGTGCTGCACTCGCTCGGCGTCCGGGTGGTCGACGAGCACCCGTACGAGGTGGAGCGGATCGACGGCCGGATCTGGCTGTACGACTTCGGGCTGCAGCTGCCGGAGGGGCACCAGGAGCTGTCCGAGGTGCGCCCGCACGTGGAGAACGCCTTCGCGGCGGCGTGGCGGGGCGAGGCCGAGGTGGACGGCTTCAACGAGCTGGTGCTGCGCGCCGGGCTCACCTGGCGGCAGGTGGTGGTGCTGCGCGCGTACGCGAAGTACCTGCGCCAGGCCGGCACGGTCTTCTCCCAGGACTACATGGAGCAGACCTTCATCGCCTATCCGCGGATCGCGCGGCTGCTGGTCGAGCTCTTCGAGCTGCGGTTCGCGCCGGGCACGACGGAGACCGCCCAGCGGCAGCAGCGCAGCGGCGAACTGGTCGCCGAGATCCGGGCCGCGCTGGACGACGTGGCCAGCCTCGACCAGGACCGGATCCTGCGCTCGTACCTGACGCTGATCCAGGCGACCCTGCGCACCAGCTTCTACCAGAAGCGCTCCGACGGGCGGCCGAAGGCGTACGTGGCGTTCAAGCTGGACCCGCAGGCGATCCCGGACCTGCCGGCACCCCGGCCGAAGTTCGAGATCTTCGTCTACTCGCCCCGGTTCGAGGGCGTGCACCTGCGGTTCGGGCCGGTGGCCCGGGGCGGGCTGCGCTGGTCCGACCGGCGGGAGGACTTCCGCACCGAGGTGCTCGGCCTGGTCAAGGCACAGATGGTGAAGAACGCCGTGATCGTGCCGGTGGGCGCCAAGGGCGGCTTCGTGCTGAAGCAGAAGCCGGGCGACCGGGACGAGGCGGTCGCCTGCTACAAGGAGTTCGTCTCGGCGCTGCTGGACGTCACCGACAACATCGTCAGCGGCCAGATCGTGCCGCCCGAGGACGTGGTCCGGCACGACGGCGACGACCCGTACATGGTGGTCGCGGCGGACAAGGGCACGGCGACCTTCTCCGACATCGCCAACGAGATCTCCGCGGCGCACAACTTCTGGCTCGGCGACGCGTTCGCCTCCGGCGGGTCGGCCGGCTACGACCACAAGAAGATGGGCATCACCGCCCGGGGCGCCTGGGAGTCGGTCAAGCGGCACTTCCGCGAGCTGGGCCACGACACCCAGACGCAGGACTTCACCGTGGTCGGCGTCGGCGACATGTCCGGCGACGTGTTCGGCAACGGGATGCTGCTCAGCGAGCACATCCGGCTGGTGGCCGCCTTCGACCACCGGCACATCTTCCTCGACCCGGACCCGGACGCCGCGACCTCGTACGCCGAGCGGAAGCGGCTGTTCGAGCTGCCCCGGTCGTCGTGGGAGGACTACAACGCCGAGCTGATCTCACTCGGCGGGGGCATCTTCCCGCGTACCGCCAAGTCGGTGCCGATCACGCCGCAGGTCCGCGCGGCGCTCGGCCTGGACGACGACGTGGAGCAGCTCTCCCCGCAGGAGCTGATGAAGGCGATCGTGACCGCGCCGGTCGACCTGTTCTGGAACGGTGGCATCGGCACCTACGTCAAGGCGTCCAGCCAGACCAACGCGGAGGTGGGCGACAAGTCCAACGACGCGATCCGGGTGGACGGCAAGAACCTGCGCTGCCGGGTGGCCGGCGAGGGCGGCAACCTGGGCTGGACCCAGCTCGGCCGGATCGAGTACGCCCTGACCGGCGGCCGGATCTACACCGACTTCATCGACAACGCGGCCGGGGTGGACTGCTCCGACCACGAGGTGAACATCAAGATCCTGCTGAACACGGCGGTCGCCGACGGTGAGCTGACCGTCCCGGAGCGGGACGAGCTGCTCGCCGAGATGACCGACGAGGTCGCCGAGCTGGTGCTCCGGGACAACTACGACCAGGCCCGGGCGCTCAACAACGCCCAGGCGCAGGCCGCCTCGCTGCTCCCGGTGCACCGCCGGATGATCACCGACCTGGAGCGCTCCGGCGCGCTGGACCGGGCCCTGGAGGCGCTGCCGCCGGACGAGGAACTGGCGGTGCGCAGCGAGTCGGGCCTCACCGCGCCGGAGTTCGCCGTGCTGCTCGCGTACGTCAAGATCGTCCTGGAGAAGGAGATCCTGAACGAGGGGTTGGCCGACGAGGACTGGACCACCGAGGTCCTGGTCAACTACTTCCCCACCCCGATGCGGGAGCGGTTCGCCGACCGGATGGGCCGGCACCGGCTGCGCCGGGACATCGTCACCACCGTGCTGGTCAACGAGGCGATCAACCGGGGCGGCATCTCGTTCGTCTTCCGGGTGGTCGAGGAGACCGCGGCCAGCGCGGCGGACGTGATCCGGGCGTACGTGGTGGTCCGCGAGGTGTTCGGCCTGCGCGAGCTCTGGGACGCGGTGGAGGCGCTGGACAACCGGATCGCCCCGGAGTTGCAGACCAGCGTCTACCTGGACACCCGGCGGCTGCTCGACCGGGCGGTGCGGTGGCTGGTGACCAACCGCCGCTCGCCGATCGACGTGCCGGCGGAGATCGCCCGGCTGCGCGACGGGGTGGCCCGGCTGCTGCCGGGGCTGGAGAACCTCTTCTACGGCAGCGAGCGGGACGCCATCGCGGCGCACATCGACTCGATGTCCGAGCGGGGGCTGCCGCGGGACCTGGCCGAGCAGGCGACCCGGCTGATGTACAGCTTCGGCCTGCTCGACGTGGTGGAGACCGCGGCGAGCAGCGGGCGGGACGTCGGCGAGGTCGCCTCGGTCTACTTCGTGCTCTCCGACCGGTTCCGGGTGGACTCACTGCTGTCGAAGATCTCCCTGCTGCCGCGGGAGGACCGTTGGCAGACGCTGGCCCGGATGGCGCTGCGCTACGACCTGTATGCCGCGCTGGCCGCGCTGACCGCGGAGGTGCTCGACTCCACCCCGGAGACCCTGCCCCCGCACGAGCGGGTGCTGCAGTGGGAGCAGTCGAACGCGACCTCGATCCACCGGGCCGAGCGGGCGATGGGGGAGTTCGACGAGTCGCGGGCGGACCTGGCCGCCCTGTCGGTGCTGCTGCGCCAGATCCGCACCCTGGTGCGGACCTCCGCCGCCGCCTGAGGAGTCCACGCGAACGGGTCCGGCCGGTCGGTTCCCCGACCGGCCGGACCGCGCCGGGATCACTCCGCCAGGGTGGCGAAGACGATCACGTTGTCCTGGTAGCTGCCGGCGGCCTCGTCGAAGACCCCGCCGCAGGTCACCACCCGTAGGCCCGGCTGGTCGCTGGGGCCGTACACCAGCTCGCTCGGGAACGAGTCCTTCGGGTGCGACTGCACCGACTCGACGGTGAAGGTCGCCGACCGGCCGTCCTCGCGGCCGACGGTGATGGTGTCGCCGGGTTGCAGCGCACCGAGCGAGAAGAAGACCGCCGGGCCGATCTTGCTCGAGTCGACGTGCCCGACGATCACCGCGTTGCCGACCTCGCCGGGGCTCGGCCCCGGCTCGTACCAGCCGGCCAGCTCGGCCCGCTCCAGCGGGGGGACCTGGACGGTGCCGTCGGGGTTGGTGCCGAGCTTCATGATGCTCGCGTCGACCCCGATCCGGGGGATGGTGATCGTGGTGGGGGTGGATCGGGGCAGGCCGACGGCGGCCGGCGCCTCGTCGAACGAATCGAACGAATCGAACGACGGCGAGGCGGTCGGCGCGGGCGCCGTCTGGGCCAGGGGCTGGGGCGGGCGGGGCGTCGGCGTGCTCTTGAGCGACGCACCGACCAGGCCGGCGCCCACCATGGCGAGCAGGACGACGACGGCCGCGCCGGCGGCGCGCCACGGTCTCCCGTGACGGCCGCCGGCCCGTGTCGCCGTCACGTCAGGCGAAGGACTCATCGGTCCGACGACGACGCAGCAGCACGATGCCGCCCAGGGCGGAGGCGCCGATCAGGCTCGCCCCCGCGGCGGCCAGCTCGCGGTCGGCACCGCCGGCGCCACCGTCACCGCCGTCGACCCCACCGCGCGGCAGGACGACCAGCTCGCCCTTGCCGCAGGAGCCCTCGAGCTTGTAGCGGCCCGGCTTGGCGTCCTTGTCGACCTTGGCCTCGCCGTAGTAGACGAAGTCCCGCTTGTGCTCCCAGCGGTCCTTGTCCTTGTCCTTGTCGTGGTCACGGCCCTTGTCGTGGTCACGGCCCTTGTCGTGGTCACGGTCCTTCTCGTCCGACCAGCCGTTCTCGTGGCCGTTGCGGTCGTCCTTCTTCGAGCCGTACTCGTCCGAGCCGTACCCGTTGTGGTCCTTCTTGTCGTCGTGGCGCTCGTCCTCGCGGCCCTCACGGTCCTTCCAGTCGTGGTTGCCGTCCTGGCCGTGCTCGTCGCCCTTCCAGTCCTTGTGGTCCCCGTCGCGGCCGGAGTCCGCGGCGCCGCCGCCCTGGCCGTACCCGCCGTGCTCGTCCTTGCCGTTGTGGTCCTTGCCCTTGTCCTCGTGGTCCTTGCCCTTGTCGTGCTCGTCCTTGCCGTTGTGGTCCTTGCCCTTGTCGTGCTCGTCCTTGCCGTTGTGGTCCTTGCCCTTGTCGTGCTCGTCCTTGCCGTTGTGGTCCTTGCCCTTGTCGTGGTCCCCGCGGCCGTCGTGGTCCTTGCCGTCGTGGTCCTTGCGCTTGTCCTCGTGGTCCTTGCCCCGGTCGTCGACCTCCTTGAGCTTGACCTTGCCGGTCACCTTGGACCAGACGAAGGCGTGCTTCTGCGGCTCTTCGCAGACCTGGAGGAGCTTGACCTCTTCGCCGGCCTTCACGACGTGGGGCTTGGCGAAGACCTTGCCCTCCTCGTCGTGCCGGTCGTCGGCGAACGCGGCCCCGGGTGCGAACACCAGCAGGGACGCGCCACCGAGGGCGGCACCCGCAACGACCTTCCCGAGCATCTTGTTAGCCATGACCTGCGTCACTCCATCCCCTGTTGTCCTCAGCTCGGCCACATCCGAGCTACGACCGACGTTAGACCGTTTCACGACCTATGAAGGGAAAGATTCGTGTTTAAGAGTTTCAGCAGGCTACGGCCACTAGGAGTGGTACGCGGCTTTACGACCGTCGGGTGCCGGCTGGTGGACCGTCGAGGGGTTGCCGACCGGTGGTGCCGCAGTGGCCGGCCCGCACCGACCTGGGTCACTCGGCGGGATCGTCCGGGTAGCGGACGTCCTGCGAGCGTTGGGCCACGACGCGTGCGCCGCCGGAACGGGGGCGGCGGGGCGGATATCGAGGCATTGCCATGGAAGCGCTCCCATGCAAGAATCGGCGCACGCGGTTCGGGGAGCCACACCGCGCAGGCAGGAGTCGAGGGCACCGGTCCGCCGGACGACCTCCCGCCCCGGCCGGCCGTCGCCGGCCGTCGCACCACCACCACCGCCCGTCCGGGTCGGGCACCCCCGAAGAATCCCGTTGGCGCCGGCGGCCGTCCGCGCAGGACGCCCATCGGGCCACCGTTGCCGGGCCGTTCGCGGGTCCGGTCTCGCCCAAGGAGATCAGTGGCATGAACGTGTGGAGAAGGATGTCCGGTCCACGCCGGGCCCTCGCGCTCGCCGGCGCGGGCACCCTGGTCGCGGGCGGGCTGGTGACGCTTCCGGTCACCGTCGCCCACGCCGCGACCCAGTGCGCGGTGACGTACACGACCAACGACTGGCCGGGCGGATTCACCGCCACCGTCAACATCAGGAACATCGGTGACGCGCTCAACGGGTGGACGCTGGGCTTCACCTTCCCGGACAGCGGCCAGCGCGTGCAGCAGGGCTGGTCGGCCCGGTGGACCCAGTCCGGCCAGAACGTGACCGCGCAGAACGAGTCGTACAACGGCTCCCTGGCCAGCGGAGCCACCGTCAGCATCGGCTTCAACGGGGCCTGGAGCGGCAGCAACCCGAAGCCCACCTCGTTCACCCTGAACGGGGTGACCTGCAACGGCGGCACCAACCCGACCACGCCGCCACCGACCACCACGCCACCGCCCACCACGCCACCACCCACCACGCCGCCGCCGACCACCCCGCCGCCCGGCACGAAGGTGGACAACCCGTACCTGAACGCCCGGGGCTACGTGAACCCGGAATGGAAGGCCAAGGCCGAGTCCGTGGCCGGCGGCAGCCGGGTCTCCAACAACCCGACCGCGGTCTGGCTGGACCGGATCGCCGCCATCAACGGCACCCCGGACAGCAGCTCCAACGGTGCCATGGGGGTGCGGAACCACCTGGACGAGGCGCTGCGCCAGGGCGCCAACTACATCCAGTTCGTGATCTACAACCTGCCCGGCCGGGACTGCGCGGCGCTCGCCTCCAACGGTGAGCTGGGCCCCGACGAGCTGCCCAGGTACAAGGCCGAGTACATCGACCCGATCGCGGCGATCCAGGGCGACCCGAAGTACGCCAGCCTGCGGATCATCAACATCATCGAGATCGACTCACTGCCTAACCTGGTGACCAACACCTCCGGCCAGCCCGGCGGCACCACGATGTGCGACACGGTCAAGGCCAACGGCGCGTACGTCAACGGTGTCGGCTACGCGCTGGCCAAGCTCGGGGCGGTCCGCAACGTCTACAACTACATCGACGCCGCGCACCACGGTTGGATCGGCTGGGACAGCAACTTCGGCCCGACCGCCGACATCCTGAAGAGCGCCGCGGTCGCCTCCGGCAGCACGGTGGCGAACGTGCACGGCTTCATCGTGAACACGGCCAACTACTCGGCGCTGCGCGAGCCGTACGTCAAGGTCACCGACACGGTGAACGGGCAGACGGTGCGGCAGTCCACGTGGATCGACTGGAACCAGTACGTCGACGAGCTGTCCTTCGCCCAGGCCTTCCGCAACAAGCTGGTCCAGGTCGGCTTCGACAGCAACATCGGCATGTTGATCGACACCTCCCGCAACGGCTGGGGCGGCTCCGCCCGACCCACCGGTCCGGGCCCGATGACCAGCGTCAACGACTACGTCAACGGCGGCCGGGTCGACCGCCGGATCCACGCCGGCAACTGGTGCAACCAGGCCGGGGCCGGTCTGGGCGAGCGCCCGAAGGCCGCGCCGGAGCCCGGCATCGACGCGTACGTCTGGGTGAAGCCGCCGGGTGAGTCGGACGGCTCCAGCCGGGAGATCCCGAACAACGAGGGCAAGGGCTTCGACCGGATGTGCGACCCGACCTACACCGGCAACCCCCGCAACGGCAACAACCCCACCGGGGCCCTGCCGGACGCGCCGATCTCCGGCGCCTGGTTCCCCGCGCAGTTCACGCAGCTCATGCAGAACGCGTACCCGCCGCTCTCCTGAGCCGACGCCCACCCGCCGCTGGCAGTAGGTGAGGCACTCCAGCGGCAGGTTCCCCGGGCCCCCGGCCCGACCGCGCACCGGTCGGGCCGGGGGCCCCTCGCGCGGGCCGGCGGGCGCGCCCGGTCAGGGCACCGTCCTCTCGATCGCGGCCTGGCCCAGCTCCGCCAGGTCGCGCCGGGCCCGTTCGAGGTTCTCCGGGGTCAGGTCCTGGCCCCGGGCCATCACCAGGTCCTCCGGATCCCACGGCTGCTCGCCACCGGTGCGGATGTTGTCCGGGGCGGCACCGGTGCCGGTCCCGGTGGCGCCGGTGCCGGCCGCGTACGGGTCACCGATCAGGTTCTCGCCCGCGCTCCGCTCCCCGCGTTCGCCGGGGCTGGCGAAGGCCGGATTGTCCCGGTCTGCGCCGCCGCCGGTCATCAGCTGCGGGACGCCGGTGTCGTCCTCCACCGCCGCGGCCACCTCGGGGCTCTCCTCCAGCGGTCGGTCACGGTCACGGTCCGTCATGTCGCTGCCCTCCTGTCCCCAGGCGCGTTCCCTGATCCCCCTGGCCTACCCCGGGACGCGGGCGGCATGCCCGCCGTCGGGCGGTCGTCCGGCCCGGGCGGGCGGTATGTCCGGCGCTGGGCGTTCGCCAGACCCCAGGGCGCGGCGAACCCGGGGGCGCCCGTCGCGACGGTCAGCGGCCCAGGACCCGGTCCAGGAAGTCGCGGTACTGGCGCACCGCCACCCGCAACTGCTCGGTGTCCACCGATCCGGCGTCCTGCCAGGCGCCGAGCCGGCTCTTCTGCGCCGACAGCGCCGAGGCGAGGGCCTGGATGGCCTCGTCGACCAGCGCCTGCGCCTCGCCGGTGGCCGCCCGCGGGTCGTCCACGAAGCGCAGTTGGACATCGCGCCAGCGGTCCCGGAACCGCTGCGCGACGTCCGGCTCGAAGAGGGTGGCCGGCTCGGCCGGCACGGTGGTGGCCGGCCGGACGCCGGTCGCGGGTCCGGCCTCCGGGTGCGCGGTGTCCGGGTCGACCATGGCCGGGGTCGCGCTGCCGTACCCGGCCGCCCCGGCCGCGTCCGGTTTCCCGGCCCAGTCCGTCAGGTCCGCCCGGCGCTCCGGGCCGCCCTCGGTGGCGTCCGGCGGCAGCACCGTCCGGCCGCCGGACGGCGGCTCGGGATCGCCGCCGGGCCGCTGCTCCGCGGCGCCGCGCGGCACGTGGAACTCGGCCGTCGGATCGGCCCGTCGCCCCTCGCGCGGACCGTCGGCGGCCCCGTCGCCGGGTCGGGCGGTCCACTCCGTCCGGGGGTCCGGCTCGTCCTCGGGACGGGGGCTGGCCAGCGCGGACGCGGCGACCGCGCCGCCGACGCTGGTGGCGCCGAACGCGGTGGGCACCGGGCCCGGCTCGTGGAACTCGGTCCGCTCGTCGTCCGCCGCGCCGGCCCGCCGGTCGGCGGCGCCGCCGCCGTCGCGCTCGCCGGCGACCCTCGGGTCGTCGAAGGTGCCCCGGTCCTCGAGCACGTCCTCCGGCACGTCGGCCCGGTCGGCCCGGTCCTCCGGCGGCGGAACCGGCACCGGCGCCGACCGGACGGCCTCCGGCTGCTCCTTGCTCACCTGCTGCTCTTCGTGGCGCATGGTGATCTCCTCAGCGGTTCGTGACGTCGTGCGGGGTGTCCGGGTGTCGCTGCTGCGGTGGCCGGGGCGCGACGGGTTCCTCGCCGAGCAGGTCGGCGAAGAGGGCCCGGTAGTGCACCACCGCCTGGCGCAGCTCCTCGGTGCTGGCCTCGCCCCGGGTGTTGCGCAGGTGGATCTCGTGCGCGTCCCGGTACTGGGTGAGCGTCCGGGCGTGCTCGACGGAGAGGTGGGCGATCTGGTCGGAGAAGTCCCCGGTGGGGTAGCCGCGCTCGGCGATGAGCCGGGTGAGAAGTTCGTCCGCGTCACCCACCGTCTCGCCGGGCGAGTCGACGAACCGGACCTGGAGCTCCTCCCAGGCGGCCGCGTACCGGGCCCGGGACTCGGGGGAGAGCGGGGTGAGCGTGAGCTCGGCGTGCCGGCGCTCCCGGTCCCGCAGCTCCCGCTCGGCGGCGCTGCGGTTGTCCCGCTCGGCGACCACCCGGTCGTACTCCGGCCCGAAGCGTTGCCGCAGCGACCGGCGCCGTGCGGCCACCAGGGTGACCGCGACCAGCACCACGATCACCAGGACGACGAGGACTGTGACGATTACCTGCGTGGGCGACATGGCCTCCTCCTTCGCCCGGTGGTATTCCCTCGGCTCGCTGATCGCCAATCCCGTTGCGCGGCACTTTCCTGACCGATCCGGCGAACGGTCCCCGAACTGCCGGCATGACGCGTCACACAGAGTCACCGCGAGCCAAAACTTGACTCATTCCAGAAAACGCGATTGGGTGGGTGATGCCGGTCGACCCCGGGCCGCCGCCTTCGCGGTGGCGTCCACCGAGGTGACGTACCGGGGCCGCTGCCCGACTGCCAGCCGTAACGCCCCGCGAGGCATGCCGCAACACGATCAGGAGGAGAGCGATGAGCGACCCCCAGGCCAGCAAGCCGACCCTCACCACCCGGCAGGGTCACCCCGTGCACAACAACCAGCAGCAGCGCACGGTCGGTTCGCGCGGCCCGGCGACGCTGGAGAACTACCACTTCCTGGAGAAGATCAGCCACTTCGACCGGGAGCGCGTCCCGGAGCGGGTCGTGCACGCCCGCGGCTTCGTCGCGCACGGCGAGTTCGAGGCGTACGGGACCATCGGCGACGAGCCGGCTGCCAGGTACACCCGGGCCAAGCTCTTCCAGACCAGGGGCAAGAAGACCCCGGTCACCATCCGGTTCTCCACCGTCATCGGCGGTCGGGACTCCTCGGAGGCGGCCCGCGACCCGCGCGGGTTCGCGGTGAAGTTCCGCACCGAGGACGGCAACTGGGACATGGTGGGCAACAACCTCCAGGTCTTCTTCATCCGGGACGCGATCAAGTTCCCGGACGTGATCCACGCGCTGAAGCCGGACCCGGTCACCTTCCGCCAGGAGCCGAACCGGATCTTCGACTTCATGTCCAACACGCCCGAGTCGATGCACATGCTGACCTGGCTCTTCTCCCCGTACGGCATCCCCCGGAACTACCGGACGATGCGCGGCTCCGGGGTGAACACCTACCGCTTCGTCAACGCCGAGGGCGAGGGCGTGCTGGTCAAGTTCCACTGGCTCTCCCAGCAGGGCGAGCACAACCTCACCCAGGACGAGGCGAACGCCATCCAGGCCACCGACCTGGGCCACGCCTCCAAGGACCTCTACGAGGCGATCGAGCGCGGCGAGTACCCGCAGTGGGAGCTCAACGTGCAGATCATGAGTGACGACGAGCACCCGGAGCTGGACTTCGACCCGCTCGACGACACCAAGATCTGGCCCGAGGAGGACTTCCCCTACCTGCCGGTCGGCATGATGACGCTCAACCGCAACATCACCGACCACCACAACGAGAACGAGCAGATCGCCTTCGGCACCGGCGTGCTGGTCGACGGGATCGACTTCTCCGACGACAAGATGCTGGTCGGGCGGACCTTCTCCTACTCGGACACCCAGCGCTACCGGGTCGGCCCGAACTACCTCCAGCTGCCGGTCAACCGGCCGCGCGAGGACGTGCCGGTCAGCACCAACCAGGGCGGTGGCCAGATGTCGTACGGGGTGGACAACCGGGGCGCCAACCCGCACATCAACTTCGAGCCGTCCTCGGTCGCCGGCCTCCGGGAGGCCGACGAGTCCTACCGGGAGTACCGCCCGTTCGTCTCCGGCCCGATCATGAAGGCCCCGATCGAGCGGCAGAACAACTACGCCCAGGCCGGTCGCCGCTACCGCGAGATGGCCGACTGGGAGCGGGACGACCTGATCCTCAACCTGGTCACCAACCTGGCGCAGTGCGACAAGCACATCCAGGAGAAGATGGTCTGGCACTTCAGCCAGTGCGACGAGGACTACGGCCGGCGGGTCGCCGAAGGGCTCGGCCTCTCCGGCAACGCCTGATCCCTGCCAGCTCACGAGCGCCCCGCCGGCCGACCGGCGGGGCGCTCGTCGTCCGTCCGGGTCCACGGTGGAGGGCGCGACGGACGGTAGTGCATCGGGCGCAGATTACGTATCCTGCCGAGGGCGCCCTGCCGGCGCCGCGGCCGGGCTCCGGCCGGTCGGGAGCCACCCGGTCGGCGTGGTTGCCGCTGCTGCCATCTTTCCGGGCGAGGTCTGATTGAACACCCGCGACTGGCCGATCCGGTCCAAGCTGACCGCGCTGGTCGTCGTTCCGGTCACCGCCCTGCTGGCGCTCTGGATCTTCGCCACCACGCTCACCTTCGGGCCCGCCCTCGACCTGCTGGCCGCCCGCACCCTCCTCTACGACCTGGGCCGCCCGGGCGAGGCGGTGGTGGCCGAGTTGCAGCGGGAGCGCCGGCTCTCGGTGGTCCAGCTCGCCGGGCCCACGCCGCTGCCGGCGCTGGCCGAGCAGCGGGCGCGCACCGACCGGGCGCTGGCCGAGCTGCGCCGCCGGATCGCCGGCGACGACCTGCGCGACGCCGCCGGCGACCACCTGGACACCCGACTGGACCAGTTGGTCACCGCCCTGGACGCGGTGCCGGTCGGGCGCGGGTTCATCGACCGGCGGGAGGTGGACCGGGTCGGCGCGCTCAACCTCTACAGCGGGATGATCTCGTCGGCCTTCCAGACCTTCGCCGCCATGGCGACCCTGCCCGACCAGGAGCTCAACCGGCAGGCGCTGGCCGTCACCGCGCTCGGTCGCGCCCGGGAGCTGCTCGGCCAGGCCGACGCGCTGCTGGCCGGGGCGCTGGCCGCCGGCCGGTTCGCCGAGGGGGAGCACACCCAGCTGGTGCAGACCATCGGCAACCAGCGGTTCCTGGCCGAGACCGCGGTGGCCGACCTGCCCGACGCCGACCGCGCCGGCTACCAGCGGCTCACCGAGCAGGAGGCGTTCGGCCGGCTGCGCGCCATGCAGGACACCCTGGTGGCGGCGGACCGGTCCGACCGGCCACCGGTCGACGGGCCGGCGTGGCAGGCCAGCTACGAGGCCGTCCAGCAGGCGCTGCGGGACTTCGAGCTGGCCCAGGCCGACGGCCTGGCCGAGCGGTCGGTGCCGCTGGCGGTGCGGGTCCTGGTCCGGCTCGCCGCCGCCGGCCTGCTCGGCCTGACCGCCGTCGTGGTCGCGATCGTGGTGGCGCTGCGGGTCGGCCGGTCCCTCGCGCAACGGCTCACCGGCGTACGCACGGCCGCCCTGGAGATGGCCGAACACCGGCTGCCGGACGTGGTGGCCCGGCTGCGCCGGGGCGAGCAGGTCGACGTGGCCCGGGAGGCGCCCCCGCTGGAGTACGGCGCGGACGAGATCGGCCAGGTCGGGCGGGCCTTCACCGAGGTGCAGCGGACGGCGGTGCGGGCCGCGGTGGACGAGGTCACCCTGCGCCGCGGGCTCAACGAGGTCTTCCTCAACATCGCCCGGCGCAGCCAGGGGCTGGTGCACCGGCAGCTCGCCCTGCTCGACCGGATGGAACGGCACACCGAGGACCCGGACGAGCTGGCCGAGCTGTTCCGGGTCGACCACCTTGCCACCCGGCTGCGCCGGCACGCCGAGGACCTGGTCATCCTGGCCGGCGCGGCGCCCGGCCGGGGCTGGCGCAACCCGGTCGCCATGGTCGACCTGATCCGCGGCGCGATCTCCGAGGTCGAGTCGTACGACCGGGTCGACATCACCACCGTGCAGTCCGCCGGCGCCCTGGGGCGGGCGGTCGGCGACGTGATCCACCTGCTTGCCGAGCTGATCGAGAACGCCACCGCCTTCTCCTCGCCGGACACCCGGGTCGAGGTCGCCGGGGAGCACGTGGCCAACGGCTACGCCATCGAGATCACCGACCGGGGACTGGGCATGTCGGCCGCGGCGATCGAGGAGGCGAACCGGCGGCTGGCCCGCTCGCCCGAGTTCGAGCCCAGCGAGACGGCCCGGCTCGGCCTGTTCGTGGTGGCCCGGCTCGCCGCCCGGCACGGGGTCCGGGTGCGGTTGCGCCCGGCCGACCCCGCCGGGCTGACCGCCGTGGTGCTCCTCCCCGCCGACCTGGTCACCGCCGAGCCGTCCCCGCTGCCGGGGCCGGCCGACGCGGAGCCGGCGCCGGTCGGGGCGACGCCGGGGCGACGCCGGATGGACCGGGCCAACCGGTTGGCCGGCCTGCCCCGTCCGCGTACCGCCCGGACGACCCGACCCCGTCCGCCGGCGGTCGCGCCCGGCGGCGCGCCGGCCGATCCGGCCGACCCCGCCGGACCGCTCGCCGGCCCGGCTCCGGCCGCGCCGGCGGGGGAGATCGACGGGCTGCCCCGGCGGGTACGTCGCCGGCCGGCCCGCCCGGCGGTGCGGGCGGGGGGCGCTGCCCGGCCACCGGCGGGTGCGTCGCCCACCGGCCCGGCGGCTGCGGCGCCGTCCCCGCCGACGGCGTCCGGGGACCACCCGGCGGTGGACGCTCCGGTTCCGCGGCAGCCGGCCCTGGACGGTCCGACCCTGCGGCAGCCGGTGATCGAGACGCCGAGGTCCCGGACTCCGGAGGAAGCGCGCCGGTTCATGTCGGCGTTGCAGGCCGGCACCGCCCGGGGCCGCCGGGCGGCGACCGAGGGCGGCGACCCGGGCCGCGGTACGACCGCACCCTCCGCCGGATCGACCGGCGGTGCGGCCGAGCCCGCCGGTGCTGCGGCCGGTCCGGCCGACCTCGCCGAGCCCGCCCGGCCGGCCGGCGACGCCGCGCCGCCCGCCGCGCCGCCCGCCGGGCCGGCCGGTGGTGCGGCCGAGCCGGTCGGCGCCTCGGCCGCGCCGGCTGACGTCGCCGGGCCCGCCGGTGCTGCCGCCGAGGCCGGCGGCGCTGCGGCCGAGGCCGGCGGCGCTGCGGCCGGTGACGCCGCCCGGCCCGCCGGGTCGGCGGCCACCGAACCCCTGACCGCGACTGAGAGGGACGCCTGATGCTGCAGCCGACGAGGCAGAGTGCCGATCTCGACTGGTTGCTCGACGAGTTGGTGGACCGGGTGCCGCCCGCCCGCGAGGCGGTGGTGCTGTCGGCGGACGGGCTGCTGCTCGGCTCTTCCGCCGGCCTGGACCGGGCGGACGCCGAGCACCTGTGCGCGCTGGCCTCCGGCCTGTCCAGCCTGGCCCGGGGGGCGAGCCGGCACGTGGCGGGCGGGCCGGTCCGGCAGACCGTGGTGGAGATGGAGTCCGCGTACCTGCTCGTCACCGCGGCCGGGCAGGGCGCCTGCCTGGCCGTGGTCAGCGAGGCGGACGCCGACATCGGCCTGGTGGCGTACGAGATGGCGATGCTGGTGACCCGGGTGGGCGAGAACCTGACCGCCCCGGCCCGGTCGGCGGCGGGTGCGGCTGATGCGGACTGAGTCGCCCGGGCCGCAGCACGAGTGGCTGGACGACGACGCCGGCCCCGTCGTACGCCCCTACACCCTCACCGGCGGGCGGGTCCGCTCCGCCGCCGACGGCTTCGACCTGGTCGCGTACGTGCTGGCCGAGCCCGGTGCCGACGTCGACGCCCATCCGGAACTGCAACCGGAGCACCGCCGCCTGGTCGAGCTGGCCGGCCGGCCGGTGCCGGTGGCGGAGCTGGCGGCCGACCTCGACCTCGCGGTCGGCGTGGTCCGGGTGCTGCTCGGCGATCTCCTGGCCCGGGGAATGGTCGCCGTGCACCAGCCGCCGCGCACCACCACGTACCTGCCCGACGACGACATCCTCAAGGCGGTGGTCAGTGGACTCCGTGCGCTATGACGGTGAGCGGGCCCGGATCCCGCTCGCCCTGAAGATCCTCATCGCCGGGGGCTTCGGAGCCGGCAAGACGACGCTGGTCAGCGCGCTGAGCGAGGTACGGCCGCTGCAGACCGAGGAGGTGCTGACCGGCGCCGGGATCGGCACCGACGACATCTCGGGGGTGGAGACCAAGTCGACCACCACCGTGGCGATGGACTTCGGCCGGATCACCATCAACGAGGACCTCCAGGTCTACCTCTTCGGCACGCCGGGCCAGGACCGCTTCTGGTTTCTCTGGGACGAGCTGGCCTTCGGCGCGCTCGGCGCGGTGGTGCTCGCCGACACCCGGCGGCTGGCCGACTGCTTCCCGTCGATCGACTACTTCGAGCAGCGCGGGATCCCGTTCGTGGTCGGGGTGAACTGCTTCGACGGCTCCCGCCGGTTCAGCCTGGAGACCGTACGCCAGGCCCTCGACCTGGACCCCGAGGTGCCGCTGGTGCTCTGCGACGCCCGGGACCGGCAGTCCGCCAAGCTCGTGCTGATCGCGCTGGTCGAGCACGTGGCCCGGCAGCGCGGCGAGCCGGTGCCCGCGGCCTGACCCGGCGGGCCGACCGGACCGCCCGGCCCGGGCCGGAACCGGGCGGGTCGAATCAGGGCTAAGGGTCCGGCATTCCGGGAAGCCTCTGGTTGGATCGACGCAGGAGCGGGCGGAGGGTGGATCCGGTGACAGGTCAGGACACGATCGTCCACATCGGCGGCTACACGGAGCACAGCGGCGGCCGGGCCACGGGCATCGTGGCGGCCCGGCGGGACCCGGACTCCGGCGCGCTCACCCCGCTGGGCACGGTCGCGGTCACCGCGTCGCCGTCCTTCCTGGTCCGGCATCCGGCCCTGCCCGTGCTCTACGCCGTCAACGAGCTGCCCACCGGTGAGGTCAGCGCCTGGCGGGTGGAACCCGACGGCGGGCTGAGCTCGCTCGGCTGCCGGCTCAGCGGCGGCACCGAGCCCTGCCACCTGGCGGTCGCCCCGGACGGCCGGCACCTGTTCGTGGCGAACTACGGCGACGGCAGCGTGTCGGTGCTGCCGCTGGACCCGCAGGGGGTGCCGGGCGAGCGCACCGACCTGGTGCAGCACCAGGGGCACGGCCCGGACCCGGAGCGCCAGGACCGGGCGCACGCCCACATGGTGTCGCCGGATCCGGGGCGGGGGCCGCTGCTCGCGGTCGACCTGGGCACCGACTCGGTCTACCGGTACGACCTGGACGCCGCCACCGGGCGGCTGGTGCCCCGGGCGCCCCGGGTGCGTACCCACGCCGGGGCCGGCCCCCGGCACCTGGCCCGGCATCCGGACGGCCGGCGCTGCTACCTGGTGGGCGAGCTGGACGCCTCGGTCACCAGCTACGAGCTGATCGGCGGCGCGCTGCACCAGCGGGCCCGGACCGAGGCCAGCGAGCGGGCCGGGCACGTGCAGCCGTCGGAGGTCGCGGTCGGGCCGGACGGGCGCTTCCTGTACGTCGCCAACCGGGGGGTGGGCACGGTCGCGGTCTTCTCCCTCGCCGGCGAGGTGCCGGAGCCGGTCGCCGAGGTGGACACCGGCGGGGAGTGGCCGCGGCACTTCGCGCTGGCCGGTGCGCACCTCTACGTGGCCGACGAGCGGGCCGACATGATCCGGGTGTTCCGGGTCGATCCGACCACCGGCGTGCCGAGCCCCGTGGGCGAGCCGGTGCCGGTGCCGAGCCCCACCTGCGTCCTGCCCTGAGCCACCGGAAACCCTGACGCGGCAACGCCTTGAGGCTGACCCATCACTCAGAGTCGCAAAAAGGTGATCAACTGTTTCTCCTCCGTAACTTTCGTCCGAACGGTTATGGCAGTACCCCCTTGAAATACGCAAGATGGTCTGCGTGTCAGCAGGCCGCCATCGCATGCGTTCAAACCTCACCGGAGCCGTCGCCGCAGCAGCGGTCGGCGTCCTCGTCGTCACCGGGGGAGGTTGGTTCGGCTATCGGCAGCTCGCCGGGCCGGACTGCTCGGGCAGGATCGAGCTCTCCGTCGCGGTGGCGTCCGAGCTCGCCCCCGCCGTCGGCGGCGCCGCCGACAAGTGGGTCGCGGACGGGGCGGCGGTCGGTGGCACCTGCATCGCGGTGACGGTGTCGGCGTCCGACCCGGTCGAGGTGGCCGCCACGGTGGCCGCCAAGCACGGCGCGGTGCTGGCCGGCGTCGGCCAGGCCAGCGGCACCGCGGTCAGTCCGGACGTCTGGATCCCGGATTCCTCCACCTGGCTGGCCCGACTGCAGGACGGCGGCGCGGCCGCCTTCGACCCGGCCAACGGCGCGTCCATCGCGCGCAGCCCGGTGGTCGTGGCGATGCCCGAGCCGATCGCCTCCCGACTGGGCTGGCCGGAGAAGAAGCTGTCCTGGAACAACCTGCTCGCCCAGTTGAAGAGTGACCGGCCGCTGAACACCGGGATCGTCGAGCCCACGACCGACGCCGCCGGGCTCTCCGGGCTGCTCTCGCTGACCGCCGCGGCCGCGGCCGCCGGGGGACCGGACGCGCAGCGGGACACCGTCGGCGCGCTGCGCGCGCTGGCCAACAGCCGCTCGAAACTCCGCCAGGACCTGCTCGCCCGGTTCCCGACCTCCGCGGACCCGACGGCGATCGCCAGCGGCCTCGGCGCCGCGCCGCTCTCCGAAGAGGACGTGATCGCCTACAACAGCAGGAAGCCGCCGGTCCCGCTGGCCGCGCTCTACCTGGAGCCGGCGCCGATGCCGCTGGACTACCCGTACGCGGTGCTGCCCGGCATCGAGCCGGCCAAGGCCGCCGCGGCCCGGGTGCTCTTCGAGGTGCTCACCACGCCCGGCTTCCGCGACCGGCTGGCGGCGCAGTCGCTGCGCGGCCCGGACGGCAACTGGGGCCAGGGCTTCGCCGCTCCGGCGGGCGCGCCCAGCCCGGCCGGTGGCGCGTCGGCGCCCCCGGCCACGGGCGGCAGCGCCGCCGGCGGGCTCGACGCGGCCGCGATCGGCAACGCCGTCTCCAGCTGGTCGATCGCCACCCAGTCCGGTCGGATGCTGGCCGTCATCGACGTCTCCGGCTCGATGAAGGCCGAGGTGCCCAGCGCCGGCAACGCCACCCGGCAGCAGGTCACCGTCGAGGCGGCGCGCCGCGGTCTGACCCTCTTCGACGACTCCTGGTCGATCGGGCTCTGGACCTTCTCCACCAACCTGGACGGTGCCCGCGACTACCGGCAACTGGTCCCCATCGGCCGGCTGTCGAACACGCGGGGACAGCTCGAGCAGTCGCTCAGCGGCATCCGGTCCTCGAAGGGCGACACCGGCCTCTACGACACGATGCTCGCGGCTTACAAGGAAGTCCAGGAGCGCTGGGAGCCGGGTCGGGTGAACTCGATCGTGCTCTTCACCGACGGCAAGAACGAGGACGCCAACGGCATCTCCCAGCAGAAGCTGCTCTCCGAGCTCGACAAGGTCAAGGACCCGGAGCGCCCGATCCAGGTCGTGATCATCGGCATCGGCAACGACGTCAGCAAGGCCGAGCTGGAATCCATCACGAAGGTCACCGGCGGCGGCGCGTTCGTCACCGAGGACCCGACCAAGATCGGCGAGATCTTCCTCAAGGCCATCGCGCTGCGCAAGGCGCCCGGCTGACCCGTCCGACAGCCTGAAAAAGGGCCCGTCGTACCGCTGGATCCGGTACGCCGGGCCCTTTTCCGTCCGCGGCCGGTCGGGAAAAGTGACGGCAATACGTCGGAAGCAATCGGCCACCATAGTTGTCGGGGCAGGATGTCGTCGTGCTCCCGGCACCGCCGGTCCCGCGATCCGGGCCGGCCGCGACCGGGGCCGTCGGCGAGCGAAGTGGGAGGGCCGGTGACCTCGGCGACGCTGTTGACCCCCGCCCGGACGCCGTCGCGACCGGACGGCCCGCCGTCCGGCCTGGTGGCCCGCGCCGACGAGCGGGCCTACGCCCGGGTCCTGGTGGTGCTCGACACCACCATCCTGACCGTCGCCGTGCTGGTCGGCTACGTCGCCCGGTTCGGCGAGGAGACCCCGAGCGGGTCCAAGATCCCGTACGTGCTGGTGGCGCCCGGGCTGGTGCTCGCCTGGCTGGTCTCGCTCAAGGCGCTGGGCTGCTACGACGACCGGGTGCTCGGCTACGGCGCGGACGAGTACCGGCGGGTCAGCGCGGCCAGCCTGCGGTTGGCCGGCGGGATCGCGATCGCCGGCTACATCGCCGACGTCGGCGTCTCCCGTGGCTTCCTCGCCATCTCCTTCGGGGTGGGCACGCTCGGGCTCGAGGTGGCCCGGTTCGCCGCCCGCAAGCGACTGCACCGCGCCCGGTCCCGGGGTGCCGGTTGGTCGCGCAAGGTGCTGGTGGTCGGCGACACCGCGCACGTGCTGGAGCTGGTGCACACGCTGCGCCGCGAGCCGTACGCCGGCTACCAGGTGGTCGGCGCCTGCATCCCGGACGCGTTGCTGGCCCCGGTCGCGCAGCGGCTGGGCGACGTGCCGGTGGTCGGCTCGTTGCGGGGCATCCCGGAGGCGGCCACCGCGATCGGCGCGGACACCGTCGCGGTCACCGCCTCCGGCGAGTTGACCGCCACCCGGCTGCGCCGACTGGGGTGGCAGCTGGAGGGCACCGGCGTCGACCTGGTGGTCGCCCCGGCGCTGACCGACGTGGCCGGCCCGCGCATCCACACCCGGCCGGTGGCCGGGCTGCCGCTGATCCACGTCGAGGCGCCCGAGTTCCGGGGCGCCCGGAAGCTGGTCAAGGGTTTCGTCGACCGGGCCGCCGCCTCGCTGGCCGTGGCGCTGCTGCTGCCGCTGCTGGCGGTCATCGCGCTGACCATCCGGCTGGACAGCCGGGGGCCGGTGCTGTTCCGGCAGACCCGGGTCGGCCTGGGCGGCCGGGAGTTCGGCGTGTTCAAGTTCCGCACCATGGTGGTGAACGCGGACGCGCTGCGGGCCGAGCTGGCCGCCCGGAACGAGACCGACGGGCTGATGTTCAAAATCCGCGACGACCCCCGGGTCACCCGGATCGGCCGGCTGCTGCGCAAGTGGTCCCTGGACGAGCTGCCGCAGCTGGTCAACGTCCTGCTGGGGCAGATGAGCCTGGTCGGCCCCCGCCCGCCGCTGCCCTCCGAGGTGGCCCGCTACGACGGCGACGTGGCCCGGCGGCTGCTGGTCAAGCCCGGCATGACCGGGCTCTGGCAGGTCAGCGGCCGGTCCGACCTGAGCTGGGAGGACGGCATCCGGCTGGACCTCTACTACGTGGAGAACTGGTCGCTCGCGGCGGACCTGACGATCCTGTGGAAGACCTTCGGCGCGGTGCTGCGCGGGCGCGGCGCATACTGAACGCCCCGGCGGCGGGTCACGGCTGCGGGCCGGTCCAGTCCAGGCAGACCACCACGGCGTCGTCCACCAGGTCGCCGGCCACGAACGCCCGCAGGTCGCCGATGAGCGAGCGGACCGCGTCCAGCGGCTCCATCGGGCCGGTCCGGCGCAGGAACCGGTCCAGCGCGGTCTCGCCGTACCGGAGGTCCTGCCCGGTCGCGTCGATCACCCCGTCGCTGACCACGAAGAGCCGGTCCCCGCGGCGCAGCTGCAGGTACTGCTCCCGGTAGTCGGTCGCCTCGAACATGCCGAGCGGGAACTGCTCCTCCAGCGGCTGCTCGGTCACCTCGCCGTCGCGGACCAGCACCAGCCGGGGCGAGCCGGCGTCGACCACCGTGACCACCCCGGTCCGCAGGTCCAGCTGCATCAGCAGGACGGCCAGGTACTGGTTGCCCCGGTGCAGGTCGTAGATGGCCTGGTCGGCCAGTGCGGCCTGGTCGGCCAGGCCCAGCCCGGCCCGCCGGGCGTTGCGCAGCGCGTGGGTGGCGAGGGTGGTGAGCATCGCCGCGTCGACGCCCTCACCGGAGCCGTTGATGGTCGCCAGCCAGACCCGGTCGCCGTCGTCGGACCAGTCGAAGCTGTCGCCGCGCACCGCGTACGCCGGCTCCAGCTGCCCGGCCAGGCTGAACGCGGGGCGGGTGCGGCTGCGGCCGGGCAGCATGTCCCACTGCATCTCGGCGGCGAGGGTGAGCCGCCGGCTGCGCCGGGCGGTCCGGTACACGTCCGTGCCCGCCGAGACGGCGGCCAGCTCGTGGGCCAGCGCGGTGGCGATCTCGGTCAGCTCGTCGAGCGCCGCCGGGTCGTCCGGCACCGGGGTGACCCGCAGCACCCCGCGCCGTTCCCCGCGCATCGACACCGGCAGGTAGCCGACCTGGTCGACGACGACCGGCGTCTGGTGGTCGAAGCAGCGCCACGCCGGATGCCCCGGCCCGGTGACCGGTTCCCCGTCGTGCAGCGGCAGCAGCGTGGCGAGCCGGTAGTCGACCTGGAGCAGCTCGGTGCCGGTGACGCCGTACGACCCGGCGAGCACGGCGGCGACCCGGTCCACCAGCAGGTCGGCGGGCGACTCGACGAGGGTGCGCCGTGCCTGGTTGACCGGTTCGCTCATCGTCGCTCCTATCACAAGCCCAAAGACCAGCCGAGGCGGAGTAGTCTCGGGCCCACCATGGCGGAACTGCACGGTCCACCGGGACCCGACACGAGTATGGCTGCCGAGCTGGACGCGGCGGCCGGTGCCCTGCTGACCGTGTGGGAGGCTTCGCGCGAACGGACGACGAGCCGGATCTCCGGGGCGCAGCTGCGTGCCGTGATGGTGGTCGAGCAGCAGGACGGGATCAATCTGCGCCGGCTCGCCACCGGCCTCGACATGCTGCTCTCCTCGGCCAGCCGGCTCTGCGACCGGCTGGTCGCCGCCGGCCTGCTGGAGCGCGAGCCCGGCCGGTTCGACCGCCGGGAGATCTCGCTGCACCTCACCCCGGAGGCCCGCCGGCTCCTCGCCGAGCTGCGGGACGACCGCCGGCAGCAGCTCGCCGCGATCCTCGCGGACATGACGCCGGCCGGCCGGCAGGCGCTGCTGGCCGGGATGCGGGAGTTCGACGAGGCGGCCCGCCGGCGGGACGCCTCGGTCCGCTCCGTCGAGCCGGTCGGGCCCTGGCCGCCCGGGGCCGGCACGGCCGAGCAGGCGCTCGGGGCGCCGCCGGAGTGGCCGGCGGACGAGCAGTCGGTGGCCCGGACGGCCTGACCGCCGGCCCCCGACCCGGGCGCGCCGGCCCCGCCGCTCACCGAACAGCTCGCCGCCCGCCGGCGCCCGTCGAAACCGGCCGGCCGTACCAGGACCACGGCGCCGGCAGCGGGTCGCGCGATCAGCTCGCCCGGGCCAGCCAGCCGCCGGGGCGCTCGACGATCCGGCGTACCACCGAGCCGGCCGCGCCGACCGCCGCGGCGGCCGCGCCGAGCGTCGCCGGGCGGACGGTGACCGGCGACCAGGCGGCGGTCAGCACCCGCCCGGAGATCTCGGCGAGCACCGGCGGGCACAGCCAGCGGGCCAGCGGGGCGTATCCGCCACCGAGCACCACCGTGTCCAGGTCCAGCAGGTTCACCACGGCCGCGACCGCCACGCCGAGGGCGGTGCCGGCCTCGTGCAGGGCGCGCAGGGCGGCCGGCTCGCCGGCCCCGGCCAGCTCCGCCAGCCGGGCTGCCGCGGTGTCCGCCGGCAGGTCGGCCCCGGCCAGTCCGGCCGCGGCGAGGACGGCCTCCTGGCCGGCGTACCGCTCCAGGCAGCCGCGGCCGCCGCACCGGCACGGCCGGCCCTCGGGGCGGACCGGGATGTGACCGATCTCGCCGCTCCAGCCGCGCGCGCCCCGGAAGAGGTCGCCGTCCAGCACGATGCCGGCGCCGATGCCGACCTCGCCGGAGATGTGCAGGAAACTGGCCGGCCCGGGCGGCCCGGCGTGCAGCTCGCCGAGCGCGGCCAGGTTGGCCTCGTTGTCGACGACCAGCGCCGGCACGCCCTCGATCCGCTCGGTGAGCGGCGGGTGGCCGGCGAGCAGCGCGGGAACCGGCACGTCCCGCCAGCCGAGGTTCGGCGCGAGGCGGACCAGCCCGGCGTCGTCCACCAGGCCGGGCACGGCGAGCGCCGCGCCGGCCAGGGTGAGTCCCTGGTCGGCGGCGTCGGCCCGGGCCCGGGCGGCCAGCTCGACCAGCCGGGCGAGAGTCTCGGCGGGGGAGACCGGCCGCAGGTCGGCCCGGCGCACGGTGTGGTGCCGCACCCGGCCGCCGAGGTCGACCACGCAGGCGGCCAGGTAGTCGACGTTGACCTCGAGGCCGAGCCCGGCCGGGCCGTCGTCGGCGAGCACCAGGCCGCGGGCCGGCCGGCCCGCGCCGGTACGCGGTGTCGGCTCCGCCTCGGCGACCAACCGCCCGTTGACCAGGTCCTCCACCACGGCGGAGACGGTGGCCCGGGTGAGCCCGGTCTCAGCGGCCAGCTCGGCCCGGGACGGCGGGCGCTCGGCGGCGGCGATCCGGCCCAGCACCACGGCGAGGTTCAGCTCGCGCAGGCTGCCCTGCCGGACCGCCGCGGCGGGAGTGTCGGGTCGGCGCACCCCTTGACACTGCCACAGGTGCGGCATTTAATTCAACCACTGAACAAATAGCGGACGATACCCCGGAGGTCTGCCATGGCACCCCGTCCCACCCCTGCCGACAAGTTCTCCTTCGGCCTCTGGACGGTGGGCTGGCAGGCCCGCGACCCGTTCGGCGACGCCACCCGGCCGGAGCTCGACCCGGTCGAGGCGGTGCACCGGCTCGCCGAGCTCGGCGCGTACGGGATCACCTTCCACGACGACGACCTGGTGCCGTTCGGGGCCGACCCGGCCAGCCGCGACCAGCACATCGCCCGGTTCCGCAAGGCCCTCGACGAGACCGGCCTGGTGGTGCCGATGGTGACCACCAACCTCTTCACCCACCCGGTGTTCAAGGACGGCGGCTTCACCAGCAACGACCGCGACGTCCGGCGCTACGCGCTGCGCAAGGTGCTGCGCAACGTCGACCTCGCCGCCGAGCTGGGCGCCCGCACGTTCGTCATGTGGGGCGGCCGGGAGGGCGCCGAGTACGACGTGGCCAAGGACGTCCGGGCCGCGCTGGACCGCTACCGCGAGGCCGTCGACCTGCTCACCCAGTACGTCCTCGATCGCGGCTACGACCTGCGCTTCGCGCTCGAGCCCAAGCCGAACGAGCCGCGTGGCGACATCCTGCTGCCCACCGTCGGGCACGCGCTCGCCTTCATCTCCACCCTCGCCCACCCGGAGCTGGTCGGCCTCAACCCCGAGGTGGGGCACGAGCAGATGGCCGGCCTGAACTTCGCCCACGGCATCGCCCAGGCGCTCTGGCAGGGCAAGCTGTTCCACATCGACCTCAACGGCCAGCGCGGCGTGAAGTACGACCAGGACCTGGTCTTCGGCCACGGTGACCTGCTCAACGCGTTCGCCCTGGTCGACCTGCTGGAGAACGGCGGCCCGGGCGGCGCGCCCGCCTACGAGGGCCCCCGGCACTTCGACTACAAGCCGTCGCGCACCGAGGACTTCGCCGGGGTCTGGGCCTCGGCCGAGGCGAACATGCGGACGTACCTGCTGCTCAGGGAGCGGGCCGCGGCGTTCCGCGCCGACCCGGAGGTGGCCGAGGCGCTGGCCGCGGCGAAGGTCGCCGAGCTGAGCACCCCGACGCTCGCCCCCGGCGAGACGTACGCCGACCTGCTCGCCGACCGGTCCGCCTTCGAGGAGCTGGACGTCGACGCGGTGGCCGCCCGGGGCTTCGGCTTCGTCCGGCTCAACCAGCTCGCCGTCGAGCACCTGCTCGGCGCCCGCTGAGGCGGCCGGCCGTGACCCTCGTCGCCGGAGTGGACTCCTCCACCCAGTCCTGCAAGGTGGTCGTCCGGGACGCGGAGACCGGCGTCCTGCTCCGGCAGGGTCGGGCGCCGCACCCGGACGGCACCGAGGTCGACCCGGAGGCCTGGTGGCGTGCCCTGGGCACGGCCGTCGAGGCGGCCGGCGGGCTGTCCGACGTCGCGGCGGTCTCCGTCGCCGGCCAGCAGCACGGCATGGTCTGCCTCGACGACGAGGGGCGGGTCACCCGGCCGGCCCTGCTGTGGAACGACACCCGGTCGGCCGGCGCCGCCGCCGACCTGGTGGCGGAGGCCGGCGGCGGGGAGGCGGGCCGGCGGTTCTGGGCCGAGGCGGTGGGCAGCGTGCCGGTGGCCAGCTTCACCGTCACCAAGCTCCGGTGGCTCGCCACCCACGAGCCCACCGAGCGGGTGGCCGCGGTCTGCCTGCCGCACGACTGGCTGACCTGGCGGCTGGCCGGCGCGCCCGGGCTGGCCGCGCTGCGCACCGACCGCGGTGACGCCAGCGGCACCGGCTACTGGTCCCCGGCCACCGGGGAATACCGGCTCGACCTGCTGGAGCGGGCCTTCGGCCGGCGGCTGCACGTGCCGACCGTGCTCGGGCCGGCGGAGCGGGCGGGCGTCCTGCACCCCGCGGCGTTCCGGGAACCGCTCGCCAACCTGGCCGAGGCGCCGTCCGGCCTGCCCTGGCCGCCCGGCCCCGGCCGGCCGTGGACCGGTGACGGCCCGCTGCTCGGCCCCGGAACCGGGGACAACGCCGCCGCCGCCCTCGGCGTCGGGGCCGGCCCGGGTGACGTCGTGGTCTCGATCGGCACCTCCGGGACGGTGTTCAGCGTCGCCGACGCCCCGGCCGCCGACAGCACCGGGATCGTCGCCGGCTTCGCCGACGCCACCGGCCGCTACCTGCCGCTGGTCTGCACGCTCAACGCGGCCCGGGTGCTCGACGCCGCCGCCGCGATGCTCCGGGTCGGCCTGGACGAGCTGGCCGACCTGGCGCTCTCCGCCCCGGCCGGCGCCGACGGGTTGGTCATGGTCCCCTACCTGGAGGGCGAGCGGACCCCGAACCGGCCGCTGGCCACCGGTGCGGTGCACGGGCTGACCCTGCGCACCTCGACTCCGGCCCACCTGGCCCGGGCGGCCGTCGAGGGGATGCTCTGCGCGCTCGCCGACGGGCTGGACGCGCTGACCGCGCAGGGCGCCACCGTCCGCCGGGTGATCCTGGTCGGCGGCGGGGCGCGCTCGGCGGCCGTGTGCCGGATCGCCCCGCAGGTGCTCGGCGTCCCGGTGGTCGTCCCGCCGGCGGGGGAGTACGTCGCCGACGGCGCGGCCCGCCAGGCCGCCTGGGTCGCCCTGGGCGGCGCGACGCCGCCCGCCTGGTCGCTGGGCGGCACCGAGGAGTACGCCGCCGACCCGGTCCCCGCCATCCGCGAGCGGTACGCCGCCGCCCGCGACCACTTCCTCGACCGGCCCGACGTCGAGGGGTGAGTGAGCGGCACGCGCGCCTTCACCCGCTCGTGACCTGATCCTGGTTGGCTGCCGCACATGACCTTGACCAGCGGTGGGCCGACGCGGGCCTGGGGCGGTACGGCCGCGC
Source organism: Micromonospora sp. R311 (assembly GCF_056780015.1). Taxonomy (NCBI): domain Bacteria; kingdom Bacillati; phylum Actinomycetota; class Actinomycetes; order Micromonosporales; family Micromonosporaceae; genus Micromonospora; species Micromonospora sp. R311. The sequence goes on from NZ_JBSWCE010000016.1 coordinate 55,960, forward strand.
ACCGGTTCTACAGCGTGCTGGTCTTCGTGCTGCTCGCCTCGCTGGACAACGTGGCGATCGGCCTGGTGCCCCCGCTGTACGGGTCGATCGCCGACGCGTTCGACGTGCCCGAGCGGCTGCTCGGCCTGGTCACCGCGGTGAGCTTCCTGGCCAGCGCGGTGGCCGCGGTGGCCTGGGCGTACGTCGGCGACCGCGCCAACCGGAAGTCGCTGCTCATGGTCGGCACGCTGATCTGGGCGCTCGGCACCGGCGGCAGCGCGGTCGCCGGGAACTACCCCGCCTTCCTGGCCGCGCAACTGCTCGCCGCGGTCGGCCTCGGCGCGGTCGGTTCGGTCGGCTTCTCGGTGGTCACCGACCTGATCTCACCCCGTCGCCGAGGGCTGGTGATGAGCTTCTGGGGGCTCTCCCAGGGCGTCGGCACGCTGGCCGGCACGCTGGTCGGTGGGCTGCTCGGGGCCACCGACTGGCGGCGGCCGTTCCTGGTGCTGACCGTGGTCGGGCTGGCCGCCACCGCGGCCTACCTGTTCACCTACGACATCCGGCGCGGCCAGAGCCAGCCGGAGCTGGCCGACGCGCTGGCCTCCGGCGCCGAGTACGACTACCGGATCAGCCGCGCCGACCTGCCCCGGATCCTCGGCCGGCGGACCAACCGCTGGCTGATCCTGCAGGGCCTCACCGCGCAGGCGGCCTTCGGCTCGCTGGTCTGGCTGCCGGTGCTGTTCACCGAACGGGCCGAGGCGCAGGGTTACACCGCCGGGACGGCGGTGGTGGTGGGCAGCGTCTTCGCCACCCTGTTCCAGCTCGGCGGGGTGTTCTCCATCGTCGGCGGGCTGGCCGGCGACGCGCTGCACCGGCGTACGCCCCGGGGCCGGGCCCTGGTCGCGGCGGTCGGCATCCTCGCGGCGCTGCCGTTCTACCTGGTGCTCTTCTTCGTGCCGATCCGCATCGACGTGCCCGACGGCGCCGCCAACGGCGCGGTGGTGCGGGCGGTGCTGGCGAGCGTGGTCACCGAGCCGACCGTCGGGCTGAGCCTGCTCACCGCGGTGCTGGCGCTGGCGCTGACCTCGGCCAACTCGCCGAACTGGTTCGCGCTGATCGCCGACGTCAACCCGCCCGAGCACCGGGGCACCGTCTACAGCCTCGGCAACCTGGTCAACGGGGTGGGCCGGGCCGGTGGTAACTACCTGGTCGGGGTGGCCTTCCACGGGCTGCGGGCGGCGTTCCCGCCGCCCCTGAACTACGCCGTCGGGCTGGCCGCGTTCCAGCTCTTCTTCATCCCGACCGGGATCATGTACTGGCTGGCGTCGCGGACCTCGCCGAAGGACATCGCCGACGTGCACGAGCTGCTGACCACCCGCGCCGAACGGTTGTAGAGCCGGCCGGCCGGTGAGGTCGCGACGAGCGTGACGGCTCTGCGGCACAGATGTGCCGCAGAGCCGTCACAGTCAGCCTCAGGCGCGGACCCAGACCGTCACGTCGGTGGGTACCGCGCCGTCCTCGGTCAGCGGGGCGCTGGACAGCACCAGCTCGCCGCCGGCCGGCACCGGCACCGGGGCGGCGCCGAAGTTGGTCAGCACGGTCAGCCCGGCGTTGCGGAACGAGAGCACCTCGTCGCCGGAGGCGAGCCAGGCCAGCGTGCCCCGGCCCAGGCCGTGCTCGTGGCGCAGCTTGAGCGCGGACCGGTACAGCTCGTAGGTGGAGCCGGCGACGCCGCGCTGGCGGTCCAGCGCGTACTCGGCCCACATCGGCGGCTGCGGCAGCCAGCTGGCGTCGGTCGGCCCGAAGCCGTACGACGGGGCGTCGGCCTCCCACGGGACCGGCACCCGGCAGCCGTCCCGGCCGCGCTGGGTGTGCCCGCTGCGCATCCAGGTGGGGTCCTGGCGGGCCTCCTCGGGCATCGTGGTGTGCTCCGGCAGCCCCAGCTCCTCGCCCTGGTAGAGGTAGGCCGAGCCGGGCAGCGCGAGCATCAGCAGGGTGGCCGCCCGGGCCCGGCGCAGGCCGAGCGCGGCGTCCGGCTGCGGGTCGCCGATGCCGATGCCGTTCGGCCGGGGGGTGCCGACCGGCAGGCCGAGCCGGGAGGCGTGCCGCACCACGTCGTGGTTGGAGAGCACCCAGGTGGTCGGGGCGCCGACCGCGTCGGTGGCCTCCAGCGAGCGGGTGATCACCGCGTACTGGGCCGGCGCGGTCCAGGCGGCCAGCAGGTACTCGAAGTTGAACGCCTGGTGCATCTCGTCCGGGCGCACGTAGCGGGCCAGCCGCTCGGCCGGCTCGACCCAGGCCTCGGCGACCAGGATCCGCTCCCCGGGGTAGCGGTCCAGCACCCGGCGCCAGTCCCGGTAGACCTCGTGCACGCCGTCCTGGTCCCACATCGGCGGCCGGGGCTTCTCCACCTCCCTGCCGGAGAGGATCTCCTGCGGCTCCTGCCAGTCCGCGAGATCGGCCTGCTTGATCAGGCCGTGCGCCACGTCGACCCGGAAGCCGTCGACCCCGCGGTCCAGCCAGAACCGCAGCACGTCCAGGAACTCGGCGCGGACCTCCGGGTTGTCCCAGTTCAGGTCGGGCTGCCCGGTGTCGAACAGGTGCAGGTACCACTGGCCGGGGCGGCCGTCCGGCTCGGTGATCCGGGTCCAGGCCGGTCCGCCGAAGACGCTCTGCCAGTCGTTCGGCGGCCGGTCGCCGTCCGGACCGAGGCCGTCACGGAAGACGTACCGGTTGCGCTCGGGGCTGCCGGGCGCGGCGGCCAGCGCGGCCTGGAACCATCGGTGCGCCGACGACGTGTGGTTGGGCACCAGGTCGACGATCACCCGCAGGCCGCGGGCGTGCGCCTCGGCGATCAGCTTGTCGGCGTCGGCGAGCGTGCCGAAGAGCGGGTCCACGTCCCGGTAGTCGGCCACGTCGTAGCCGGCGTCCGCCTGCGGCGACGGGTAGAACGGCGACAGCCAGACCGCGTCGACGCCCAGCTCGACGAGGTGGTCGAGGCGGGCGGTGACGCCCGGCAGGTCGCCGACGCCGTCGCCGTCGGAGTCGGCGAAGGAGCGCGGGTAGATCTGGTAGATGACGGCCTCGGTCCACCAGCCGGGGGCGGACTCGTCCTGCTGCGTCGGGTTGCTGTTCAGGGCCTTCTCCTGTGCGTCGAGCCGGTCGTCGGGTGCGTGACTGCCCGCCGGGGCGGGACGACTGTCGTTCAGTGTGCCCGGGGTGGCGCGGTCGATTCGCGCACGACCAGCCGAGTGGGCAGGATCACCGGCGAGCCGGGCGGGGCGTCGCCGTCCGGCGGGTCCAGCGGCCGCCCGCCGAGCGGGTCGAGCAGCAGCCGGGCGGCGAGCCGGGCCTGCTCCGCCGCGGGCTGCGCGATCGTGGTCAGCCCGAGCGCGCCGGCCAGGTCGTGGTCGTCGATGCCGACGACGCTGACGTCCTGCGGCACCCGCAGTCCGGCCTCGCGCAGTGCCGTCATGGCACCCATCGCCATCTCGTCGCAGGCCGCGAAGATCGCCGTCGGCGGGTCGCCGCGGCGCAGCAGCTCCTCGGTGGCCCGGGTGCCGCCGTCGATGGTGAACTGCGACTCGATGTCCAGGCTCGGGTCCGGGCGCAGCCCGGCCGCGCGCAGCGCCTCCCGGTAGCCGCGGCGCCGGTCCAGGTGGGTGGTGAAGGCGAGTTCGTCGTCGGGGTCGCCGGAGATGTGCGCGATCCGCCGGTGGCCGAGGTCGAGCAGGTGCCGGGTGGCGGACCGCGCGGCGGCCACGTCGTCGATGCGTACGCAGGGCCAGCCGGGCACGCCGGTGCCGGAGCTGACGATCACGCCGGGCAGGTCCAGCGCGCCGAGGGCGGTCAGCTCGGCCGGTCGCAGCGGGGTGGCGACCAGCATGATGGCGTCCACCCGCTTGCCCAGGTTGGCGGTGCGCAGCACCCGCTGGCGGATCTGCTCCCGTCCGCCGAGGTTGTAGAGCAGCAGGTCGTAGCCGGCCTGGTGGAGGAAATCCTCGACCGTCTCGACGACGACGCCGAAGAACCACCGGGTGATCCGGGGGACCACCACGGCGACCGTGCCGGTCCGGCCGCCGGCCAGCCGGGAGGCGCTGGGGGAGACGGCGTACTCCAGCTGCTCGGCGGCGGCCAGCACCCGGCGGCGGGTCGCCGCCGAGACCGTCGGCAGGCCCCGGAGCGCCCGCGAGACGGTGGCCGTGGAGACCCCGGCCAGGCGGGCGACATCATCAATCTTCGTCACGGTTCCCCGCTCCCCACCCCACGCCCGCCGCCGCCGGTGGCCCGGCGGCGGCGGAGCCGCGGGTCAGCCCTTGACGCTGCCGGCGAGCAGGCCTCGCACGAAGTAGCGCTGCAGGGACAGGAACACCAGCAGCGGTACGACGATCGAGACGAACGCGCCGGCGGTCAACCGCTGCCACTCGTTGCCCCGGGTACCGGCCATCTCGGCCAGCCGGACGGTGAGCGGGGCGGTCTCGTCGCCGCCCCCGGCGAAGATCAGCGCGACCAGCAGGTCGTTCCAGACCCAGAGGAACTGGAAGATGCCGATCGCGGCCAGCGCCGGGGTGATCAGCGGCAGCACGATGGTGCGGAAGATCTTCGGGTGGCTGGCCCCGTCGACCCGGGCCGCCTCCATCAGGTCGCCGGGTAGCTGCGAGATGAAGTTGTGCAGCAGGTAGACGGCGAACGGGAGCGCGAAGCAGGTGTGCGCGAACCACACCTGGGCGAACTTCTGTTCGTCGACCAGGTCCCAGGCCGGCATCAGGGTGATGCCGGCGACGGTGACGCCGGTGGAGAAGAACTTCAGCAGCGGCACCAGGGCCATCTGCAGGGGCACGATCTGCAACGCGAAGATCGCGATGTAGGCCCAGTCCCGGCCCCGGAAGTTGATCCAGGCCAGCGCGTACGCGGCCAGGGAGGCGAAGGCGATCGGGAAGAGGACCGACGGGATGGTGATCGCCAGGGAGTTGATGAAGTAGCTGGCCAGCTGCCCGGACGACGAGGACCGGCCGAACAGGACCTGCTGGTAGTTCTCCAGCGTGAACTGCGGGTTGGTGAAGGTGGTCCACCAGCCGGTGGTCTTGATCTCGTCTTCCGGCCGGAGCGAGGAGATGAAGAGGCCGAAGGTCGGGATGGTCCAGACCACCGCGATGACGATCGAGACGATGGTCGCGGTACGGCTGTTCAGCCGCTTGCGGACCCGCGCGGCGGTGCCGGGCGTACGGCCGTCGGTCTTCTGGGTGCCGGCGGCGACGGTGGGCGTTGCGGTCGTCATCTCAGCCCTCCCGCTGCTGACGGAGGTTGCGGATCTGGTAGATCACGATCGGGATGACCAGGATGAAGAGGAAGACCGCGAGCGCCGAGCCCTGCCCGTTCTCGCCGTACCGGAACGCCTGGTTGTACATCTCGTTGGCGATCACGCTGGTGTCGTAGTTGCCGTTGGTGGCGGTCCGGACGATGTCGAAGACCTTGAGCGTGGCGATCGAGAGGGTCACCACCACCACGATCAGCGCCGGGCGGATGCTCGGCATGGTGATCTGCCAGAACATCTGCCAGGGGCTGACCCCGTCGAGCCGGGCGGCCTCGACGATGTCCGCGGGGATGGCCTTGATGGCCGCGGAGAGCACCACCATGGCGAAGCCGGCCTGGATCCAGACCATGATGACGATCAGCAGCAGCGTGTTCACCGGTGACTCGAGCAGCCACTGCCTGGGTTCGCCGCCGAGACTGACCACGATCTGGTTGAGCAGGCCGATCTGGTCGCCCTCGCCGCGGTAGGCGTAGACGAACTTCCAGATGATGCTCGCGCCGACGAACGAGATCGCCATCGGCAGGAAGATCAGCGACTTGGCCACCGCCTCGAACCGGACCTTGTCCACCAGCACGGCGTAGATCAGGCCGAAGCTGGTCGCCACCAGCGGGACCAGGATCACCCAGATCAGGGTGTTGGTCAGCACCCGGATGATCGAGCTGTCGGAGAACATCCAGCTGTAGTTGGCCAGTCCCACCCACTCGTTGCTGTCCTTGTCCATCAAGGAGAGCATCGTGGTGCGGACGGCCGGCACGACCAGCCCGATGCTGAGCAGCAGCACCGTCGGCAGCAGGAAGAAGAGCGCGAAGAGCCCTTCCCGTTGCTTCGGGCGCCGGGGAAGCGGGGCGCCGCCGGCGGACGCGGCGACGAGCTGCGCCTCCCGACGCCGGGCGAACCAGGCCGGCACCACGTCGAGGAGCAGGAGCAGACCGCCCACCACCGCGACGAAAGCGATCAGCCCGTACATCAGCATGAGGAACTTCGGCTGTTCCTCCGCGAAGTCGAACTCCATCGACCCTCCCAGGTCCGGATCCGCCGGTGGGCCGGTCCGCGTGCGCGGACCGGCCCACCGCTCAGATCACTTCCAGCTGCTCTCGATGCCCTGGAGCACCGACGCGGTGTCCTTGCCGTTGATCCACTCGACCATGCCCTTCCAGAACGTCCCCGCGCCGACGGCGGCCGGCATCAGGTCGGATCCGTCGAAGCGGAAGACGCCGGTCTTGTCCTGCAGGATCTGGACGGAGAGCTTGTCGATCGGGCTGGCGACGTTGGCGATGTCCAGCTTGTTGTTCGCCGTGACCCAGTTGCCGAGCTTGGCGCGGCTGTTGACGTACTCGCCGGAGGCGAGGTAGGTCTGCACCGCCTGGACCTCCGGGCGGTCGGCGTAGGCGACGACGAACTCGCCGGCACCCAGCACGGGCTTGCCCTTGGCCGGGTCGATGGCCGGGAAGTAGAACGCGAACACGTCGCCGTCCTCGGCCACCTTGGTGTTGTCCGGGAACTGGTTGGCGTAGAACGACGCCTGCCGGTGCATGGCGCACTTGTCGGTGGTGATCGGCAGGCCGGCCTCACCGAAGGCGGTGGTGCCGATGCTCTTCACGCCGCCGAAGCCGCCGTTCATGTACTTCTCGTTCTTGAGGATGGTGCCGGCCTTGTCGACCGCCTCGACGACCCGCGGGTCGTTGAACGGGATGGCGTGGGTCGTCCACTGGTCGTAGACCTCGGGGCCCTGGGTGCGCAGCAGCACGTCCTCGATCCAGTCGGTGGCCGGCCAGCCGGTGGCGTCACCGGACTCGATGCCGGCGCACCACGGCTTCATGCCGCTGGCGGCGATCTTGTCGCTCAGGGCGATGAGCTGATCCCAGGTGGTCGGGACCTCCCAGCCCTTCTCCTTGAACGTCTTCGGCGAGTACCAGACGAAGGACTTGACGTTCGCGCCGAGCGGCACGCCGTAGAGGGTGCCGTTGACGGTGCCGTACTTCAGCCAGTCGGCCGGCAGGTTCTGCTCGGCCATGGCCTTGGTGTCGGCCCCGAGGCCCTTCAGCTTGCCGGCGTCCGCGAACCGCTTCACCAGACCCGGCTGGGGTACGAACGCCAGGTCGGGCGCGTTGCCACCGTCGACCCGGACGGGGAGCTGCGCCTCGAACTCGGCGTTGCCCTCGTAGTCGATCTCGATGCCGGTGCACTCGGTGAACTGCTCCCACGACCGCTCCAGCAGGTCGGCCTCGGCGTCGCGGATGGACGCGTAGATGGAGACCTTCTTGCCGTCGTGCCCCTCGTACTTCTCGTATGCGGCGCACTCCGCGGAGCCGGCGTTGTCGCTCTTCTTGTCGTTACCGGTGCCGCAGGCGGTGGCGCTGAGCGCCAGCCCCAGTACGCCGGCGATAACGAAGGCCTGGCGTGGTCTGGCAAAGACCGCCATGCCGTCCTCCTTTCTTGCCGGCGCGGCCACGGGGGCGTGACCTGACGCCGGTCCGATGGGCGTCCCAACATGTAAGCGCTTGCATCCGACCCGGTCCAGCCCTCACCGGACACGACCGAGTAACAATCCGGAAACCCCCGCGTTCCGCGATGGGCGCGCTCCCAGCCTGGATTTTCACCTCTTTCGATCGATGGCGATTTCTGTCACGCTGAGGGCAGCTGATCGAAGGATTTCGACATAGGAGGTGCTGGATGGGTAAGCGGTGGTTGAGCCTGTTCGCGGCCGGCCTGCTCGCCGTGGGTGTCGTCCTGCCGGCGGCCCCGGCGATGGCCGCCCCGACGTTCAAGGTCCCGTTCCCCTGCGGGCAGACCTGGTCCGGGCAGACCCGGACCAACCACAGCCCGGCGTACGCGGTCGACTTCAACCGCACCGACGACCTCGGCGACCCGGTGGTGGCCAGCGCCCCCGGCACGGTCGACCGGGTCACCGACCTCGGTGGCACCAGCTACGGCAAGTACGTCCGGATCGACCACGGCGGTGGCTACACCACCTACTACGCCCACCTGAACGGCTTCAACGTCTCGGTCGGGCAGAGCGTCGGCTACGGCAAGGTGATCGGCTGGGTCGGCAGCACCGGCGGCTCGACCGGGCCGCACCTGCACTACGAGCAGCGGCTGAACGGCAGCGACATCCAGGTCCGGTTCAACGGGGCGCTCGCGCTCTACTGGGGTACGAAGAACTACACCAGTGACAACGGCTGCGGCGGCACGACCGGCTCCGGCACCGTCAACACCAGCGGCACCCCGCTCACCGTGCGCTCCGGCCCGGGCACCGGCTACGACGCCGTCGGCACCGTCGCCGACGGCACCCGGGTCACGATCTACTGCCAGACCAGCGGCACCAGCGTCACCGGCACCTACGGCACCAGCACCATCTGGGACCGGATCGGCACCGGCCGCTTCATCTCCGACGCGTACGTCTACACCGGCTACGACGGGTACATCCCGAACGTGCCGCGCTGCTGAACCGGCGGCCGGGCCCCGCCTCCGCGGGGCCCGGCCGCTCAGCTGTTCAGTCGCCAGATGGCGAGGTTGAGCGCGGCGGCGAAGCTGACCCACACCCAGTACGGCAGCAGCAGCGCCGCGGCCGGCCGCCGGACCCGGTGGAAGAGCACGACCGTCACCCCGATCGCCAGCCAGAGCAGCACGATCTCGGCGAACGCCGGCCCGTACCGGCCGGCGCCGAAGAAGAGCGGGGTCCAGATCGCGTTCAGCACCAACTGCACCGCCGCGACGAACCCGAGCAGGGCCCACCACTGCCGCCCGCCGTGTCGAGCGCGCTCCGATATCTCCATGGTCGAGATATCGCCGCCGGGCGAGGCGGGCAAACCTCCGGACCGGGCCGGAACGTACGACGCCGGGGTCGTCGCGTCCGGTGCTCCTGTCGGGAGGACGGAGCTCCGGCCGCGACGACCCCGGCGGGTCCGGGTGCGTACGGCGACCGCGAGGTCAATTGAAGATGCTGACCCCGCCCGGGCCCACCAACAGCCCGACCACGATGAGGACGATGCCCCACAGGATCTGCCGGCGGAACAGTGCCAGGATGCCGGCGACCACGAGTACGACTGCGAGAATCCAGAGAATCAGCTCCATGACCGCTCCATACCCGAGCTTCCGATCCGGGAAACCTGGTGTTGATCGAGGTGGTCACCCAGGTGGAAGACGCTGTAGGCCTGCTTGATGACCGGGTGGGCGACGTTGCGCACGCGTACCCCGCCCGGGGTGGTGCCCCGCTCGCTGCCGTGGTGCGCGTGGCCGTGCAGGGCCAGCGCGGTGGGCGCCGAGTCGATCGCCTGCCCCAACTGGTACGAGCCGAGGAACGGGTAGATCTCCAGCGGCTCGCCGGCGAGCGTGTCCGGCACCGGCGAGTAGTGGGTGAGCGCCACCAGCACGTCGCACTCGAGGGACCGCAGCGCCTCGCCCAGCCGGTCGGCGCTGTCGATGGTGGTCCGGACGAACGCCTTCATCTCCGGCTCGCCGAAGTCGCTGGCGCAGCGGCCGGCGAAGCCGCCGCCGAAGCCCTTCACCCCGGCGACGCCGAGCCGGCCGCCGGCGCACTCCAGCACCACGCCGGTGCCCTCCAGCACGGTGATCCCGACGTCCTCCAGCACCTTGACCACCTGCGGCACCTGGTCGCACTGGTGCTCGTGGTTGCCGAGCACGGTCACCACCGGCACGCCGAGCCCACCGAACTCCCGGGCCACGCAGCGCGCCTCGGACTCGGTGCCGTGCCGGGTCAGGTCACCGGCGAGCAGCAGCGCGTCGGCGTGCTCGGGCAGTTCCTCCAGGGCCGGCCGGAACCGGCCGACCACGTCCTCGTCCAGATGCACGTCGCCCACGGCGGCGATCCGGATCACCATCGAACCTCCTCAGGGCAGTTCCTCGATCTGGGTGGGCGCCTGCGCGCGGATCACCCCGATGTCGCTGGTGATCGGTATGTCGGGGAAGCGCTCGGCCACCCGGCGCAGGATCTCCTCGCGCCGGTGCGGGCTCTCCACCTCGCCGTAGAGCACGAGGGCGCGTTCCCGGCGGACCACGGTGATCCCCTGCTCGGCCACGTCCGGATCCTCGGTCAGCATCCGGTGGATCTCCGCCTCGACGTACTCGTCGGGTGGCCCGGCGCCGCGATGCACGGTCACGGTGTCCCCTTCCCCTCCGGGGTGCCGGAGTACGGCACCACGTCCAGCCGGTCGAGCAGCACCAGGAACGCCTCCGCGTACGGCGAGTGCTGCGTCTCCTTGCGTACCCGTTCCCAATCGATCTGCTCCCGCAACGAGCGGGCCAGCGGCAGACCCCGGGCGAAGTCGCAGTAGTGCTGCGAGAAGCTGAGCAGTTTGTGCACCATCAACTGGGTGGCCGAGAGCACCGGCATGTGGATCGCGTCGACCGGCCGGACCACGGTGTCGGCGAACGTCTCCTCGGTCACCGGGGTCTCGATCGGCCGGTGGATCAGGTCCACCATCCGCCCGTCGTCGTAGACCTTGACCAGCCAGTCCTCCGGCGGGCGCTCGGCGGTGAAGCCGGCCGCCACCAGGGCCTCCAGGGCGCGGTCGACGTCGTCCCCGCGGATCAGGAAGTCGACGTCGTGCTCGCTGGAGTGGCCGCCGTGCGCGTACACCGCGAAGCTGCCGCCCAGCGCGAACGGGATCTCGGACTGCTTGAGCACGGCGGCGACCTTCTTCAGGGTGGTCACCAGGGTCTCGTCCCCGCGCTCGGCCATCTCGATCTCCCGTCGTCGTGAGGGTGGACAGGCGGTTGGGATCGAACTTGCGTACCCGGCATTCCGGTCGTCCACACCTGGCCGGGTCGCGGGTGGGTGCCAACCGGGAGCAGGAAGGACAAACCACCCGGTACGCGAGCGCCCGTCGGATAGCCTGTGCAAGGTGGCCAGATCAACGTGGGGACGGCGCGGCAGGGCCCGATTGCGCGCCGTCGCGCTGATCGGCATCGACGGCTCGGGCAAGACCACCCAGGCGCACCGCCTCGCCGACGCGCTCACCGCGTCGGGTCGCCCCGCCACCTACCACCGCAACGCCGGCGGCCGGCGCTGGCTGGGCCGGGTCGCGCAGCGGCTCGGCCGGCCGGACGCACAACGGCTGGTCGGGCGGCGCGGCCTGCTCGTGGTGGAGTCCGCGCTGCGGTGGCTCGCCATCGCCGCCGCCCTGCTCAGCCGCCTGCTGACCGGCCGGGTCGCGGTGATGGACCGCTACTCCGTCTGCCAGTACGTGAGCATCCGGGCGCACGGCGGGCACCGCTGGGAGCGGCTGGCCCGGCTCGGCTACCGGATCTTCCCGGCCCCGCAGGTCACCTTCCTGCTGGCCGTCGACCCGGCCGAGGCGTACCGGCGGATCGAGCGGCGCGGCACCGACCACGAGAGCATCGGCTACCTCGCCGCGGCGGACCACGCCTACCGGACCCTGCCCGAGTACCCGACGTTCGTGCTGGTCGACGCCGGCCGCTCGCCGGATGAGGTGTCCCGGCAGATCCAGGACCACCTGGCCGGCTGGTTGTCGGCGGCCGAACCGCGCCCCGACGGCCCACCGTCCGCGGAGACCGGTCCGGCCCGGCCGCCGGGGCGGCTGCCGGCGCGGGTGTTCCGCAGCGCTCAGGCCCGGCCGTAGACCGGGATCGCGGCGCCGCTGGTCGGGGCCGACTCGTCGGAGGCCAGGAACCGGATCACCGGCGCGATCTGGGCCGGGTCGACCCAGCGGGAGTGGTCGGCGTCCGGCTGGGCCGCCCGGTTGGCCGGGGTGTCGATGACGCTGGGCAGCACCGTGTTGCAGCGCACCCCGGCGGACCGGTACTCAACCGCCACCGCGCCAGCGAAGGCGAGCACCGCCGCCTTGGCGGTGACGTAGCCGGCGGCTCCGGCGAACGGGGCGACCGCCGCCCGGGACGAGACGCAGACCACCGCGCCGCCCCCGGCCGCCACCAGGTGCGGCAGGGCCGCCCGGGTGACCAGGTGGGTGGGGCGGAGGTTGACGGTCAGCATCCGCTCGAACTCCTCGACCGGCGTCTCGTGCACCTTGCCGCTGCCGGCGTACCCGCCGACCAGGTTGACCACCGCGCGCAGCGGCGCCGCCGGGTCGCCGGCCGCGACCTCGACCGCGCGCTCCGCCCCGGCCGGATCGGTCAGGTCCGCGACCACCCGGACCGGCCCGCCCGCCGCCGTCGCCGGACCCGTCCGCTGCGGTACGACCACCCGCCAGCCCGCCTCCACGAACGCGGTGGTGACCGCACCGCCGAGCCCACCCGTGCCGCCGGTCACCAGCACACTGCGATCCGCCATGCCACCACGCTATCGGCGCGGCCGCCGGGCGTGGTGCCCGCCCGGCGACGACCGGCGGCCGTCCGGCAGCCGGTCCGAGCCGGTGGGCGGAGGCGCCCGTTGCTACGCAATGGCACGCTGTCAAGCGGAGCGCGCCGATTGGCGGTACTTTCGCCAACACGCGGAGTCATGGTTGACGCTCACGCCTCATGAAAGTAAGTTTCATCCGTGGCGAAGAGTCCGAAGATTTCTGCGAGTCACGAGCCGGGTGGACTGATCGTCCACATCAGCGGCCTGCTCCCGTCGCTGTCCCCGGCCGAGCAGCGGGTCGCCCGGCTGGTCGTCGCCGACCCGGCCGACGCCGCCCGGCGGACGATCACCGATCTCGCCACCGCCGCCGAGACGTCCGAGGCGACCGTGATCCGGTTCTGCCGGTCGGTCGGCATGGACGGCTACCCGCAGTTGCGGATCCGGCTGGCCGCCGAGGCCGCCCGCCGGGTCGAGCCGCCGGACGCCCGCGTGGTCGGCGGCGACATCCCGCCCGGCGCCGACCTCGCCCAGATCATCGCGACCATCGCGTTCAACGACGCCCGCGCCGTCGAGGAGACGGCCGAGCAGCTCGACCCGGCGGTCTGCGAGCAGGTGGTCGACGCCATCGTCAACGCCGGCCGGATCGACGTCTACGGCGCGGGCGCGAGCGGCTTCGTCGCCTCGGACTTCCAGCAGAAGCTGCACCGCATCGGCCGGACCGCCTTCTACTTCCCCGACGTGCACACGGCGCTGACCTCGGCCGCGCTGCTCGGCCGGGGCGACGTGGCGGTGGGCATCTCGCACACCGGCACCACCTCCGACGTAATCGAGGTGCTGGAGCAGGCCCGGGCCCGGGGCGCGGCGACGGTGGCGCTGACCAACTTCCCGCGCTCGCCGATCACCGAGGTGGCCGACTTCGTGCTCACCACGGCGGCCCGCGAGACCACCTACCGGTCCGGCGCCATGGCCAGCCGGCTGGCCCAGCTCACCGTGGTCGACTGCCTCTTCGTCGGGGTGGCCGCGCGCAACCGCGCCCGGGCCAGGAAGGCGCTCGAGGCCACCGCCGAGGCGGTCCAGTCGCACCGGGTGGGCTCCGGCCGGAGGCGGGCATGACCGCGGTGGAGCCGGACGAGCAGGCGCCCTCCGTGGCGGCCGGGCCGGTGATCCGGGTCGGCGCGCCCACCGAACGGCGCAACCCGCTCAGCGTGGATCTCGACCTGATGTCGACCCGCGAGGTGCTCTCGGTGATCAACGACGCGGACCGGCGGGTGCCGGCGGCGGTCGCCGCCGTCCTCGACCAGATCGCCGAGACGGTCGACCTCGCGGTGACCGCCCTGCGCGGCGGCCACCGGGTGCACTACTTCGGCGCCGGCACGTCGGGCCGGCTGGGCGTGCTCGACGTGGCCGAGCTCGCCCCCACCTTCAACTCCCCGCGGCACTGGTTCTGCGCCCACCTCGCCGGCGGGCCGGACGCCATGTGGCAGGCGGTGGAGAACGCCGAGGACGACGACCGGGCCGGCGCGGCCGAGGCGGCCGACTGCGTACGCGCCGGTGACGTGGTGGTCGGGCTGGCCGCCAGCGGGCGCACCCCGTACGTCCTCGGGGCGCTCGCCGCGTCCCGGGCCGCCGGGGCCGCGACCGTGCTGCTCTGCGCGAACCCGGAGGCGGAGGCCGCCCGGTCGGTCGACGTCTTCATCGGGGTGGACACCGGCCCCGAGGTGGTCACCGGGTCGACCCGGATGAAGGCGGGCACCGCGCAGAAGCTGGTGCTCAACACGTTCTCCACCGCCGTGATGGTGCGGTTGGGCCGGGTCTACTCGAACCTCATGATCGACATGGTGGCCACCAACGCCAAGTTGCGGGGCCGGCTGATCTCGATCCTGATGGAGGCGACCGGGTGCGCGGAGGAGATCTGCCGCCGCGCTCTCGACGAGGCCGACGGTGACCTGAAGACCGCGCTGGTCTCGCTCGTCTCCGGGGCCGAGGTGTCGGTCGCGCGGGCCGCCCTGGCCCGCTCCGCCGACCAGGTACGCGGCGCGCTCGCCCTGCTCGCCTCCTGACCCAGCCCGGGCACGCTCCACGCACCTTCGGGCCGCGGCCGCCGGCGCGGCGGCGCCCCGGACGCCCCGCCTGGGCGGCTCCGGACGTGCCGTCCGACCCGTCCCGAACCCGTCCGGTGCGGTGGGCATAACCGGAGGCCCCGGATTGTTCAACCTGCCGTGGGGTATCACCATGGGCGTGGATGAACCGACCCGGCCGCCCGCGCGTATGTGGCAGTGACCAGGATCGCAGCGCGGCGGTGACCCGGGTCGCTGTGCTCCCGGGCCGGGCGGTGGTGCCATGGACCGGGCGGACGGCGTCCGTCGATCCGCCGACCCGTGCGTGGTGCCCACCGATGAGCAGCCCGACGGGGTGCTGACAGCAAACATGGACCGGGCTCTCAGCTGATTATCAGGCATTCGTGACACTTTCGACTCACGACATGGAATCCCCGACACGTCTCATCTGTTGTGTAGGTGTCAGCACCGGTGGGCACGGCGGAAGTTACGGGGGAGGGCTGATGGACGTGGGGATGGCAAGGAACCGGGCAACCGGCGCGAGCGAGGGGACCGTGGGCAACGTGGACAAGAACATCGGCATGCGAACCGACGAGGTCGCCGAGGAGCGGGACCTGGTCGGCGTCTACCTGCACGAGATCTCCCGGACGCCGCTGCTGGACGCCGCCAAGGAGGTCGAACTCTCCAAGGCGATCGAGGCCGGCCTCTACGCCGAGCACCTGCTCGCCGAGGACCGCGTCCCGGCCGGCGTCGACCGGGACGAGCTGGAGCGGCTGGTCGCCGAGGGTGAGCGGGCCAAGGACCTGTTCATCCGGGCGAACCTGCGACTGGTCGTGTCGATCGCCCGACGCTACGTGCGCTCCGGGATGCCCATGCTGGACCTGATCCAGGAGGGCAACACCGGCCTCGTCCGGGCGGTCGAGAAGTTCGACTACGAGCGGGGCTACAAGTTCTCCACCTACGCGACCTGGTGGATCCGCCAGGCGATCAGCCGGGCGATCGCCCAGCAGGAGCGCACCGTGCGGCTGCCGGTGCACCTGGTCGAGGACGTCAACCGGATGCGCAACGTGGCCCGCCAGCTGACCCGGGAGCTGGGCAGCGACCCGGAGCCGGAGCAGATCGCGGCGGCCCTCGGGGTCACCGTCGAGCGGGTCAACGAGCTGGTCCGGTGGTCGCAGGACACCGTGTCCCTGGACACGCCGGTCGGCGACGACGGGGACACCAACCTCGGTGACCTGGTCGCCGACAGCGACGCCCCGTCGCCCGAGGAGATCGTCCTCACCGGGCTGGAGCGGCAGCGGATCGAGGGCCTGCTCAACCACCTCGACGACCGGTCGGCCGGCATCATGCGGGCCCGGTACGGGCTCGAGGACGGCCGGGAGCACTCGCTCACCGAGGTGGCCTCGCGGTTCTCGCTCTCCCGGGAGCGGATCCGTCAGCTGGAGATCCAGGCGCTCGGCCGGCTCCGCGAGCTGGCTCGCGCGGAGGGGCTGCAGGCGGCCTGAGCTGGTAGTAATGACGACGAACGGCCGGCGTCCGATAGGGGGACGCCGGCCGTTCGTCGTCTTCGCCGGCGGTCAGCGGACCCGGCCGTAGCCCTGGATGGGCATCAGGTCCATGTCCCGCTTGAGCACGTTCCGCCCGGCGCTGGGCGCGTCGATCACCTGGCCGCCGCCGACGTAGAGGCCCACGTGCCCCAGGCCGCTGTAGAACACCAGGTCGCCGGGGCGCAGCTCACCACGGCCGATGTGTGCCACCACGCCCCACTGCATCCGGGTGTTGTGCGGCAGTGACTTGCCGGCCGCCCGCCAGGCGGCGGAGGTGAGGCCGGAGCAGTCGTACCCGTCCGGCCCGTCGGCGCCCCACCGGTACGGCTTGCCGAGCGCCCCGTAGGCGTAGCGGACCGCCGCCCCGGCCCGGCCGGAGACGGCCGGTGCGTCGGCGGCGTTGCCCGGCCGCGCGGCGGGCGCCTCGGTGGCCCGGCCGTACGCCTGGCGGCGCAGCTCGTAGAGGCGGGCCAGGTCCCGCTCGATGCGCTTCCTGCCGGCCGCCAGCTCGCGGGCCTGAACCGCCTGCCGGCTGAGCGTGACGTCCAGCCGGGTCTTCTCGTCCAGCAGCGCGCGCTGGCTGGCGGTGAACCCGGCGATCCGCTCCTGCCGCTGCCGGGTGAGCTGGTCGAGCGTGCCGAGCCGGTCCAGCAGCGTGCTGGCGGAGTCCGGTCGCAGCAGCGCGTCGGCGGTGCTCATGTTGCCGCCGTTCTTGTACGCGGTCACGGCGAGCGCGCCGACGTCGGCCCGGCTCTGCTCGGCCTGCCGCTCCAGCGGCCCGATGCGCTCCTGCAACCCGGCCACGGCCGCCTGGTTCTCCTTCATCTGCTCCCGGAGCTTGTTGTACGCCTCGACCACGTGCTCCAACTCCGTCGAGGACTTCTCGATCCGCCGGGTCAGTTCCGCGGCCGACGGTTCGGCCCATGCCGCCGTGGCCGGCGCGACCAGCGCGGCCGACAGCATCGTGACGACCAGGCCGCGCAGCGTGTTTCTGAGGGACGACAAGAGCGGAAGGCTCCTCTCCCACCGGCCGCCGTGGGCTGCTGACGCCCCCGGGCGGCACCCGGGCCGGCGCCATCCGGATGGACGGCGGTCGACCGGGCCGGGCCCGCTCAACCTAACCCGGGGCAGGAGTGGCCCGCAGTGAAAGCCGGGGCGAATGTTGGCAAAGGGGCGGGAATGGCGAGCCGTACCGTCACGATCGGTGGGCGCCCCGTCGCTCGGCCGGGGCGCGACTGCCCGTCTTTTCGTCGTACGGGGGATCTGTCGGATTCGTCGTTCCAGGCGTATGCCGCCGGATGCTGGAGCGCTATAACCGAAAAGACGGACTTGGATGGCTCTATCCGGCGGAGAGTGGGCCGACGGAGCCGCCGGGACGGCGAAAACGGCCGTCCGGGCTGGCGGGGCGGCAACACAATGAAGCGCGGAGCCGGGAATCCCGTCGGCGGGCATCGATGCCCGTACCGGCGGCGGCCGACCCGGCGCACAGCCGTGGGAGGTAGCCGTGAACCACGATGGCGCCACGACCCGACCGCCGCGACCGCCCCGACCCACCAAGGTGACCGCGGAGAAGAAGAACACCCTGCTCTACGCCCGCCCCGGGATCATCGTCACGGTCGACCGGTTCACGGTCGGCCGCAACACCTGGCGGGTCGCCGAGCTGACCCACCTGCACACCACCCGCGGGCCGCACGACCGGGTGGCGGTACGTGCCGTCGCCGCCAGCGGTGCGGTGATCGCCGGCGTCGGGCTGCTGCTCGGCTTCACCGGCGGCCTGCAACGGCTCACCGCCGGGGCGTACCTCACCCTGGGTGTGGTGTTCCTGCTGCCGGTGCTGCTCGCCGCGGCGGGGGACCGGTGGCGGCCGCCGGCGTACGAGCTGTGGGGCTGGCACCGGGGCACCGAGGTGCTGCTGTTCAGCAGCGACGACGAGCGGCAGTTCGGCCAGGTCTCCCGGGCCGTGCGCCGGGCCCGGGAGATGAACCGCTACGGCGGCTGGGAGGAACCGCTCGCCTCGATGGACCCGTGGCGGCCGAGCCGGTGAACCGGCCCGCCACGGGCCCGTCGCGGGCGACGGTCAGCCGGCGACCGGCTCCGGGGTGCGCTCGGGGCGCGGGGCGACCCAGGCGCTGACCCGGCGCTCGGCGTAGAAGGAGACGAACGGCACGGTGCCGGCCAGCATCACGGCGAGCATCCGCCGCAGCGGCAGGTCGGCCCGACGGGCCAGGTCGAAGGCGGCCACCAGGTAGACCATGTAGAGGAAACCGTGCGCCGGGCCCACGGTCTCCACCACGACCGGGTTGTCGAACCCGTACTTCAGCGGCATGCCGATCACGACCAGCAGGATCAGCACCACGCCGACGATCCAGGCGATCACGCGGTACCGGGTAAGGGCTGCGCCCACCTTCGTCCGTCCTTCCGAAACCGGCCTCAGCCGGGGTAGTCACCGGGCCGGGCGCCCGGATTGGCGTTCAACCATTGCAGGTAGCGGTTGTAGGCGGTCAGGTCGGCGTCCTCGCCGTCGACGCCGGCGGCCGGCACCCGGGCGACCCGCACCGGCCGGCGTACGCCCGGACGGGCCGCGCCCTGAGACGGTGCCGGCGGCGTCCCGGGTTCGCCCGCGGCGGCCGGCCCGCGCAGGGCGTGCCGGACCTCGCGCCACCAGACGAACACCACGAAGCCCGCGAAGATCGGCCACTCGAAGGCGTACGCCCAGCTCAGCGCGTTGCCCGCGGCGGCCCGGCCGATCTGCCACCACCCCAGCGCCAGGAAGCCCGCGACCAGCACGACCATGACCACGTGACGCGCGATCCACGCCGGGGTCCAGAGCCGCTTCATGGCATCGAGGGTACCGGGGCCGGCCGCGTTCTCCGACGCGGTGTCGTAGTCCGTCCGTGCCCGGGATGGTTTGGTGCGACCCGGTGTGGGCATCCGTCTAGACGCCAGCCCAAAACTCGACCAGGGGGGCGTGATGACCGGATCAGTACGACAGGACGAGTTCCCGAGCCCGGAGCAGCGGATGCCGGAGTGGGGTGGCGACCAGGTCCACGACATGGCCTCCACCGGCGTGGACGACGACGGCGACCTGCTCGGTGTCGACCCCGCCGAGCTGGCCGACGAGGACCTGATCCGCGAGATGCACAGCCTGCACCGCACCCGGCTGGACACGCTCCGGCACGCGTCCGACTCGGCGCTCGCGCACCACCTGCGCCGGACCGCCGAGCTGGAGACTGAGTACCTGGCCCGGCATCCGGGACGCGAGGTCGACCCGAGCCGGCTGCGGGACGAGTGATGGCCTCCGCCGAGCGCGGTGTCTCCGCCCCGCCCGAGGTGGTCTTCAGCACCGCGACCGACCCCGACCGGGCGTCGGCCTGGCTGCCCGAGCCGCTGCGCGCCGACGGCACCCCCGCCGAGCACGCCAGCGCGGAGGAGCTGTCGGCCCGCTGGCGCGCCCCGGGCGACTGGAGCGCCGAACTCCGGGTCGACCCCGCCGACGCCGGCGGGGCCCGGGTCCACCTCGACCTGACCGGTGGCGCCGACGCCGACCGGCTGGCCGGTGAGGCCCTGGACAGCCTGGCCCGCGAGGTGGCTGACAACCTGCAGGCCGGCTGAGCCCGGCGCGAGCACGAGGAGATCGGGTGACCGACCTGAAGGACAAGGTGGCGCGGCTGCGCCAGGCGTACGCGCCGAACGAGTACCGGCCGCTGGGCGGCTACCTGGCGGCGATGGGCGCCTATGCGGGGGTGGCCGGGGCGATCGCCGGCCTGGTCCGGCTGACCGGGAGGCCGGTGCCCGAGCGCCCCGCCACCGCCGACGTGGTGCTGCTCTGCGTCGCCACGCACAAGCTCAGCCGGCTGCTGTCCAGGGACGCGGTGACCAGCCCGCTGCGGGCCCCGTTCACCCGCTACGACAAGCCGATCGGCAGCGGCGAGGTGATGGAGGAGGTGCGCGACTCCGGCAGCTCCACCCGGCACGCCATCGGCGAGCTGCTCAGCTGCCCGTTCTGTCTGGCGGTCTGGGTGGCCACCGGGCTCACCGGTGGGCTGGTGCTCGCCCCGCGGTTGACCCGGCTGGTCGCCACCGCGCTGACCGCGGTGGCCGCGTCGGACTTCCTCCAGATGGCCTACGCGGTGGCGCAGCAGGCCGCCGAAGGCGACGACGACTGAAGCCCGAGCACGGCAACGGGGGCCGGCGATCCGCCGGTCCCGTTGTCGCGTCGACGGTGCGCGCCCGTCAGGTCGGGGTGGTGCCGTGGTTCTGACCGGCCCAGCCCCGGGCCGCCTCCGGCTCCCGCTCGTCCTCGTCCTCGCCAGTGATCACGTCGCGGTCCACCGCGGTCTTGTCGTGCTCGTTGGCGAAGTCCGGGTCCGGCAGCGTGTCCACGCCCTCCGGCGGTTGGCCGAGCGCCGGGACCTTCTCGTGCTGCTCCTCGTGGTGCGACATCTCGCTCTCCTCTCGCCGGGGTCGCCGGGACGACCTCAGGTGACCGACCCGCCGAGCAGATCCGCCGCCTCGTCCACCGCGTACTCGCCCTCGGGCAGCGCGGCGATCCGGGTGAGCAGTTGCGCGGGGAGCTCCGCGGCGACCGCCCGGCGGTAGATGGTCGCCTGGGTGATCCGCTCCTGGCCGTGGTAGAGGTCCTCGAGCAGGTCGTCGAGCCGCCGGATGTCCGGCTCGTCGCTGACGGACGCGTCGGCCACCGGCGCGTCGGTCACGGAGGTGTCAGCCACGGGTGTGTCGGTCACGGGCACGTCCTCGGTCACCCCGCCCAGCTACCCGCGCCCGAATCGGTCAAACCCCACCCCTCCCCCCACCCACCCCGTTGATCATGAGGTCGACGGCACTTCTGGAGATCGACTTCGCCGGCAACCTCATGATCAACGGGGTGGAGGGGGTGGGCCCGGGGCGGGTGGATGGTGGGTGGGTCAGGCGGGGGTCGGGGCGGGGGTGCGGCGGCGGGTGCGGACGGCGGCGGCGAGGTGGTCGAGGACCTCGTCGGTGGTGTCCCAGCCGATGCAGGCGTCGGTGACCGACTGGCCGTAGGTCAGCTCGCGGGTGGGGTCGAGGTCCTGCCGGCCGGGGAGCAGGAAGCTCTCCAGCATGATCCCGACGATGCCGCGCTGCCCGGCGGCGAGCTGCCCGGCCACGTCCGCGGCCACCTTCGGCTGGTTGCGGTGGTCCTTGCCGCTGTTGGCGTGGCTGGCGTCCACCACCACCCGCTCGGGCAGCCCGGCCGCCCGGAGCAGCTCCAGCGCCCCGGCCACCGACTCCGCGTCGTAGTTGGGCCGGCCGCCGCCACCGCGCAGCACCAGGTGCCCGTCGGCGTTCCCCCGGGTGTGCATGATGGCCGGCGTGCCGGAGACGTCGATGCCGGGGAAGACGTGCGGGACCCCGGCCGCGCGGATCGCGTCCACCGCGGTGCCGATGCTGCCGTCCGGCCGGTTCTTCATCCCGATCGGCATCGACAGCCCGGACGCGAGCTGCCGGTGCACCTGGCTCTCCACCGTGCGGGCACCGATCGCGCCCCAGCCCACCGTGTCGGCGATGTACTGCGGGGTGATCGGGTCGAGGAACTCGCAGCCCACCGGCAGGCCCAGGCGCAGCACGTCGAGCAACAGTGCCCGGGCGGTACGCAGACCGGCGTTGACGTCACCCGAGCCGTCCAGCCCCGGATCGTTGATCAGGCCCTTCCAACCCACCGTGGAGCGCGGCTTCTCGAAGTAGACCCGCATCACCACGAGCAGGTCGTCGGCGAGGCGGTCGGCGGCGGCGCGCAGCCGGTGGGCGTAGTCCAGGGCGGCGGCCGGGTCGTGCACCGAGCAGGGGCCGACCACCACCAGCAGGCGGTCGTCCGCGCGGTCCAGCACCCGGCCCACCGCGCGCCGGCCGGACAGCACGGCCGAGGCCAGCGCGTCGTCCAGGGGCAGCTCGTGGTGGAGCAGGGCCGGAGTGGTCAACGGCACGACACGGTCGATCCGTTGGTCGCTGACCCGATCGGTCTCCGGGGTCGTCACGGTGGGCATCCTTCCGCCGACCGTGCCCGGGGCCGGTGCCCGGGTCGAGCCGGCTGCTCGCATGCGAAAGGGCAGGAACTTCACGCTCCTGCCCGGCCGGCTCGTTGCTGCGGTGACGTCAGATCATGGTGAAGTCACCGGCTGGCGAGCCGGCTGCCTAAACCATCGATACGAACGCGTCACGCCGGCAAGCGTACCCGACGCGGCGGCCGGGCTCACCGCTCGTCGCGGAGGATCACCGCCCGGAGCGCGCCGGAGCCGACCGCGGCAGGCGACCCGCCGCTGCCCGGCACGCGTGTCCCGGGCGTGCCCGGCACGCGCCCGGGGTATGGGACCGGCATGACGCACGAGCAGAGCGACCAGGAACGGGTGGAGTCCCGCGCGCACCTGCTGCCGGAGGAGGCGGCGGTCGGCAGCGACGATCCGGTTGCGCAGGCGGACGCCGTCCTCGACGAGTCGGACATCCGGGAGGAGGACCGCAACGCCGCCCCGGACACCTTCCTGGAACGGCGGGCGTCGGATCAGACGGTGACCCCGAGCGAGCCGCCGGACTGAACCCGGGCGCCCCGGGCCCGCCGCGAGCCCCGGTAGCTGTGCTCGCGTAACCAGGCGAGCGGGCCCCTGGCTCGCAGCCCGGCCGGCAGGTTGCCGATCGGGTCGAAGGCCAGCGCGGCGTCCTCCCGGGCGCCGAGCTGGTCGCCGAGAGTCACCTGGCCGATCGGCCGCCACGGCCCGACCGCCGACGCCACCGCCAGCACCAGGCGGGGCGCGCCCGTCCGGGTCGCGGCGGTCACCTCGGCCAGGCTCCGGCCCAGGTCGACGGAGTCCGGGTCGGCCAGCGCGGCCAGCCAGAGCCGGCGCCGGCCCACCCGGTAGGACATTATCGAGCTGTACGTCCCGGCGAACCGGCGGCGCGGTAGCGGCAGGTGGCGCAGCACCGGCGCCGCGCAGCTGGAGCTGGCCAGCAGGTCGAACGGGCGCTCCCCGTCCCGATGCATCCGTACCGCCGCGCCCAGCACGTCCGGCCAGCCCTCCGGCGTGGGCACGCCCCTGGAGAGCCGGACGGTGGCCGGGTAACGGCCGGGCCGGTCGAACATGCCGACCCCGGTCGGCGGCCCGGCGACGCCCCAGATGGTCACCTCGCCGGTGAACGAGCGGCCGAGCGGGTGCAGCAGGCGGGCGCGGCGCAGCCGGGTCAGGGCGGCGATGGCCCGTTCCAGGACGGCGCCGGCCCGGTCGGTACCGGTCGAGAGGGACATGCCTCCCCGGTACCCGGCCGCCCGCGGTCGATGCCTCGCGGCCCGGTGTCCGGCCCCGCCGCTCGCCGGCGGCTGCCACCGTCTGGACCACGCCGGCCCCCGACGAGGGGCCGCCCAGGGGCGCGGCGCACCGGCGACGGCGCGTCACCGTTCCGTCCGGGAGATCGGATAGCGTCGTGCCATGTCCGACAGCGGTTACCCCTGGCCCATCGAGACGACCCGACTGGAGAACGGCCTGCGCGTGGTGGTGAGCGAGGACCGCACCGCCCCCGCGGTCGCGGTGAACCTCTGGTACGACGTCGGCTCACGGCACGAACCGGAGGGGCAGACGGGCTTCGCCCACCTTTTCGAGCACCTGATGTTCGAGGGCTCGGTCAACGTGGCCAAGACCGAGCACATGAAGCTGGTGCAGGGCTCGGGCGGCTCGCTGAACGCCACCACCAACCCGGACCGCACCAACTACTTCGAGACCGTCCCGGCCGAACACCTGGAACTGGCGCTCTGGCTGGAGGCCGACCGGATGGGCGGGCTGGTGCCGGCGCTGACCCAGGACACCCTGGACAACCAGCGTGACGTGGTGAAGAACGAGCGGCGGCAACGCTACGAGAACGTCCCGTACGGCGACGCCTGGCTGCGGCTGCTGCCGCTGCTCTACCCGCCCGGCCATCCCTACCACCACGCCACCATCGGCTCGATGGCCGACCTGAACGCCGCCGACCTGACCACCTTCCAGGCGTTCCACCGGACCTACTACGCGCCGAACAACGCGGTGCTCACGGTCGTCGGCGACGCCTCCGCCGCGGAGGTCTTCGCGCTGGCGGACAAGTACTTCGGCGCGATCCCGGCCCGGGCCGACATCCCGGCCGCACCGGACGGGCGCGTCGTCCCGGCGACCGGTCGGCCGGCCGTGGAGACGGTCACCGGCGACGTGCCCGCGCCCCGGGTCTACGTGGCGCACCGCACCTACCCCTTCGGCAGCCCCGGCTACGACGTGCTCACCGTGCTGGCCACCATCCTCGGCAGCGGCCGGGGCAGCCGGCTCTACCAGCGGCTCGCCGACGGCGAACGGATCGCGCAGCCGGACCTGGTCGGGGCGTACGGGGTGGACCTGGCGCACGCCCCGGCGCCGCTGATCGCCACCGCGACCGCCCGCCCCGGGGTGACCGGCGAACGGCTGGCCGCCGGGCTGGCCGAGGTGGTCGACGAGCTGGCCACCGTGCCGGTCACCGCCACCGAGCTGGACCGGGCCAAGGCGCTGCTGACCACCGCCTGGTGGCGGCAGATGTCCACGGTGGACGGCCGGGCGGACACGCTGGGCCGCTACGCCACCCAGTTCGGCGACCCGGCGAAGGCCGCGGAGCGGCTGCCGGCCTGGCTCGCGGTGACCGCCGAGCAGGTCGCCGAGGCGGCCGCCGAGGTGCTCGGCGCCGCCGACCGGGCGACTCTGACCTACCTGCCGGAGGAGACGTCATGACGCTGATCACCCACCGTCCCGGCCCGGGCGCCGCCCGCCCGTACCGGTTCCCGCCGGTGGTCCGCCGCGCGGTGGCCGGCGGCCAGGTCGTCGCCGCGCACCTGCCCGGGCAGAACCTCGCCGTCGCGCTGCTGCTGCTCGACGCCGGCGCCGCCCGCGAGCCGACCGGCAAGGAGGGGCTCGCCGGGGTGCTGGCCAAGGCCCTGGAGGAGGGCACCGCGCAGCGGGACGCGACGGCGTACGCGCTGGCCATCGAGGCCCTCGGCACCGAGCTGGTGACCGGGCTGGACTGGGACTCGTTCCAGGTCAGCGTGCAGGTGCCGGTGGACCGGCTGGGCGCCGCCGTGGAACTGCTCGCCGAGGCGGTGCGTACGCCCCGGCTCGACCCGACCGACGTGCGCCGGGTCCGCGACGACGAGGCGACCGCGCTGCGGATGGACTGGGCCAACCCGGGCCCCCGGGCCGACGCGGCGCTGCGCGCCGACCTGTTCGGCGCGGAGAACCGCTGGGGCCGCCCGATGTACGGCGACCCGAACTCGGTGGCCGCGCTCGACGCGGAGGACGTCACGGTCTTCCACTCCGAATGGTTCATCCGGCCCGGCACGCTGATCGTGGTCGGCGACCTGGACCGGCTCGACCTGGACGCGCTCGGCGCGGCGGCGTTCGCCGGCACCGGCGGCGGCCCGATCGAGCGGGGCGGCCCGATCGAGGTGCCCACCCGCGCCGGCCGGCGGATCATCCTGGTGGACCGGCCCGGCTCGGTGCAGTCCACGCTGCGGCTGGGGCACCCGTCGCCGCACCGCGCCCACCCCGACCACGTGCCGATGACGCTCGCCGGCACCGTGCTCGGCGGGGCGTTCACCTCCCGGCTCAACCACCTGATCCGCGAGGTGCGCGGCTACACCTACGGCATCCGCGGCGACTTCGCCTCGTCCCGCCGGTTCGGCCGGTTCGCGGTCAGCTCCGGGGTGCAGACCGCGGTGACCGCGCCGGCCCTGGTCGAGGCGGTCGGCGAGATCACCCGTACCCAGGCCGGCGGGGTGACCGAGGACGAGCTGGTGGTCGCCCGGTCCTGGCGGGCCGGCCAGCTCTCGGTCGAGTTGCAGAGCCCGCGGGCGATCGCCTCCGCGCTGACCACGCTGGTGGTGCACGACCTGCCGGACGACTACCACGCCCGGCTGCGGGAGTCGCTGCTCGCCGCCGAGGTCGGGCAGGTCTCCGCCGCGGCCGCGGCACACCTGCACCCGGAGTCGCTCACCCTGGTCGTGGAGGGGGACGCCGCGGTGATCCGGGACGACCTGGCGGCCACCGGCCTCGGCGAGATCGTCGACGCCGCGCCCTGACGGCTGCGGGCGCTGACCCCTGCTCCCTTCACGCCGACGGCTGCGGACCGTCGTGGTCCGGGAGGGTGTGGCCCGCTGGGTCAAGCCCCGCGGGCGCCGGCGATCTCGTGCACCCGGGGCCGGGCCAGGCCGGGACCGGCTCGGGTGGTCGGGTGTGTGATGTGGGTCGCGCTCGGGGGTGGGGCGGGGGCGTGGGCGTTCCGGGCCGGGGGTGGCGATGCTGCGGTGGGGGGCGGCGGTGGCCCGCGAATCTTCCGGGGCGGAGCGTGGCCGGGCGGCGTCGTTGCGGCCGGCGTCCGCTCCCGGTCCGCCGCTCGGCGCGCCCGGCCGGGTGTGGCGTCGGCCCGGGCGGTGGGAAAGCGTTCCCGGTCCGGGGGCCGGGCTGGGTAGCCTCGCGGGCATGAGGATCGGCATTGTGGGGGCCACCGGCCAGGTCGGTGGCGTGATGCGGCAGGTGCTGGGCGAGCGGGAGTTCCCGGCGGAGCAGGTGCGGTTGTTCGCCTCGGCCCGGTCGGCCGGGCGTACGCTGCCGTGGCGCGACGGCGAGATCACCGTGGAGGACGCGGCCACCGCCGACTACGCCGGCCTGGACATCGTGCTCTTCTCGGCCGGCAAGGGCACCGCCAGGGACCTCGCCCCCCGGGTCGCCGCCGCCGGCGCGGTCGTGATCGACAACTCCTCCGCGTTCCGGATGGACCCGGAGGTGCCGCTGGTCGTCGCCGAGGTCAACCCGCAGGCCGCCGCCGCACGCCCGAAGGGCATCATCGCCAACCCGAACTGCACCACGATGGCGGCGATGCCGGTGCTGCGCCCGCTGCACGAGGAGGCGGAGCTGGTCAGCCTGGTCGTCTCGACGTACCAGGCGGTCTCCGGCGCCGGCCTGGCCGGCGTGGCCGAGCTGGACGAGCAGGTCCGCAAGGTCGCCGAGCACGCCAGCGGCCTCGCCTTCGACGGGGCCGCCGTGGAGTTCCCGGCCCCGCGCTCCTTCGCCCAGCCGATCGCGTTCAACGTGCTCCCGCTCGCCGGCTCGGTCGTCGACGACGGCTCCGAGGAGACCGACGAGGAGCAGAAGCTGCGCAACGAGAGCCGCAAGATCCTGGACATCCCCGGGCTGAAGGTCTCCGGCACCTGCGTCCGGGTGCCCGTCTTCACCGGCCACTCGCTCCAGGTCAACGCCCGCTTCGCCCGGCCGATCACCCCGGGGCGGGCCCGCGAGCTGCTCGCCGGCGCGCCCGGCGTGGCGCTGAGCGACGTGCCCACCCCGCTGCAGGCCGCCGGTCAGGACCCGACCTACGTGGGACGGATCCGGGCCGACGAGACCGTCGAGCACGGCCTCGCGCTGTTCTGCTCCAACGACAACCTGCGCAAGGGTGCCGCGCTCAACGCCGTGCAGATCGCCGAACTGGTGGCCGCCGAGCTGCGCTGACCCGTCACCGTGCCGGGACGACAGCGACGGGACCGCGCGACGAGGAGGATGCCGTGCCGGACGACCGGACCCAGCGGGCGTTGACCGACCTGATCGCCGGGCGGTGGATGGGGGTGCTGGCCACCGTCCGGCGGGACGGCCGGCCGCAGCTGTCCACCGTGGTCTACGCCTACGACCGGGAGCGCGACCTGATCCGGGTCTCGGTGACCGACGACCGGGCGAAGACCGCCAACCTCCGCCGGGACCCGCGGGCCAGCTTCCACGTCGGCAGCGACGACGGCTGGGCGTACGCGGTGGCGGACGCGCGCGCCGAGCTGACCCCGGTCGCCGCGGATCCGTTCGACGCCACCGTCGAGGAACTGGTCGGGCTCTACCGGTCGATCCAGGGCGAACACCCGGACTGGGACGACTACCGGCGGGCGATGGTCGCCGAACGGCGGCTGGTGCTGCGCCTGCACGTCGAGCGCGTCTACGGCGCGCCGCCGCGCGGCTGACCCGGACGGGCGCGGGTCAGCCGGGTTCGATCACCGTGACGCCGGGCCAGCGCCGGGCGGGGCGGTGCCGGGCCAGCCGCTGCCGGGACCGGGCCACGTCCACCCGGGCCGGGTTGTGCCGCCAGATGCCGCCGAGCAGGTCGGCCAGCCCGTACGGGGCGCAGACCTCGATCCGGTCGGCGGCGTCGAGGCGTACCGCCACGGCGGTGGCGTACTCGGGCCAGGTGGCCACCGCCTCGGCGACACTGCGATAGGGCGCGATCGGCTCGCCGCCGAACGTGTCGGCGTACCAGGTGTGCACGGCGGCCTGGTTGCGCGCCTCCCAGGGCGGTTCGGCCCAGGCCGCCGCCAGCCGGGTGGTGGCCCGGTGGTCGTTGGCGCGGGTCAGGTCGCCGGGGTCGAAGAAGACCACGTCGACGTCCCGCACCGCGCCGGGATCGAACCCGTCCCCGTAGCGCTCGCCCCAGACCAGGTCGCGCAACGTCCCCGCGCCGATCCAGGCGTCCGGCAGTCCCGAGTCGCGCACCACGGCCAGGGCCCGCAGCACCCACGGGCTGCGCCGGACCAGCTCGGCCAGCTCGTGCTCGTCCCCGCCCACGCCGCCACGCTAGCCCGCGAGAGCGGGGCGTTACCCCGGCGGGGCGGCGGGTAGACGGCCGGTGCCGAACCGAGAGGGGAGCACCATGACAACGGTCGGAGAGTTCATGACGACCCGGTTGGTGACGATGGACGGCAACGACACGCTCACCGCGGCCGCGCAGGAGATGCGCGACAGCGCCATCGGCGACGTGGTGGTGACCGACGGTGACAACGTGGTCGGGATCGTCACGGACCGGGACATCACGGTCCGGGGCGTGGCCGAGAACCTGGACCCGAACACCACCGCGCTCAACCGGATCACCAGCAAGGACGTGGTCACGGTGAGCCAGTACGACGACGCGGTGGCCGCCGCGGACCTGATGCGGACCTACGCCGTCCGCCGGTTGCCGGTCGTCGACGACGGGCGCCTGGTCGGGCTGGTGTCCATGGGGGACCTCGCGGTCGAACGGGAGCCTCAGTCGGTGCTCGCCGACATCAGCGCCGAAGACCCGAACAACTGATCTGTCCGCCGCGGCACGCCGGCTCCCCACCCGGGGCGCCGGCGTCGCGGCGCTCCGGCCCGCCCGCCGTGCCGATGCGCCGCGGTGGGGCGGGTGAGCACCCCGGGCGGCCGGGCGCCGCGGAACGGTCAGGCCGGCTCGATGCGGACGCGCACGTCGGTGGCACCACGCACGGCGGCCACGCCGGCCGCCTCCGCGTCCAGCTCGCGGCGGGCGCGGGCGGGCAGGGCGCCGTCGAACGGGCTCACCGTCAGCTCCAGCGCGCCCCGGCCCGCCACCTTCGCCCGCCAGACGCCGGCGACCTCGCCGTCGACCAGCAGGGCTCCGGGGTTGCCGAGGATCCGCCAGAGCTGCGCCTGGTGGGCCTTCTCCGGGACCAGCACGCCCCGGTCGCGGGCCTGCAGGAACGGGTCGCCGGGCGGCAGCAGCCGGACGCCCGGCGCCGGCCGGGCGTCGCGCAGCGCGTCGAGCCGGTCGGCCGGCAGCCAGGCCCGGCGGCCGGCCACCCGCACCTCGACCAGCCCTGCCGGCCACACCGCGCGCAGCGCGCCGGCGCTGGTGCCCAGGAAGCCGGCCACGTCGGCCGGGGCGGCCGGCCCGAGCAACCGCAGGTAGGCCAGCGCCAGCGCGTCGGTGCCCGCCGCCTGCTCGGGCGGGCCGGGCCAGCCGGGCAGCGGGGCGAGCGTCGCCGCCCGCCCGGAGACCTCCAGCCGTACCCCGCCGGCGAGACCGGCCTGCTGGAAGAGCGCCCCGGAGATGTGCCGGGCGCCGCACGGTTCGCAGTCGTACGTCAGCTCGGCCGGCACCCGGTCGCTGACCGCGCGACTCACGTCGCCCCGGGCCATCGGCGCGGTGACCACCGCGGCGAACGCGGCCGCCGTGGCCCGGAAGGCGGCCAGCCCGAGCCGGGCGCCCTCCCGGATGCGGCCGGGGATGCGCCGGGTGGCGTCGGCGTCGTCCAGCGGCCAGATCGCGGCGGCCAGGCCGGGCAAATCGGCGCGCCGGTGCAGGTGTGGCGCGCCGCGCACCG
This sequence comes from Micromonospora sp. R311, assembly GCF_056780015.1. NCBI lineage: Bacteria > Bacillati > Actinomycetota > Actinomycetes > Micromonosporales > Micromonosporaceae > Micromonospora > Micromonospora sp. R311. The sequence continues at coordinate 86,276 of NZ_JBSWCE010000016.1, forward strand.
ACCAGACCAGCTCCAGCCGGTCGTCGTCGGCCGGCGCCGCGCCGCGGGCGGCGAGCGCCAGCCGGGCGGAGCCGTAGGGAGTGTCCTGCACGCCGAGACCGAGCACCGCGAGGTCGGCTGCGGCCAGCCCGGGGCGGTGCAGCTCCTGGGCGGTCGCCCGGTAGGCGAGGACCTGCTCCCGGCCGACCTCCGGTCCGCCTTTCGCCATGCGACCTCCCGCACTCCGCCCGGCTTTCCGGAGGCTACCGCCCGGCCCCGACGACCGGTCGCCGGCTCACCCGATCCGGGCGAGGTTGACCCCGCCCCGGCCGGGGACCCGTGCACCGATGCCGAACGTCGACACGTGGGACGTACGTGACACCCGCCCGCCGGACCGGCGGGCCGGGACCGACCGACGGGGGAGGAGAGGACCGGTGGACGCGACCACGAGGTTCTTCGAGGAGCTCGACCGGCGGGGCTTCGAACCTGTGCTGGCGAAGACCACGGGAACCCTGCGCTTCGACCTGCACGAGGGGGCGCAGACCACGCACTGGCTGCTGCGGATGAACCGGGGCCGGATCGAGGTGAGCCAGGAGGACGCCGAGGCGGACACCGTCATCGGGACCACCCCGGCGCTCTTCGAGGACCTGGCCACCGGTCGGGAGAACGGGATCGCGGCGCTGTTCCGGGGCGACATGACGGTGACCGGCGACGCCCGGTTGGTGGTGCAGGTCGAGCGGCTCTTTCCGGGCCCGCCGGACAGCCGCGGGCCGCGCCGGCGCTTCGAGAGGGGGAAGCACTGATGGGGCAGAGCAACACCATCCGGATCCTGGACGGCAACACCTTCGTGGTCTCCGAGGACACCGGGGACATCGAGGCGACGCCGAGCGAGCCGACCGGACTCTTCGCCCTCGACATGCGCTTCCTGTCCACCTGGGTGATGACGATCAACGGGGAGCGGCTCAACTCCCTCTCCTTCGACGACCTGCAGTACTACGAGGCCCGGTTCTTCCTGGTGCCGGGCGTGGCGACGCACTACATCGACGCGAAGCTGTCGGTGATCCGGGAGCGCATGGTCTGCGGCAGCTTCCGCGAGCAGGTCACCATCCTCAACCACGACGAGAAGCCGGTCGACCTGGAGATCCGGATGGAGGCGGCGGCCGACTTCGCCGACCTGTTCCAGGTCAAGGACGAGATCGTGAACAAGAAGGGTGAGCTCTACGCCGAGGCCGAGGCGAACTGCCTGCGCCTCGGCTACCGGCGGGGCAACTTCAAGCGGGAGACGGTGATCTCCTCGTCCGCGCCGGCCCGTTACGACCGGCAGGGCTTCGCGTACGCCGTCCACCTGGAGCCCAACGAGCAGTGGGGCACGGTGATCAACGTGAACACCTTGGCGGTCGGGCCGGGGGGCCGGGATCTGCGGATGGGGCTGCGGGCCCACGGCACCGAGCGGCTCGCCCTCCAGCACGACCTGGAGGAGTGGGTGCGCAACGCGCCCTCGGTGAACACCCAGCACGAGGACCTGAGCGCCACCTACCGGCGCAGCCTGATCGACCTGGCGGCGCTGCGCTTCTCGCCGCTCTCCCTCGGCGGGGCGGCCCTGCCGGCGGCCGGACTGCCCTGGTTCATGACCATGTTCGGCCGGGACAGCATCCTGACCTGCCTCCAGACCCTGCCCTTCACGCCGGAGCTGTCCAAGACCACGCTGCGGATCCTTGGCGCGTTGCAGGGCACCCGGTTCGACGACTTCCGGGACGAGGACCCGGGGCGGATCCTGCACGAGATGCGCTACGGCGAGACCGCGGCCTTCGAGGAGCAGCCGCACACGCCGTACTACGGCTCGGTGGACGCCACCCCGCTGTTCGTGGTGCTGCTCGACGAGTACGAGAGGTGGACCGGGGACGTCACGCTGGTCAAGGAGCTGGAGCGGGAGTCGCGGGCGGCCTTGAAGTGGGTCGACGACTACGCCGACCTGGTCGGCAACGGCTACATCTGGTACGAGCGCCGCAACAGCGACACCGGCCTGGAGAACCAGTGCTGGAAGGACTCCTGGGACTCGGTCTCCTACCGGGACGGCAAGCTGCCGCCGTTCCCCCGGGCCACCTGCGAGGTGCAGGGGTACGCGTACGACGCGAAGATGCGCGCCGCCCGGCTGGCCCGCGAGTGCTGGGACGACCCCGACTACGCCGACCAGCTGGAGCGGGAGGCGGCCCAGCTGAAGGAGCGGTTCAACCGCGACTACTGGGTGGCGGACGGCGAGTACTACGCGCTCGCCCTCGACCCGGACGGCCGCCAGTGCGACGTGCTCAGCTCCAACGTCGGGCACCTGCTGTGGAGCGGCATCGTCGACCACGACCGGGCCGAGAAGATCGCCCAGCATCTGGTCGGGCCCCGGCTCTTCTCCGGCTGGGGGGTGCGGACGCTCGCCGAGGGGGAGGTCCGCTACAACCCGATCGGCTACCACAACGGCACCATCTGGCCGTTCGACAACTCGTTCATCGCCTGGGGGCTGCGCCGGTACGGCTTCGCGGAGGAGGCGGCGACCATCGCCAGCGGCATCCTGGACGCGGCGACCTACTTCCAGGGCCGGCTGCCGGAGGCGTTCGGCGGCTACCCGCGTGAGCTGACGAAGTTCCCGGTGGAGTACCCGACCGCGTGCAGCCCGCAGGCGTGGTCGACCGGCACCCCGATGCTGCTGCTGCGCACCATGCTCGGCCTGGAGCCGCACGAGGGTCACCTGGCGGTGGAGCCGCGGCTGCCGATCGGGATGGGGCGCATCGAGGTGCTGGACATCCCGGGCCGGTGGGGCCGGGTGGACGCGTTCGCCCGGGGCCGGCTCGAGATCGAGGAGCCGGTGGCCGGCTGACCGGATCGTCCGACCCGCCGGCGGCCGCCCCGGCCGCCGGCGGGTCCGCGTCAGTCGGCCGGCAGGACGGTGTCCAGGAACGCCCCGGTCACCGCCGCCAGGTCCGGCCGGCGCAGGTCGAGCGCGTGCCCGCCGTGGGTGAGCCAGCCGTGCACCGGGTGCCCGGCGGCCAGCAGCGCCGCCGCCAGGTCGACCGTCTGGCTGACCGGCACCGACCGGTCGGCGACCCCGTGCACCAGCAGCACCGGCACCCCGTTGCCGGCGTGCGTGGTGACGGTGGCGTCCACGGTCGCCGGGTCACCGGTGGCCGGCGGGTGGCCGAGCAGCCCGGCCCACGGGTCGTCGCCGCCGCGCAGCCGCCGCCAGTCCACCGCCAGCGGGTCGACGGCCGGCCAGTACGCCAGCCCGGCGGTCACGTCGTCCGGCCGGTCCACCCCGCGCAGCGCCAGGTGCAGGGCGAGCGTGCCGCCGGCCGAGTCGCCCGCCACCAGCAGCGGACGGCCCGGGGCCGCCGCGCGGGCCCGCCGCGCCGCCGCGCGTACGTCGTCGAGCTGGGCCGGCCAGTGCGCCCGGTCGACCAGCCGGTAGGTCGCCGGCACCACCCGCAGCCCGTACCGGGCCAGCGCCGCGCCGTCCTCCGTCGAGCGGGCGCGCCAGCCGCCGCCGTGGATCCAGAGCAGCACCGCGCGTTCGGTCATCCCGCCATCGTGGCCCCGCCTGCGGCCGGGCGCCCGTCCGCTCTGCGACGGGCAGAAAAACCGGCGGCGGGGCAGGCCCGGCGGACCCGGCGCCGGGGGACCGGAACAACACTCGGCCCTGGCGTGACTCCCAGCCGGGCAGGGTACCGTCTGCGGATGCCGGAACTCGTGTATCCGCCCGTGATCGCCGCCGCCAAGGCGATGTTCCGGGTCCTCGACCTGAAGATCACCATCGACGGCGCCCACCACGTCCCGCGCACAGGCGGGGCGGTGCTGGCCAGCAACCACGTCAGCTACCTGGACTTCATCTTCTGCGGCCTGGGCGCGCACCCCGCGAAGCGGCTGGTCCGTTTCATGGCCAAGCAGTCCGTGTTCACCCACAAGGTCTCCGGTCCGCTGATGCGCGGGATGCGGCACATCCCGGTGAACCGCCGGGCGGGCGCCGGGTCGTACGCGACGGCGGTCAGCGCCCTGCGCCGGGGTGAGGTGGTCGGCGTCTTTCCCGAGGCCACGATCAGCCGCTCGTTCACCGTCAAGGAGCTCAAGAGCGGCGCCACCCGGATGGCCCAGGAGGCCGGCGTGCCGGTGCTGCCGGTGGCGCTCTGGGGCACCCAGCGGCTCTGGACCAAGGGCCGGCCGCGCACGCTCACCCGCCGGCACACCCCGATCACCATCCTGGTCGGCGAGCCCATGGACCCGGCCGGCTACCCGGACACGAACGCGATGACCGCGGACCTGAAGATCCGGCTGGACGCGCTGGTCGACCGCGCCCAGCGGGAGTACCCGGAGGCGCCGGCCGGCCCGGACGACCGCTGGTGGCTCCCCGCGCACCTCGGCGGCACCGCCCCCACCCCCGAGGAGGCCGCCGCCCTCGACGCCGGCGGTCGCCGCACCTCCACGGCCTGACCCTCCGCGATCTTGCATTTTTTGCCCCGGCATCAGGGGCAAAAGGTGCAAGAGGAGGGCTGAATGTGCAAGATCGCGAGGGAGGGCAGGGCAGGGGCGGGTGGTTGGCTGGATCGGTCCGGGGTGGGGCGGGATGGTGTCTGCCGTGGCGGCGCCGGGTTGGCCAGGATTCAGGTCATGAGCAGAGCAGCACTCGTCGTCATCGACGTCCAGGAGTCGTTCCGGCAGCGCCCGACCTGGGCGTACGCCTCCAACCCCGACATCGTCGGCGCGGTCGACCGGCTGGTCGCCGCGGCGCGCGACCGGGGCGACCTGGTGGTCTGGGTCCTGCACGCCGAGCCGGGCAGCGGCGGTGTCTTCGACCCGGCGCACGGGCACGTCCGGCTGATCGACGGGCTGGCCCCGGCGGCCGGGGAGCCGACCCTGGTGAAGACCTCGCACAACGCGTTCACCACCACCAACCTCCAGCAGCTGCTGACCCTGGCCGGCATCCGTGACATCACCGTCTGCGGGATCCGCACCGAGCAGTGCGTGGAGACCACCGCCCGGGTCGGCTGCGACCTGGGCTACGAGGTGACCTTCGTGACCGACGCGACGGTGACCTTCCCGACCCCGCACCGGGACCTGCCGGCGGCCGCCACCCTGGCCGAGCTCCTCGCCGACCCGCGCACCCTGTCGAACGAGGAGATGATCGCCCGTACCGAGTACGCGCTGGCCGGCCGGTTCGCCACCATCCGCACGGTGGCCGAGGTGACCGGCGCGGTCCCGGCCGGCGCCCGGGGCTGAACCGATGGCCCGGGTCGTCTTCCTGCTCGTCCCGCAGCTGCACCTGCTGGACCTGGCCGGGCCGGCCCAGGTCTTCTCCACCGCCGCCGACCTCGGGTACGACTACCGGCTGCACTACGTCGCCGACCGGCCGCAGGTCCCGACCGTGCAGGGCGTACCGCTGGTGGCCGGGCTGGACTGGCCCGAGCTGACCGGCGACGACCTGGTGGTGGTGCCCGGGTGGCGGGTCAGCGCGCACGGCCCGCAGGGGCCGGTCGGCCCGGCCGACCTGCGGCGGCTGGCCGAGCACCACGCCCGGGGCGGGACGGTGGCCAGCGTCTGCGCCGGCGCGTACGCCCTGGGCCGGGCCGGCCTGCTCGACGGCCGGCGCTGCACCACCCACCACGACGTGCAGGACGACCTGGACCGCCGGTTCCCGGCGGCCCGGGTGGTCCGCGACGTGCTCTACGTGGTCGACGACCGGGTGGTCACCTCGGCCGGCATCGCCAGCGGCATCGACGTGGCGCTGCACCTGGTGGCCACCCGGCACGGCCCGTCGGCGGCCGCCCGGATCGCCCGGACGCTGGTCGTCTACGCCCGGCGCAACGGCCACGAACAGCAGGCCAGCGCCATGATGCGGCACCGCTCGCACCTGTCCGACGCGGTGCACCGGGTGCAGGACCTGATCGACTCCCGGTTCGCCGAGCCGCTGCCGCTGGCCGACCTCGCCGCCGTCGGCGGGGTCGCCGAGCGGACCCTCACCCGGCTGTTCCGTCAGGCCACCGGGCTGACCCCGCTCGGCTACCAGCAGCTGCTGCGGGTGGAACGCGCCGAGCACCTGATCGGGCACGGCAGCACGGTGGAGGCCGCCGCCCGTACGGTCGGGTTCACCGACGCCCGCATGCTGCGCCGGCTGCGGGCCCGCGCGACCCGGAGTCCGATCGCTCCGGATGGTAGTAGTCGTCCCGGGAGCGGAACTCGACCGGCAGTGACCCGGGCAGGGTGATCCGTCCGTCGCCGGCCAGCGGCCCGCCCCCGGCGCGCAGCCGCAGCACGTCCCGCTCCGCCGGGGAGAGGTCGACCAGCTGCGGCCGGGTCAGCCGGAAGGTGGCCACCGACCGGCGTACCTGCCGGGACAGCTCGGTGACCTCGTCGGCCGGGCCGGCCAGCGCGAGCGCCGGCTGCCAGATGGTGCGCAGCGCGTCGCAGACGATCAGCAGCCGGGCCGGCCGGCCCGGGCCGGCCGGCACCACTTCCAGGCGGGACGGCCACTGCCAGCGGATCTGACCGCTGACCAGGCCCGGCCCCCGGGCGCCGCGACGGTGCCGGGCGGTGTCGTCCGGCCGCCCGACCACGGCGAGCTGCGAGCCGGTGCCCGCGTACGCGATCCGCCGGTCGGTGACGGTCACCGCCACCGGCGCCGGCAGCGTCCACCGCTGCCACCCCTCGGACGGGCCGAGCAGGTGGCCCGCCGCGTGCAGCCGGTGCCGCCAGAGCACCCGCTCGCCGGGTTCTCCCACCAGCTCGTGGCGCCGGTCGAGCACCGGGGCGACGTCGTCGTCCGGCGCGTCGAACCGGTGCGGACCGACGAAGAACGGGGACGCGTCGTCGTGCATGGTCACGACCTCCCGGAGCGGACGACCTTTCGCACCGAGCGTCGCCGACCCCGACCCCCGGTGTCATGACGCCCGTTAGGGGGTCGGCCGGTCGTAGGACGCCTGTGACCGGTAGATGCCGATCTCCTCCGGCCGGATGAGCCCGTCCTCGATCGCCCGGGCGAGCAGCGCCGCCTTCGTGGCGGCCGGTCGCCCCGCCCGGGTGTATTTGATCCGCGCCCGGTCGACGTACTGCTTGACGGTGTGCTCGCTGATCCGCATCCGGCGGGCCACCGACGCCTTCGACATCGACTGGAACCACAGCAGCAGCGCCTCGCGTTCCTTGTCCGACAGGACGGGCCGGTCCGGGCGGGCGTCGCCGACGATCGCGCCGGCCAGCGCCGGCGGCACGTACGGGCGGTCGCTGGCCGCGGCCAGCACGGTGGCCACGCAGTGCTCCCGGCCCTCGTGCTTGGCGAGGAACGCCACCGCCCCCGTGTCGAGGGCGGCGAGCATGGTGTCCGGGTCGGTGTGCTCGGAGTAGACCACCACCCGGCGACCCGCCGCGCTCAGCTCGGCGAGCTTGTCCAGCACCATCCGGCCGTGCAGCCGCAGGTCGAGCAGGACGACGTCGGCCGCCGGGGCGGCCCGCAGCACCTCGTCCGGGTCGTCGCCGGTGGCCAGCACGGTCAGCCGGGGCTCGGTGGCCAGCCAGGCCCGCACCCCCTCGACCACCACCGGATGGTCGTCGACGATCGCCACGCCCACCGGTCGCTCGCCGGTCACCGCCGCCACCGGGTCCGCGTCCATCTGATCTCCCCGTCGTGTTCGTAGAGCTGTTCCACCCGGTCGTCGTCCCCGGCGTGGTCCGGCGACGGCCGGGTGCCGTCCGGGCCGTCCCGGTCCGGCGCGACCAGGCTGACCACCACCTCGTCCGGCCCGGACACCACGGTCAGCCGGGCCCAGTCCCGGGCACCGGCCAGGGCGGCGGTGAGCGGGTCGGCCAGCCGCCGGCGGACCGCCACCGGTAACGGCGGCGGCGTGCCGATGGTGACCAGGTCGATCGGCAGGCCGCTCCGCTCGGCCAGGTCCGCGGCGGCCCGCAGCTCGTGCAGCAGCGGGTCGGGCACGTCGTCGGACTCGGCGATGAGGCGGCGCAGCCGGGCCGCCGCCAGCACGCAGCGGCGCTGCACGCCCGGATCGGCCGGGTCGGCCCGCCCGTCGGCGAGTTCGGCGAGCACCGCCTCGGCCGTCCCGCTGACCAGCGCCAGTCGTTCCCGCCGGTCCCGGCGGGCCCGCTCGGCGGCCTCCCGTTCCGCCGCGATCGCGTGCGCCGCCGCGGCGGCACCGGCCCGCTCGCGGGCCAGCGTGGCGATCACCGCGCCGCCCACGAAGACCGCCATCGGCAGCGACGAGGTGCCGTACACGTACATCGCGTAGCGGGCCAGGTCGGCGGGGGCGGTCGCGCCGTGGCCGAGCACGGCGAGCAGCGCGATCAGCGAGTGCGCGGCCAGCAGCGCGAGCAGCCCGAGGGCCCGCCGCCCCCAGAGCACCAGCACGAAGAACCAGCCGAGGGTGCCCCACACCCAGTTGGCGGCGGTGAAGAGTTGCCGCTCGCCGGCGGCGGCGAAGACCGCCGCGTCGACCACCAGCAGCAGCGCGGCCAGCGGCCAGGCCGGCAGCGGGGCGTCGCGCAGCAGCCGGACGCCGGCCAGCACGCCGGTGGTCGCGACCACCAGCCAGCCGGCCGCCACCACCGCGGGCGCGGCGAGGTCGGCCCGCGCCGCCAGCACCGCGGGCAGCCCGATCGCGGCGTGCCAGGCGAGCGCGATCGCCACCACCACGACCCGGGCACCCCGGTCGGAGGCGCTGGCCACGGCGGCCGCCGCCTGCCGTGCCCCGGTCTCCGCCGCCGGGCCGCCGGCCGCGGGGCTCCGCGGCCCGGGGATCCCGCCGGCCGGCGCGTTCGTCGTCCCACCCGCCGCCGTGCCGGTCGCTCCGTCGGCCGTTGCCGCGCCCGTGGTCGCGTCGGCTGCCGGGCCCGCCGTTCCGCCGGTCGCCGTCGCACCGGTCTCAGTGGACATCGGACCACTCCAGCCGGATCCGGGTGCCCGCGCCGGGAGCGGAGTCGACCACGGCCCGCCCGCCGACGGTCGCCATCCGGCCGCGGACCGACTCGCGCAGGCCGTACCGGTGGGCCGGCACCTGCAGCGGGTCGAAGCCCGGACCGTCGTCGGCGACCACGACCGCGACGGCGCCGGCGGCCCGGTCCAGCCGCAGCGTGGCGGTGGCGCCCGGGGCGTGCCGGGCCACGTTGGACAGCGCGGCGTACGCGCTCTCGGCGATCGCCTCGGCGACCGGCCCCGGCACCGCGCAGGAGGTCAGCCCGGCGGTCACCCGCAGCTCGGGCAGCCGGTCCAGCACCGCCCGCAGCCGGTCGTCCAGTGGCACCGGCCCGCCGCCCGGGGCCGACCGGGCGTCGGCCAGCATCCGGAGGGTGCGCAGGTCCGCGGCGCACCGCCGGCGCAGCCCCGCCGAGGGGCCGGCGACCGCGCCCAACCCGACCATGGTGAGCGTGGCCAGCACGGTGTCGTGCAGGTCCCGGTTCTGCCGCCGCTCGGCGTCCCGGGCGGTCCGGGCGACCAGCGCCTCCCGGGTCAACCGCTGGTGCTCGGCGAAGCCGCGGTCGGCCCGGCCGATCCGGCGCCGCATCACCGCCGTCATCATCGCCGCGCAGGCCGTCTGCATCAGCAGGGTCGCCGCGTGCGCGGTGGCCTCCTCGGGATTGCCGGCGGTGTACGCGCCGGCCGCGTAGCCGACGGTGACCAGCAGCCCGGCCGGGACCGACCAGCGCAACGGCGCGGTGGCCTGGGCGCTGATCACCGTGGTGCTGGCCAGCACCGCGACCCAGCTCCCCTCCCCGGGCAGCACCTCCGGCGCCACCAGCACCGGGATCGCCAGGCAGGTGGCCGTGGTCAGTGCCACGTCGGCGACCACCAGCGCCGCGGTGACGCCGTGCCGCAGCGCCCGCACGGCGTACCAGACGGACCAGGCGGTCAGCCCGGCCACCGCCGGAACCAGCAGCCCCGACTCGACCGGCGGGGTGCGGACCGCGAGCGCCACCGCCGCGCCGGCCAGCCCGCAGGTCAGCCGGAGCAGGGCGGGAATCGTGGTGAAGATGAGCGTGAACGCGCCGCCGGCCGGATTGTCCAGCGGGGTCGGCGGCGTGGTCGGAGTGGGAACGGCCGACATCGGGAGGAGTCCTTTGCGACAACGACCCGATCCGGGTCCGCGCTGCGGAGATCGACGCCGGAGAATAACATGTGCTTCCGGCGGGGTTCACTGTCCGTACCCGGCGTGTCGCCGAGGGGTCGGCTCGCCGGTGTCCGCGCCGCGGCCGGCTGGTGGAGCTGGCAGCGAGCACCTCGGGATCGGGTCCGAAGAGGGTGGCAGCGTGCGGGTGTTGTCCTGGCGGCACGAACGGCGGTAGCGCCACCGTCCATGGCCGCCTACGGTCACGATCATGGAAGCCTCGAACGCCACCGAGGGGCAGCCGCCGTTCGTCGCGCTCGGCGCGATGCCGATGAGGGTGTTGCTGCAGGCGTATTCAGCGGCGGTGCGGCGCGGGGCGGGCAGCATCGGCACCGTCGACCTGCTGTGCCGGGTGGCCATGTACCCCAAGTCGGTTCCGCCGTGGCTGCTGGCGGGCGCAAGCGGTGCGAACCTCATGCGGATGGCCGCCGATCCACGCCGTATCCCGGCGGGGCGGGCAGTCGGCGAACTGGTGTCCGGGTCGGTCAGCGAGTACGACCAGGAGGTGCGGGCGGTTCTGCGCGAGGTCGAGTGGAGGATCCACCGCCAGCCGGACCGGCGGCTCGGAAAGTCCGACGTGCGGGGCGGGAGCCAACGCCCACCTTGGACGAACGGCGTTCGTACCACGCTGGTCGGCGCGCTGCAGGTCGCGCGTGACAACGGTCTACCGTTCGCCAACCTGTCCCATCTCGTGCTCGGGATGCTGCAGATGCCCGGCTGCGACGGGACGCGCTACGTCTACCCCTACGAGTACTCGCGGCTGGAGGCCGTCGACCGGTTGCGCGCGGAACCGGCGATGCGCTCGGCCGACGAGCCCTATCCGGACCTCGAGGACGAGAGGTTGGCGATCTGGCCGAAATCCGGGTCGCTGCTCGACCGACTCGCGGGACAGTTCTTCGCGCGCGCATCTCGGCTCAGCCGCCTCGGCCCGATCCTCGTCGCGGTCGACTTCGAGGCGAGACGCCAGGCGATCCGGCTCGGCGATGACGTGATCGGTCCACTGCACATCCTGCTCGCGATGCTCACACACGACGCCACGCTCGAAGCGGCCCGGTTCCGGGTGCCCGCTCACCACTCCGGCCGCAACCGAGGTGCGGCCGTCCTGCGTACCCACGGTGTCGATGCCGACCGCCTACGCGTGCTGGCCCTCGGTCGCGGCGGGCCCGAGGAGCCGCCGGCCGAGGTGCTCGCCGGACAACTGAGCAGCCAGCGCCCCGGCGACCCGTTCACGGGCGCCGAGGTCGTCACCGCGATGGCACGAGCCATGGAGATCTCGCTGGCCTACCGACACCCCGACACGGGCACCAGCCACCTCCTGCTTGCCCTCATCGAGGACGAGGCCGGCGACGCCGCCGCCATTCTGCGCGACCTGAGCGTCGACGCGCCGGCGGTCCGAGAGCGGGTCGAGCAGGACCTTCGTGCCGCACCAGCCGCTTGGTAGCTGATCGACCGGACTGGGCGCGACAAACCGCTGGCCTGGACGAGGTCAAGTTCGGTCGGCACCGGGGTCGGGCGGAACGACAAGAAGCGCCCGCGCGTCCGACAACAGCCGCCGGTGCTCAGGTCCGTGTGCGATCGCCGCGCAGAACACCGTCTCCACCGCGGCGGCGTGCGGGTCCTCGTACGTCACCGCGAACATCATCGGATCCGGGCGCCGCAGAGATCAACGCCGGCGAACAACCGGTGCTTTCCGCCGGGCGTCACTGCCCATGACCGTCATGTCACCGAAGGGTCAGCTCGGCGGTGTCCGCGCCGCGGCCAGCAGGTGGGAGCTGGCGCCGAGCACCTCGGGATCGCGTTCGAAGAGGGTCGCGCAGCGCAGCGCCTCGGCGAAGAGCGTGCCGTCGGTCCCCGGGCCGCCGGCCAGCGGCAGCAGCGGCCAGAGCGGACCTTCGACGCCGTACAACTCGGGCCGGGGCAGCCCGGCGGCGCGGAACTCGTCGACGACCTCCGCCGGGCGGTGGAAGTAGGCCGTGGTGAAGCCGGAGACCGGGTCGTTGACCCCGGAGGCGTAGGCGGCGAGCAGGGCGGGACGGGTGCGGTCGTCGACCCGCCCCTGCCGGGTCAGATCCAGCAGCGGCGCGTGCCGGCTGATCGTCGCGGTGACCACCACGCCGCCCGGCCGGGTCAGCCGTAGCGCCTCGCCCAGTGCGGCCAACCGGTCGGCGCGCTCGGTGAGGTGGTATAGCGGCCCGAGCAGCAGGGTCGCGTCGACGCAACGGTCGGCCAGCGGCAGCCGCCGCGCGTCGCCGACCGTCGCGGTCACCGCCGGGTGCGCCCGGCGGGCCGCCGCCGCGTGCGCCGGGACCAGGTCGACCAGGTGCACGCGATGCCCGGCGCCCGCCAGCCAGCCGGCGTACGCGCCGGGGCCGCCGCCGACGTCCAGCACCGTCGCCGGTGCCGGCGGCAGCAGCCGAGTGAGCAGGTCGCGGGTACGCAACGCCTCCAGGCGCCCATGCGGCGCGCGGGACAGCCGGTCGGCCTCGACGAAGACGTCGGTGTAGTAGCGGACGATGTCCGGCTCGGCGGGTCGGTGCTCGGGCATAGTCGATGGTGGACCGCTGCCGCCCGGCCCGTCACTCCGTTTACCTGGCCGCCTCGGCTGCGCACCCCTCGCCCCTGCCCCGCCCGCCGTCAAGGACGGCGGAGTTCAGCGCGAAGGGAAGGTGCCAGGGAGTAGCACCTATGACGGAGTTCGCTCAGACGACTGTTGGCCTGTTGGATCTCGACGGGTGCCGGACCGACGGGCCAGGACCAGTCCCCACGCACGAGATCGCTGAAGCTGCCCATTCCTCCGCGGACTCCGGCGAGCAGGTGATCCAAGGCATCGGCGTCATGCCGTTTGAGGCCGGCGAGCGTGCTCCACCCACTCTGCCCAGAACTAGGAAGAGTTTCGATCTCGCCGCGCTGACGCTTGGCGCGTCCGTTCGAGGCTGCCGCGGGGCCGCCGTAGCGCGCTCGCACCACGAATAGCCCCACGCGAGCCAGTCAGAGCAAAGAAGTGGCTGCGCGCCCGGCAGGATTCGAACCTGCGGCCTTGGGATTAGAAGGCGTAATCCGGCCGCGCCGTCGACTACCAACGGTGACCAAATCTGCCGTCTGACCAGGCGAAACGGCGTGGTTGAGCACTCCTGACCACCCTCGGCTACCAGTGACACGGGTGGGGCCGGGGTGCGGCCGGCGAGCAGGGTGGGTCCACTCTCGCCAGTTCGGTTGCTCGGCACGCGCGGCCAGCGGTAGCCTCGGTGCCAGCAACACCCCGAGGCTCTGGGACTGCCCTCGGCAAGCTGACCAGCCCGCACAGGCGGGACGGAACAGCGGCATGAGGGCAACGGCACGTCAGAGCCCATTCGGTTGAGCCGCAGCCAGCAGCGTCGGCTACAGCGGGCGGGGTCGTTGACCTGGCCGCCGAGCGGCGCAAGCGGCGGGCGGGGTAGCGCGTCGCGCGTAACGGTCGTTTCGGGGCCGTCTGCCTTGCCGGTGGGCGGCCCCGAGCGCTGGCCGCGCCCCATGTTGGACACCGGCGCGACAATCAATGGATGCCCAAGAAGATGGACCCTCACGTGGTCTCCCTCCTGCGACGCCGCGAGTTGGAGAACGCCGTTCAAGACTGGGCAGCCCAGCTAGAGAAGGAGGTGACCCGCCACCGGCAGCGGGCGGAGCGGCACCGTGGGACGAGGACGTGGGAACACATGGCCGACCTCTGGGAGAAGCAGGCTGCCGAGACGCTGTCGCTCTGGGATCTGATACGGCGTGGCCTAGACCCGAAGCAGGAGCGACGGTTCCGTGGGCGGGTGGCGCTCACCGTCCGGTGCAAGGCGAAAGGCCACGTCCTCGGGCTGGTCTACCCCACCTGCGCCCTCCCCGTGTTCGTCCCGGCCGTACGGGGTCTGCCGCCCAACACCTCTGCGGGCGGCAGGGAAAGGTCGGTGCAAGCCGCAGCCAACGCTCGCAAGCTCTTCCCGTGGGCACTGGCAGCCATCCGGGACCCCTGGATTGAGACGTACGAAGACGACGAGGGCGAGATCCTGTACCACATCCGCGGACTGAGCGTCCTGAACGAGGGGTGGCACAGGCGGCTAGAAGAAGAGGCCGAGCAACAGGGCCTTGGCCGCCCTGCGCTCTTCCTCGTGTGCCGGTGTGGGGAACAGGTAGTGGCCGCAATGGACGTCTACGCGGCGCTGCACCGAGGCGACGCCCATCTCACAGCCGTCTACAACGGTTGATCCCTGCTACCATCCAGGAGAGAAGTCGATAAGCGCCCGAGCCGTTGCGGCCGAAGCCTTCCTGCTAGCCGATTGGGCACGGTGCAGGCTCCCGAAGGGGTCTGTTCATCCATGCCCGAAAACCTGTTGGGCGCTGGGGCGAGCGTGCTGGTGGCCTACGCGGTGCTCCGACTGCTGCTGTTCGTCATCGCCTTGATCGCCAGGGTTCGCTGGAAGGTGCCGGCGGCCGATCTTCAGCGCCTGCTTGAAGCTTCCTCCCCGCACCCGCCCACGTCAGCGCTCCCCCTGCCTCGTCGTCGGGTCAACGCCAGCCAACAGGCGGCGGACGAGGGTGAGACCGCATAGGGCCTTCCTTGCTCGCCATCGGCGGGGCCGCCCATCCGCAAGGCAAGCGGCCCGAACGCTGCCCTACGCAGAACTGGAGGCGTCGAGCTCCGCTTGGCCCGGCGTGGCCTGCAAGCCCGCTACCTGCTGGTACTGGCGCGCTTGGTCATCCCAGAATGCCGCTTGGCCTTCTGCCCGAAGGATGGCCGGGACCTGCTGCATCGCCTGCTGCAATCCCTCGTCGCTCATCGCCGTGATCTTGACCTGAGTGGTTTTCGACCTCGGCGTGCGGCTCACCCGCACCTCGAACGTTGGCGCTGGTGAATCCTCCTTGAGTTGAGCCTTGAGTCGATTGGCGACCTCGGTCAACATCAAACCGAGAAGATCACTAGGGGTGGACATAAGGAGGGCCATCCCGATCTCGATCAGGACCTTCGGCTCGGGCACCCACGAGAACTGGAACAGCTCAGCAAGCTCGACGGATAGCCCCGGCGGCAGTGTCTCCGCCGTGGCCAGTGTCGCTCGCGCAGGAAAGTGCGAGGCGTCAGCCGCGATGACAAGGTCGTATGGGGGCTCGCCCCGGGTGGCGAAGGTCGTCGTCGTGGTGAACGAGAACCCGCCCGGCGCGCCGGCTTCCAGCCGCTCGGCCTCGAACCGAGCCCACCCGTCCTCGTCGATATCGAACTCCGTCCAGACCGCAAACTCGCCGTCCTCCATCTGCTCCACCCCGGCGGTGACGTTCGTGGGGGCCAGCGGGCGCGCGAGATCATGCTGGAGCCGCATGGGGATGCTGCCGCTCGCGATCGCCTCTGCCATCTGGTGCAAGGCGCTCTCAGCTAGTTGGAATCCGCCGTAGGCGGGAATTGCATGCGTGGTAGCCACCCGCGCCCGGACCCGAACGATCGCCATGCTCGCCACGGTAGCGAGCCCGTGCGACAGCGTCGCCTTTCCTTGCTCGCCATCGGCGGGGCCGACTACCGTGCGGTCACGGTAAGTAGTCGGCCCCGTGCGCGGTGCTAGCGACACCGGACGGGGCCTTGACCGGGAAGGAGCCCCGGCCCATGAACAACGTACCTGTGCATCCTCATTGGTGTGACCGCCACGAGTGCACCGTGACCCCGGACCGCCCCGCTGGCGCGCACTGCTCACGACCCGTGTTGCTGCGGCCGGAGGACCGCGAGGCAATGTATCTCCGGCTTGCCTTGCACCAGGCCGACCGGCCGCGTGGGCTGCCGGTGGTGGTCTGCGTGGAGGGCTACGACCAGGACCCCGCCAAGGACCCGAACCCGCTGGCCCTGCTGGCGCTGAGCACCCGTCAGGCAGCCATCACGGCGCACCTGCTGCGGCGCTTGGTACAGCGTGCGCGCAGTTGACGCGGTGGGCTCCGGGTGGGGCCGGGCCTAGTCGAAGATCAGCAGCGATCAGCGTTTGCGCTGGTGGGAGGTGGCGCGCCCGGCAGGATTCGAACCTGCGGCCTTGGGATTAGAAGTCCCCTGCTCTATCCGCTGAGCTACGGGCGCATGGTGTGGTCGTCGCGCCAGAAGGGTACCGCCGCCCCCGGCGTGAGCGGTGGATCGGGTGCCCGGCGGCCACGCCGCTGATCAGCGTCGCACGCACTGCGTGCAGCTGGCACCCGGATTCCGGCCCGCCGCCCACCCCGCCGTTTCCGCTCCGTACCCTCGGCCTCGTGCTGCTTGACCCGGACGCCGAGAACGACGTCGCCTACGAGCTGTGCCAGCTCCTCGGGCGCGCCATCCTGCCGTACCGCGGGACCGGCGTGGCCCCGACGGCGGCCGGCACCGCCTTCTTCTTCCGCGACCCGGCGGGGGAGTACCTGCTCACCGCCGACGCCCTCATCGGGGAGTCGCCCGGTGAGCTGGGGGTGCGGGCGAGCGTGACGGAACCGGCCGGCGCGGCGCCCGACGTGGTGCCGGTGCCGGACGGGTGGACCCGCCGGCCGGAGGTCGGGGTGGCCATCCTGCCCACCGCCGGCCTGCACGAGGACGCGCGCCGCGCGGGCTGGCGGTGGCGGATCCAGCAGGTGACCGAGGGCGTCGCGGCCGGGGCGGACGCGGTCGCCCGGGTGGGCGCGGCTCCGGGGTCGGCGTTCGTGCTGGCCAACGGCGTCCGGGAGGACGGGGCCCGGCCGCTGGAGGTGGCCATCGAGCAGGTCGTGCGGGCCGGGGATGCCGTCCGGATCACCACGGAACTGCCGCCCGGCTACGTCGGCGCGCCCGTGTTCGGGGTGCAGGCGGACGCCGCCGGCGACGTCGCGCTGCACTGCCTGGGTCTGGTGCTGCCCGCCGCCGAGGGCGGGCACCCGCTGGCCACCTTCGACCGGATCCGGGCCGCGATACCGGCGCCCGGCCAGGCCTGACCCACCGCCGGGAATCGCCGGCCGCGTCAGCCCTGGGCCGGGGCACCCGCCGGCTGGTCCGCCGGCTGCCGACGTCCGGGCACCCCGGCGTCCCCGCCCGGGCGTACGTCGGTCGGCCCGGCGCCGAGGAACGCCTCGGCCCAGCGGCCCACCTCGGTGAAGACCTTCTCCCGTACGGCCGGGCCGGAGAGCGTCAGATCGTGCATGCCGCCGTCGAAGCGGGCCACGGTGACGTGCCGGCCGAGCCGGGGCGCCCAGCGCACCATGTGTTCCACGTCCAGCACGGCGTCGGCGAGCGCCGCCGACTCGTGCCACTTCGTGCCCCTGAACGAGCGGGTCGAGCAGGCGAGCAGCACCGGCACCTGGATGTCCAGCCCGGCGCGTAGCTGCCGCTGGCCGGTGCGGATCGCGTTGAGCCAGCCGGCCCGGACCGGGAACCCGGCGAGCGGCTTCCACTCCAGGTCGTACTGCCACTCGCCGTGGTGCTCGGCGTGGATGGTCTCGCTGTAGACGGTGCCGAGCCCGAACGGCAGGACCCGGCGGGGCACCCGCCGGCCCAGCCGGGCGGCGGCGGCCGCGACGGGCCGGCGCAGCACCCAGGGGGCGTTCAGGTCGAAGAACGGGCTGTTGAGGAAGACGCCGTCGATGATCCCGGCGTCCCGGCGGGCGTGCGCCCAGAGCGGCATGACCAGCCCGCCCGTGGAGTGGCCCATGGCGAGCAGGGTGTCGTGCCCGTCGTCGTCGCGGATGATCTTCGCGGTGGCGTCCAGCTCCGGGAAGTAGTCGCTGAGGTCGCGGCAGAAGTTCGGGGTCTGGTGCGGCAGCAGGCTGCGACCGTGTTTGCGCAGGTCGAGGGCGTAGAAGTCCCATCCCCGCTCGGCGAAGAAGTGGCCGAGGTGGGCTTGGAAGAAGTAGTCGGTGAAGCCGTGCGTGTAGAGCACGGCGCGCCCGGTGGGGCGGTCGGAGCGGCGGCGGACCAGGGTCGCCACCACCGGTCCCTCGTCGTCGGTGCCCAGGTCGATCGTCTGCCGCTCGTACGGCGGGCCCAGCACGTCCGGTTCCACGTCGGTGACGGTACGCCCGGAAGCTACCGGACGGTAGCCCCCGGTGGCCCGGCGTTCCCGTCCGCCCGCACCCGGCGGACGGGAACGCCGGGCGTACGCCTCATGCGGTCTCCACGTCGGCGCGGGCCGGGTCGACGTCGCCCGCCGGGGCCCCGCCCTTCGGGCCCGGCTGGCCGATCTCCCGCACGTGCTTGTTGTGCCGCGGTTCCTGCCGGGTCTTCGCGTCGTTGAGCCGCCGCCGCAGATCGTCGCGGGCGTCGTTGAGCGCGGCCCGCAGGTCCTCCTCCGCGGAGGTGGTGACGATCTTCTGCCGGCCGGCGATCCAGCATTCCAGGGTGACCTTCTGCCCCCGGGAGTCCCGGTCCTTCACCGACACCTCCAGCTCGGTGGCGTCCGCGTGGAACGCGGCCAACCGGGCGTCGAGGGTGGCGAACTGCTCGACGATCCAGTTCCGGTCGCCCTGGGAGAACCCGGCGCCGACCCGCAGGCACTCGGCCACCGTGGCCGGGTTCGCGACGGCGCTCATCGCCGCACCTGGCCGGGAACGCGGGCGGAACGGGTGGTGGTCGTCATCATGGCGCTGACCTTTCGTTCGACGTCGTGCTGTCGGCGGTGCGGTTGATCAAATCCATACCCAGCCGCGCTCCGCCCGGAACGCGACACTTGTCGCACCTCCGATCGTCCGGTCGTGATCGCCGCCGGCCCAGGGCCGGCCGGCCGTCGTCGCCGGGCCGCTCGCCCCTTGATCGGCAGTCCGCGCCCGCTCAGCCCCCGCCGCCCAGAGCAGCCGGACCCGGGCGGCGAGCCACGGCATAGCACACCGGGCCCTTGATCAGGGCGTTGTCCACAGCCAGCCGGGCTTTCCACAGGCCGGCGGCACGGGCTGGCGCCAGGCGGGCCGCCGGCCCAGGCTCGGCACGAGTCGACTCGCCAAGCCAAGCCCGATCTCCCCTGGAGGGACGATGTTCGACACGTACGTCACGATCGTCGGCAACGTGCTGACCGCACCCGAGTGGCGGCGCACCACCCAGAGCAACACCTTGGTGGCCAACTTCAAGGTCGCCTCGACCGCCCGCCGCCTCGACCGCGACAGCGGCCGCTGGGTCGACGGCAACAGCCTGCGGGTGCGCGTCAACTGCTGGCGCAAGCTCGCCGAGGGGGTGGCCGCCTCGGTGATGGTCGGCGACCCGGTGGTGGTGTGCGGCCGGCTCTACACCCGCGACTGGACCGACGACGCCGGCAACCACCGCACGCTCTACGAGCTGGAGGCGGTCGCCGTGGGGCACGACCTGTCCCGGGGCCGGGGCCGCTTCCTGCGTAACCGGCCCGGCATGGCGACCAGCACCGTCGAGGACGCCGAGGCGGAGCGGCGGGTGCACGGCGAGCCGACCGAGCCGGTGCCGGGCGGCCAGGCCCCGGTCCGGCCCGAGGACCGCCCGCTGGACGACGACTTCGAGGTGCCCGAGTTCGCCCCGCCGCGGCCCGGTCGCGGCCTGCCCGCCGACGCCGCCGGCACCGGCCCGCTCGACCCGTTCGACGAGCGGACGGACGGCGGTGACGACGAGGAGGCCGGCGGCCCGGGTCGGACGGTCGACGTCGACGGCTTGGTGGACGACGCCGACGCCCTGGCGCCGCTGACCGGCGAGGCCGACGAGCTGGCACCGCTGGCGGGCGGAGCCGACGAGCTGGCGCCAAGGGGCGGCGGGGCCGCCGAGCTGCCCCCGCAGGCGGGCGCGGCCGACGAATTGGGCCCGCCGGCGGGCGGGGTAGACGAATTGGGCCCGCCGGCGGGCGGGGTAGACGTGCCGGATGGCGAGCGGGGCTCGGCGGCGGAGGGCTCGGGAACGGCTCCGGCCGGCCGTGGTCGACGGGGGCGGGGCCGGGTGCCGCAGCCGGCGTGAGCAGGGTGCGGAGGTGCCCCGACGACGGGGGCGGGGTGACGGCCGGCCGCCGCCACCCCGCTTCGGGGCCACACCTCCGCGCCGCCCGCCGCGCTCGCTCCCGGCGCTGCGGACGGCTGCCGGGAGATCCGCGCACTTTCGGGGAAGTAGCGGTGTCCCCGAGCCCGGAGGCCGCAACTTCCCTGAAGTTGCGGCCTCCGGGGCCGGCCTCGGCTCCGGCCTCGGCTCCGGCCTGGCTCCGGCCTGGCTTCGGCTCCGGCCCGGCTCCGGCCCGGCTTCGGCTCCGGCCCGGCTTCGGCTCCGGTTCGGCTTCGGCTCCGGCTCGGCCTCGGCCCGGCCCGCCCCCGGCCCGGCCCCGGCCCCGGCCCGGGCTTGTGCTTTCTGCCCCGGCTCGAGCCCACGCCCGACGCCGGCCGAGGGTGCGCTCCGCGCGTCGCCCCCGGTTCGGGGTGGCGGTGTGCGGGGCGGGGAGTGGGTGGGTGGGGCTGGTCTAGGCTGGCCGGCCGGAGGTGGTGACGGGTGCGGCAGGCTGCGCCGGTGGCGAACGCGGTGGGACTGGCCGCGGGGTACGCCCTGGACGCGCTCCTCGGTGATCCCCGCCGGTGGCATCCCGTGGCCGGCTTCGGCCGCGCGGCGGGCACCCTGGAACGGCGGATGTACCGCCCGGACCGGCCGGCCGGCGCGGCGTTCACCGCGGTGGCGGTCGGCGTGCCGGTGCTGCTCGGCGCGGTCGCCACGGTCGCCACCCGGCGCCGCCCGGTGGCCCGGGCGGTGCTGGTCGCCGCCGGCACCTGGACCGTGCTCGGCGGGCGCACCCTGCGACACGAGGCGACCGTGATGGGCCGCGCGCTGCGCGACGGAGACCTGCCGGCGGCCCGGCAACGCCTCGGCCACCTCTGCGGCCGGGACCCGTCCGCGCTCGACGAGCCGGAACTGGCCCGCGCCACCGTGGAGTCGGTGGCGGAGAACACCTCCGACGCGGTCGTCGCCCCGCTGCTGTGGGGCGCGGTCGCCGGGCTGCCCGGCCTGCTCGGCTATCGCGCGGCGAACACCCTCGACGCCATGGTCGGTCACCGCTCGACCCGCTACGCCCGGTTCGGCACCCCGGCCGCCCGCCTCGACGACCTGCTCAACCTGGTGCCCGCGCGGGTGACCGGGCTGCTCACCGTCGCGCTGGCGCCGACCGGGCGTGGCGACCGGGACCGCGCCTGGCGGGTCTGGCGCCGCGACCGCAACGACCACCCGAGCCCGAACGCCGGGCAGTGCGAGGCGGCGATGGCCGGCGCGCTCGGCGTACGGCTGGGTGGACGCAACGTCTACTTCGGTCGTTCGGAGGTGCGCCCGTACCTCGGCGACGGCCCCCGTCCGGAGGCCCGGCACCTGAAGCGGGCGGCCCGGATCTCCGGCGCGGTCGGGTTGGCCGCGCTGGGGCTGGCCGCCGCGTATCCGCTGACCCTGGGCCGGCTGGTGAACGCCGCCGGGCGCCGCGTCCTGGGCGGCGGCGGGCGGGGGAGCGCGCGGTGAGCGGGGGGCTGCTGGTCGCCGGCACCACCTCGGATGCCGGCAAGAGCGTGCTGACCGCGGGCATCTGCCGGTGGCTGCACCGCCGAGGAGTCAAGGTGGCGCCGTTCAAGGCGCAGAACATGTCGAACAACTCCGCCGTCGTGGTCGGCCCGGACGGGCGGGGCGGCGAGATCGGCCGGGCGCAGGCGATGCAGGCCGCCGCCTGCGGCCTCGCCCCCGACCTGCGGTTCAACCCGGTGCTGCTCAAGCCCGGTAGCGATCTGGCCAGTCAGGTGGTGCTGCTCGGCGAGGCCGTCGACACCGTCACCGCGGGCAACTTCCGCCAGCTGCGGCCCCGGCTCGCCGAGACGGCGTACGCGGCCCTCGCCGAGCTGCGCGCCGCCTACGACGTGGTGATCTGCGAGGGCGCCGGCAGTCCCGCGGAGATCAACCTGCGGTCGGGCGACTACGTCAACATGGGGCTGGCCCGGCACGCCGGCCTGCCCACGATCGTGGTCGGCGACATCGACCGGGGCGGCGTCTTCGCCTCGATGTTCGGCACGCTGGCCCTGCTCGACCCGGCCGACCAGGCGCTGATCGCCGGCTTCGTGATCAACAAGTTCCGGGGTGACCGCGGGCTGCTCCAACCCGGGCTGGACATGCTGCGCCGGGCCACCGGCCGCCCGACGTACGGGGTGCTGCCCTGGGCGCTGGATCTCTGGCTGGACGCGGAGGACTCGCTCGCGTACGGCCGGGTGCTCGGCCGCCCAGCCGCGCCGCACGGCACCGACTGGCTGGACGTGGCCGTGGTCCGGCTGCCCCGGATCAGCAACGCCACCGACGTCGAGGCGCTCGCCACCGAGCCGGGCGTACGGGTCCGGCTGACCGTCGAGCCGGCCGAGCTGGCCGCCGCCGACCTGGTCGTGCTGCCCGGCTCGAAGTCGACCGTGGCCGACCTGGCCTGGCTGCGGGAGACCGGCCTCGCCGACGCGGTGCTGGCGCACGCCGCGACCGGGAAGCCGCTGCTCGGCATCTGCGGCGGCTTCCAGATGCTGGCCCGGGCCATCCACGACCCGGTGGAGAGCCGGCGGGGCAGCGTCCCCGGGCTGGGCCTGCTGCCCATCGAGATCACCTTCGACCCGCGCAAGACCGTCCGGCAGTCCACCGGCACGGCCGGCCCCGACGTGCCGGTACGCGGCTACGAGATCCACCACGGCTACGTCTCGTCCGCCGACCCCGCCCTCGCCCCGCTACTGACCTGCGCGGACGGCACCGGGGAGGGAGCCGTCCTCGGGGTCGTCCAGGGCACCCACTGGCACGGCGCGTTCGAGTCCGACGAGTTCCGCCGCCGCTTCCTCACCGAGGCGGCCCGGCTGGCCGGCCGGCACGGGTTCCGGGTCGCGCCCGACACCGCGTTCGCCGCCGTCCGCGAGCGGTCCCTGGACCTGCTCGGCGATCTGGTCGAGGAGCACCTGGACACCGACGCCCTCTGGCGCCTCATCGAGACCGGCCCGCCGCCCGGCCTGCCCTTCATCCCACCCGGCGCCCCGGCCGGCGACGACCAGCGTCCCGGTGGGCCGGCCGGTGACGGCCAGCCTTCCCGGGGGCCGGCCGGCGACGGCGAGCGTTCCGGTGGGCCCGCTGGTGACGGCGAGCGTTCCGGGGGGCCGGCTGGTGACGGCCAGCGTCCCAGCGCCCCGGCCGGCGACGGCCAGCGTCCCGGTGGGCCGGCCGGCGACGACCAGCGCCGGCGACGACCAGCGTTCCGGCCGGCCGGCGACTAGCGCGGATGCCGACGGGGACACCATCGGGGCGGCGGGGTCGCTAGAGTGCGCCGGTGTTGTTCAATCGGCCCGGAAAGTTAACTGATCGCTGCGCCGACGTGGAGGCGGCCGTGCGGGCACACGACAGTGCCCGGATGACCAAGGCGGTGCCGCGGTTGTGGCAGGCCGCCCAGGGGGCGTCGCCCGCCGAGCTGGACGAGGCGCTGCCCCGCTGCGTCGCACTCCTGCCCGAGCTGGGGACCAGCGCGGGCGGGCAGTTCGCGGTGCTCTGCGGCGCGCTGGTGGAGCTGGGCGCCAGTCCCGACCCGCTGGTCCGCCCCGTCGCCGACGGGTTGCTGGACGCGCTCACCGAGGCCGAGCGGTTCCGGGTCGCCTGGGAACGGGTCCGCCCCGACGACGAGCTGCCCGAGCCGGGCGATCCCGCCGCGTTGGAGACGGCGGTCGCGGCGATGACCGCGGCCGGCGACGACGAGGACGCCGCTCTCCGGGCGGCGCTGGGCTGGCTCTCGGCCGGCAGCTGGGCGATGCCGACGACCACCCTGCTGCAGCACTCGACGGCCCTGCGGCAGGCGTTCCCGCACCGGGCGCGGCTGCGCGAGCTGGGCAGTGGACTGGCCGACGTGCGTGGCGACCTGGACTGCATGCTCGGGCTGCTGCGACTGCTCGACGCCGAGCGGTTGCTCGTCCTGCACCGCGGGACCGGGCGGGGTTGGTGGGTCACGGTCGACGGCGTGGGCGACAACTTCCAGCTGCACACCCTGCTGGCCGGAGCGCTGGCCGGACCGGGCCGCATCGAGGGGCTCACCGTCGACCCGGCGTGGGTCGCGGTCGCCACCGACGCGCCGCCGGAGCGGTTCGGCGGCATGGTGACCGGCAGCTTCAACCTGGTGGACGGCCACGGCGAGTGGATCTGGAACGAAGGGCTCCCGGCCGACATCCCGCTGCTGGACGGGGTCCGGGTCATCGTGCTCGACCCGCCGGCCTACACCCGCAGCTGGGAGAACATCCGCCGATACCCGACGCTGCACGCCTCGCTGACCGTGGACGCGGAGCTCGGCGCCGCCGACGCGGCGGCCTGGCTGGCCAAGGTCGGACCCGCCCGGAACCCGCTGGACGACTAGCCGCCGGCGCGGCCGGCCGGGAGCGTACGCCGTTGGGGCGCCGTCAGTAGCGGACGTCGGCGGGCCGGTCCGACATCGGCAGCCCGGCGGCCAGCCACGCCTGCACCCCGCCGATCATGTCGGTGGCCCGGTGCAGCCCGAGCGCCCGGAGGCTCGCCACCGCCAGGCTGGAGCTGTAGCCGTGCCGGCAGGCCACCACGATCCGCAGGTCGTACCCGGTGGCCTCGGGGATCCGCCAGGCGCTGGCCGGGTCCAGCCGCCACTCCAGCACGGTGCGCTCGATGACGATGGCGCCGGGCAGCTCGCCCTGTTCCCCGCGGTGCCGTTCGCTGCGGGTGTCGATCAGCAACGCCCCGGTGCGGACCGCCTCGACGGTCTGGTGCGGGGTCAGCCGGCGTACCCCGGCGCGGGCCTGTTCCAGCAGGGCGTCGACGCCCGGACTCATCACGCTGTGGGACACCAGCCGATCATGCCGCCCCGTCCGGGCGTCCGGCCGGGGAACGGCCCCGGTCCGTGACACGACCGCCCGAACGGGCGACGGACCGGCCGGCGGGCACCCCCGGCCACCGGCGTCGGCGCCCGCACGGCCCCGGGCCGGGGAACGGTCCGCGCGGCCGGTTACCGTCGGCGGGTGGCGGTGGTCGTGGTCGAGGCGTACGCCCGGCTGGCCCGCCGCGTGCTGGCCGCGCCGGCACGGTTGGGGCGGACCCGGCTGGTGGCCGTCGACGGGCCCAGCGGCGCGGGCAAGAGCGTCTTCGCGGCGCGCCTCGCGGACGCCCTGGCTGCGCTGCCCGACGGCACGCGACCGCCCGTGGTGCACACCGACGACCTGCTCGACGGCTGGGCCGACCAACTCACCTTCTGGCCCCGGCTGGAGGAGTGCGTGCTGGCCCCGCTGCGCGCCGGTCGGCCGGGCGCCTACCAGCGCTACAGCTGGGTGCGGCGGCGCTTCCTGCCGCGTCCGGTGCCGGTGCCGGTGGCGCCGGTGCTCGTCGTGGAGGGGGTGAGCGCGGCCCGGGTCGCGGCCCGGCCGGATCTCACGCTCGCCGTCTTCGTCACCGCCCCGGCGCCGCTGCGGCTCGCCCGCGCGGTCGACCGGGACGGCCCGCAGATCCTGCCGGAGCTGCGTCGCTGGCACGCCGGCGAGCGGGCGCACTTCGCCGCCGACGACACCCGGTCCCGCGCCGACCTGGTGGTGGACGGGGCGCCGACGCTGCCGCACGACGCCGACCGCTACTACGTGCGGCAGCCCTGACCAGCGCGGCCACGGCCTCGGGCGGTGCGGCCCGGTAAGGCCGGCATACGATGCCGGTCATGACCACACCGATCATGTCCGAGTCCGACCTGCGGGCCGCCGTCGAGCGGGAACTGCCCGGTGTCCGCGCCGACCTGGAACGCCTCGTCCGCATCCCCGGCATCGCGTTCGAGGGCTTCGACCACTCGCACGTGGAGCGCTCCGCCGAGGCGGTGGCCGAGCTGCTGCGCGGCTGCGGCCTGGACGTCAAGATCGTGCGCTCCGGCGGGCAGCCGGCCGTGATCGGCAGGAGGGCGGCCCCGCCCGGGGCGCCGACGGTGCTGCTCTACGCCCACCACGACGTGCAGCCGGTCGGCGACCTGTCGCTGTGGGAGTCCGACCCGTTCGAGCCGGTGGAGCGGGACGGCCGGCTCTACGGCCGCGGCGCCGCCGACGACAAGGCCGGCATCATGGCGCACGTGGCGGCGCTGCGCGCGTTCGGCGACGCCCTCCCGGTCGGCGTGGTGCTCTTCATCGAGGGCGAGGAGGAGTACGGCTCCGACTCGCTGGAGCAGCTGCTCGCCGAGCACCGCGACGAGATCGCCTCGGACGTCATCGTGATCGCCGACTCCGGCAACTGGGACATCGGCGTACCGGCGCTGACCACCTCGCTGCGCGGCATCGTGAACTGCTTCGTCGAGGTGCGCACCCTCGATCACGCCGTGCACAGCGGCATGTTCGGCGGGGCGGTGCCGGACGCGCTCACCGCGCTGGTCCGGCTGCTGGCCACCCTGCACACCGACGCCGGGGACGTGGCGGTGGAGGGCCTCGTCGGCCGCGAGGGCGCGGTCGTCGACTACCCGGAGGACCGGATCCGCGCCGAGGCCGGGCTGGCCGAGGGGGTGTCGTTCATCGGCACCGGCCGGATCACCGACCGGCTCTGGACCAAGCCGGCCCTGGCCGTGCTGGGCATCGACGCGCCGGCCACCGGCGAGGCGCCGAACGCGCTGGTGCCGGCGGCCAAGGCCAAGCTGAGTATCCGGCTCGCCCCGGGCGACGACCCCAAGCGGGCGTACGCGGCGCTCCGGACCCACCTGGAGAAGCACGCGCCGTGGGGGGCGCGGGTGGAGGTCACCTTCGAGCACGACGGCGACCCGTGCGTCATCGACGCCACCGGCCCGATGTTCGACGCCGCCCGGTCGGCCTTCCGCACCGCCTGGGACGGCACCGACCCGGTGGACATCGGCGTCGGCGGCTCGATCCCGTTCATCGCCACCTTCCAGGAGATGTTCCCGCAGGCCGCGATCCTGGTGACCGGCGTGGAGGACCCGCACGCCCGGGCGCACGGCCCGAACGAGAGCCTGCACCTGGGCGAGTTCGCGCGGGTCTGCCTGGCCGAGGCGCTGCTGCTGGCCAAGGTGGCCGAGGCGGGCACGAAGGGCCGGTAGGCGTCGGAACCGTAACTTCCCGCCGGATGTCGGAGTTTGCGGTGTGTCGGGCGCGGGGCTGTTATAGCCTTTCGAACATGAGTACGAACGAGGTGATGGCCCGGCTCGGGGCCGCCGTCAGCGCTCTGGGGGACGTCGACGTCTCCGCGTGGCCCGAGGACACGCTCAAGGAACAGCTCGGTGAGCTCTCCGCCGCCCTGGTCGCCCTGGACGCGGTGCTCTCCCGGGTCGCCGACGAGGTGCGCGCCCGCGGCCTGCGCATCGAGGAGCCCGTGTCGGCCTGACCGGTGGTCGTGGCGTCGGGGCGGCGGGTGCTGGTCCCGGGGAGCCGCGCCGGTCCGGGCCGGGCAATGCCCCGGTGGTGTCGGGGGTGGCTGGCAGGATGAACCCGTGCGGTTCCTCGACCTGGCAGCCACCTCCGCCGCCGTCGGCGCCACCAGCGGCCGGCGCGCCAAGGTGGAGCTGCTCGCCGACGCGCTGCGCCGGCTCGACCCGGCGGAGATCGCGGCCGGCGCCGGCTGGCTCGCCGGTGAACTGCGCCAGCGGCAGACCGGGGTGGGCTGGGCGAGCCTGCGTGACCTGCCACCCCCCGCGGAGCAGCCGACGCTGACCGTGGCCGCGGTCGACGCGGCGATCGACGAGATCGCCGCGGTGCACGGCCCCGGTTCGCAGGGCCGCCGCCGGGCGCTGCTCGGGGCGCTCTTCGGCGCCGCCACGGCCGAGGAGCAGCGGCTGCTGACCGGGCTGTTCAGCGGTGAGCTGCGCCAGGGCGCCCAGGCGGGGCTGCTCGCCGACGCGGTGGCCCGGGCCGCCGACGTGCCGCTCACCGCCGTCCGCCGGGCGCTGCTGCTCGCCGGTGACCTGCGGGCCGTCGCGGTGGCGGCGCTCACCGGCGGCGCCGCGGCGCTGGCCAACTTCGGCCTCCGGGTCGGGCGCCCGCTGGCGCCGATGCTGGCCCAGAGCGCGCCCTCGGTCGACGAGGCGCTCGCCGCCACCGGCACCCCGGCCGTGGTCGACGTCAAGCTCGACGGCATCCGGATCCAGGTGCACCGCTCGGGGACGGACATCGCGGTCTTCACCCGCAGCCTCGACGACATCACCGCCCGGCTGCCCGAGGTGGTCGCCGCCGTGCGCGCGCTGCCCGCCCGGGAGCTGGTGCTCGACGGCGAGGCCATCGGGCTGGACGCCACCGGGCGGCCGTTGCCGTTCCAGCAGACCTCCAGCCGGGCGGCCCGACGCACCACGCCGAGCACCACCGGGCGCGCCCCGGTGGCCCCGGCGGTGCTCGCCGCCGCCGAGACCACCGGCGAGGCGGTGCTCACGCCGTACTTCTTCGACCTGCTGCACCTCGACGGCGAGGATCTCATCGACCTGCCCGGCCGCGAGCGGTGGGCGGCGTTGGCCGGCGCGGTCGACGAGGCGCTGCTGGTCGGGCGGATGGAGGTGGACGGGCCGGAGCGGGCGGGCGAGGCGTTCGCCGCCGCGGTCGACGCCGGCCAGGAGGGCGTCGTGGTCAAGTCGCCCGAGGCGCCGTACGACGCCGGCCGGCGCGGCTCGGCCTGGGTGAAGGTGAAGCCCCGGCACACCCTCGACCTGGTGGTGCTCGCGGTGGAGTGGGGCAGTGGCCGGCGCACCGGCTGGCTCTCCAACCTGCACCTCGGCGCCCGCGATCCGCGCACCGGCGACTTCGTGATGCTCGGCAAGACGTTCAAGGGGCTCACCGACGAGCTGCTGCGCTGGCAGACCGAGCGCTTCCTCGACCTGGCCGTGGAGAAGGGCGACTGGGTGGTGCGGGTCCGCCCCGAACAGGTGGTGGAGATCGCCTTCGACGGCGTGCAGACCAGCTCCCGCTATCCCGGCGGGATGGCCCTGCGCTTCGCCCGGGTGGTGCGCTACCGCGACGACAAGACCGCCGCCGAGGCGGACACCGTCGACGCGGTGCGGGCCATCCACGCCGGCCGCGCGCCCGGCTGACGACCGCCCGTCCGGCCCGACCGCCGGGGCCCCGGCCGCGGGCGGCTCAGGCCGGGGTGCGCGGGGCGGGCTCGGCGGCCCGGTCGACCGGCCGCTGCGGCGTCGCCCCGGTCAGCCGGCGGGCCTCCCGGCGGGCCACCCAGACATAGCCGAACAGCGTCATCCCGGCGAAGAGCCACCACTGCACGACGTAGCCGAAGTTCTGCCAGTTGTTGGCGTGCCCGACCGGCACCGCGGTGAAGGCCGGGTCGGCCGCCGGGGTCTGCTCGTCCAGCAGCAGGTACGCCCCGTGCACCGGGTAGGGCAGCTCCCGGGCGAGCTGGGGGACGCCGATCCGGCGGGTCTCCAGCCGGCCCTCGCGCCGGGACACCGCCACCGAGCCGCTCTCGCTCTCGTGCACCCGGCCCACCACGGTCACCTCGCCGGACGGGACCGGCGGCACCTGCGGCTGGGCGGTGGCGCCACCCGGGGCCGGCGGGACCCAGCCCCGGTCCACCAGCACCGCGGTGCCGTCGGCCAGGACCAGCGGGGTGAGCACCTCGAAGCCGACCCTGCTCTCCACCGTCCGGCCACGCACCAGCACCACGTTCGCGGTGTCGTACCGGCCGGTCACGGTGACCCGGGTCCAGATCTTCTCCTCGGCGGGCGCCGGGCCGGCCGTGCCGCTGCCGCCGGTCGGGGCGGGCAGCGCCTCCCGCAGCGGCACCGGGGCCATCCGCAGGCCGGCGTCGATCCGCTCGTTGACCTCGGTGCGGCCCCGGTACCGGTCCAGCTGCCAGTTGCCGAGCAGCACCATCACCGTCGCGGCGACCAGGGTCAGCGCGAGAATGCCCAGCCAGCGCGGCGTCAGCAGGAACCGGTACACGACCACGAGGCTACCCGTATGACCGGGGCCACTGCGCCGGGCCGGTGCGAGCGCGCGGCGGCGCCGCGACCCGCCCGCTCGGCGGCGTTCGCCCGGCGGCCGGTTCGGCTATCGTCACGCGGGCGGACCGCGCCTGCGGTCCGCGGCCGCGTACCCGTCGCCGCGAGGGAGTCGATGATGACCGTCGTGCCGCGCCTGGTGCTCAGCGCGCCGTCCTCCGGGCACGGCAAGAACGCGCTGGCGATCGGGTTGCTCGCCGCGCTCGCCGACCGGGGCGACGACGTCGCCGGGTTCAAGATCGGCCCGGACCAGGTCGACGCGGCGTACCTCGGGCTGGCCGCCGGGCGGCCCGGCCGCAACCTGGACCCGCGGCTGGTCGGCGCGGACCGGATCGGCCCGCTGCTCGGGCACGGCGCGGCCGGGGCCGCGCTCGCCCTGGTGCAGGGCAGCATGGGCCTCTACGACAGCCTCGCCGGCCACCCGGAGACCGAGTCGACGGCGGCCGTGGCGATCGCGCTGCGCAGCCCGGTGGTGCTGGTGGTCGACGTCGCCGCCACCGGGCAGTCGGTGGCCGCCCTGGTGCACGGCTTCCGGTCGTACGACGAGCAGATCTGGCTGGGCGGCGTGATCCTCAACCGGGTCGCCTCGGCGCGGCACGAGACGCTGCTGCGCGAGGCGCTCGACGACATCGGCGTGCCGG
Organism: Micromonospora sp. R311; assembly: GCF_056780015.1. Taxonomy (NCBI): domain Bacteria; kingdom Bacillati; phylum Actinomycetota; class Actinomycetes; order Micromonosporales; family Micromonosporaceae; genus Micromonospora; species Micromonospora sp. R311. The sequence goes on from NZ_JBSWCE010000016.1 coordinate 116,918, forward strand.
TCTACGGCGCCCTGCGCCGCCAGGACCTGCCGCCGGTGCTGCCGCCGCGCCGGCTGGGCGCCGTTCCCGCGCTCACCGGCTCCGGCGAGGCCACCCGGGCGGTGCGCCGCCTCGGTGAGGCGGTCGCCGCCACCGTCGACCTGGACCGGCTGCTCGGGCTGGCCCGCTCCGCCCCGCCGCTGCCCGCCGAGCCCTGGTCGCCGGCCCCGGGCGGGGAGCCGCCGGCGGGGCAGCGCCCGATCGTCGCGCTCGCCGGCGGGCCGGGCGGCAGCTACAGCCACGCCGAATCCGTCGAGCTGCTCCGGGCGGCCGGGGCCGAGGTGGTCACGGTCGACCCGCTGCGCGACGAGGAGCTGCCGGCCGGCACCCGGGCGCTGGTCGTCGGCGGCGGCCTGCCCGAGTCGTACGCCGAGCAGCTCTCCGCCAACCGCCGGCTCTGCATCGCGGTCGCCGAGCTGGCCCGCACCGGCCGTCCGGTCGTCGCCGAGGGCACCGGCCTGCTCTGGCTGGCCCGGGAACTGGACGGGCTGCCGATGTGCGGGGTGCTCGACGCGGTCGGCGCCAGCCGGGAGGGCATGGTGGTCGGCTACCGCGAGGCGACCGCGCTCACCGGCAGCGTCGTCGCGCCGCCGGGCGCGGTGGTGGCCGGGCACAAGGAGCACCGGGCGGTGCTCACCCCGCGGGCCGGGCAGCGCCCGGCGTGGAACTGGGCGGGCGGGGCGCCGGAGGGCTTCGTCTGGCGGGGCGTGCACGCCTCCCAGCTGGTGGTGCACTGGGCCGCGTACCCGCAGATCGCCGCCCGGCTGGTGGCCGCGGCGGCGGCGGAGCCGGCGGCCGAGGACGTCGCGGCGGGCCCCGGCGGAGTGCCGGCGTGATCGGTCAGGTGGCGATCCGCCGGTTCCCGGCGTTGACCGTCTCCACGCCGCGCACCGAGGTGCGCCGGCTGACCGCGGCGGACGCGCCGGCGGCCGAGGAGGTCTTCGCCGACAAGCAGACCCAGCGCTGGCTGCCGCTGGCCGACTCCGCCGGTCAGATCGACGGCCGGGCCTGGTGCACGGACCTGGCCCGGCAGCGCCGGGACAGCGGCGACGGCGACCACTACGGGGTGCTCCGCCGGGAGGACGACCGGGTGGTCGGCTGCCTCTGGACCCGGCGCACCGACTGGGGCGCCCGCTGCACCGAGGTCTCCTACGCGATCGCGCCGCACGCCCGCGGCTTCGGGCTGGCCGCCGAGGCGGTCGACGCGCTCGCCATCGCGCTGATCCTGGAGCACGGCTTCCAGCGCGTCGAGCTGCGGGTGGCGCCGGGCAACCTGGCGTCGCGCCGGGTGGCCGAGAAGGCCGGCTTCAGCTACGAGGGCCTGCTGCGCAACGCCGGTTACGCCCGCGGCGGCCGGGTCGACCTGGAGGTCTGGTCCTTCGTCGCCGCCGATCTCCGCTGAGCCGGTGGTCAGCCGACAATCTGGTCGGAGGGTGGGGTGAACTGGCGGACCGGCTTGCCCTTGAGGGCGTCGCGGAGGGTCTCCGCGACCGCGGCGATCGGGATCTGGGACTGGCCGTCGCCGACCGCGTTGAACGGGTTGTCCGGGTCCGAGATGAAGCTCGCCCCGGCCAGCTCCGGGGTGTAGCCGACGAACCAGGCCGACCGGGTGCTGTCCGTGGTACCGGTCTTGCCGGCCACCGGCCGCCCGACCGTGCCCCGCACGCTGTCCGCCGTCGACCAGCCGCCGCAGCTCCCGCGGGCCGGGGTGTCGCCGGTGGGGCAGCGGGCCGCGTCGGTGGCGGCCCGGGCCGCGTCCGCGCTCACCACCTGCCGGCAGCGCGGCTTGGCGACCTCGCGCTCGATCCCGCCGGCGGTCTTGTACGTGGTCGGCGTGCCGTCCCGGTTGTGGATGGAGAGCACCGGGATCGCCTCGCAGTACCGGCCGTCCGCCGCGATGGCCGCGTACGCGGTGGCCATCTCCAGCGGGGTGGCGTCCGAGACACCCAGGGTGAACGCGCCCCACTTCGACGCCTTGCTCGGGGCCGCGTGCTCCCGGTCGACGTCGGTGCGCCAGCGCAGGCCGAGCTGCTCGGCCAGGCGGACGCCCTTCTCCGCGCCGATCTGCTCCTCCAGCCAGACGAAGTACGTGTTCACCGACTTGCCGAACCCGGACCACATGGTCTGCTCGCCGCTCATCGCCCCGCTGGCGTTCGACGGCGACCAGCCGTCGTAGACCTCGGAGCGGTACCGGTACGGGGCGTTGAACGAGGTGGACAGCGGCATGCCCTCGTTGAGCGCGGCCAGCATCGGGAACATCTTGAACGTCGATCCGGCCTGGTAGCCGGGCAGGTCGCCGCCGCCGAGCAGGGGCGCCACCGTGTTCGGGTAGTTCGCCTTGATCTTCGGGCTGGCCTCCGGGTTGGAGCTGGGCGGGTTGTCGTCCAGGTTCAGCGAGTAGGTCCGGTTCACCGCCATCGCCTTGACCCGCCCGGTGCCCGGCTCGGAGATCACGAGGCCGTTGGCGAACGGGCTGCCGGTGTTCTCCTTCGTGCCGACGTTCTTCTCAGCCGCCGCCTGGATCTTCGGGTCCAGGCTCAGCACGATCCGGTAGCCGCCCCGGCGCAGCTTGTCCATCCGTTCCAGCCGGTTGTCCCCGAACGCGGACTGCGCGCTCCACCAGTTCTTCAGGTAGTCGCAGGCGAAGCCCCAGCTGTTCCACTTCTCGGGGATCGAGGCGCAGTCGTTGGGCGGGTAGCTCAGCTTGAGCCGGATCGGCTCGCTCTTGGCCGTCGCGGCGTCGGCCGGGGAGAGATAGCCGAGCTGGGCCATCCGGTCCAGCACGTAGTTGCGCCGGGCGGTGGCGTCCTTCTGGTCCGAGCTGGCCGGGTCGTACTCGGACGGGGACTTGACCAGGCCGGCGAGGGTGGCCGCCTCGACCGGGGTGAGGTCCTTCGGGGTCTTGGAGAAGAAGATCTCGCTGGCCGCGTAGATGCCGTACGCCCGGTGGCCGAAGTACGCCGAGTTGAGGTAGCGCTCCAGGATCTGCTCCTTGCTCAGCTCCTTCTCCAGGTCCAGCGCCATCCGCATCTCCCGGACCTTGCGCAGGCTGGTCTGCTGGGTGGCCTCCTGGACCTCCTTCGGGGTCTTCGCGCTGTCCCGCAGCGCCATCCGGACGTACTGCATGGTGAGCGTGGAGGCGCCCTGGGAGACGCCGCTGGAGCGCGCGTTGGCCACGAAGGCGCGGGCGACGCCCTTCGGGTCGACGCCGTGGTGCTGGTAGAAGCGGGAGTCCTCGGCGGCGACGATCGCCTGCTGGATGTTCGGCGACATGTCCGACAGCTTCGTGTACTGCCGGTACTCCTCGTAGAACATCGTCAGCACGGTCTTGCCGTCCGGCGCGTACAGGTACGACGTCTCGGCGGGCAGCGCGGCGGTCAGGATCTTGGTCTTGTGCTCCAGCGCGTGCGCGGTGACCTTCGCGCCGATGCCGGTGGCGGCGGCCAGCGGATAGGCCACGGCGGCGACCACGATGCCGGCGATCAGCCCGGCGCGGAGGAGGGGTAGGAGACGACCAGCGGCAGCAAGGGGTCGGTTGCTCACACGGCCAAGTTATGACATTTCCGATTCGTCCATGAGAAGTATTCATGAACGCCGTGGGTGGTGACGCGCCCCACGTCGGGATGCGCTGTCCCGTGGGCCGCCTTCCCGGCAGGATCGCGGTCATGCGCGGTCAGCCGATCGGGGCGCCCACGGGCGTCGGGCCGGACCCCGCCCACGAGCCCGACCTCGCCCACCACGGCGACGCGGAGGTGGGCGAGGGTCTGGTCGACCTCGCGGTCAACGTCCGCCGCGCCCCGATGCCGGGCTGGCTGGCCGGGCCGATCGCCGCGTCGCTGGCCGACCTCGCCCGCTACCCGGACCCGGCGCCCGCCCGGGCCGCCGTCGCCACCCGGCACGGCCGGCCCCCGGCGGAGGTGCTGCTGACCGCCGGCGCGGCCGAGGGCTTCGTGCTGCTCGCCCAGGCGCTGCGCGGCGTGCGCCGGCCGGTGGTGGTGCACCCCCAGTTCACCGAGCCCGAGGCCGCGCTGCGGGCGGCGGGCCACCTGGTCGAACGGGTGCTGCTCGACCCGGCCGACGGCTTCCGGCTCGACCCGGCCCGGGTGCCCGCGGACGCCGACCTCGTCGTGGTCGGCAACCCCACCAATCCCACCTCGGTGCTGCACCCCGCCGCCGACCTGGCCCGCCTGGCGCGACCGGGCCGGGTGCTGGTGGTCGACGAGGCGTTCGCCGACACCACCGCCGCGCCCGGCGTGCCCGGCGAGCCGGAGTCCCTGGCCGCCCGGCGGGACCTGCCCGGCCTGCTGGTGGTCCGCAGCCTCACCAAGACCTGGGGACTGGCCGGGCTGCGCATCGGCTACCTGCTCGGCGACGCCGCGCTGCTCGACCGGCTGGCCGCCGTGCAGCCGCTCTGGGCCGTCTCCACCCCCGCGCTGGCCGCCGCCACCGCCTGCGCCGGCCCCGTCGCGGTCGAGGCCGAGCGCGCGATCGCCGCCCAGCTCGCGGCCGACCGCGACCACCTGGTCGCCCGCCTGTCGGCCCTGCCGGGCGTACGCGTCGCCGGTCGCCCGGCCAGCGCGTTCGTGCTGGTCCACCGGCCCGGCGCCGCCGCCGTGCGGGCCGCCCTGCGCGAGCGAGGCTGGGCGGTACGCCGCGGCGACACCTTCCCCGGCCTCGGCCCGGACTGGCTGCGGATCGCCGTGCGCGACGCGGCCACCACCGACGCGTTCACCGAGGTACTGGCGCAGATCCTGGAGGCATGATGCTGGAGACCACGATCGCGGCGATCCGGCCGCTGGACGAGCCGGCGATGGCCGCCGCCCGGGAACTGCAGGGCCGGCTGACCAAGCCGGCCGGTTCGCTCGGCGCCCTGGAGGAGCTCTCGGTACGCCTCGCCGGCCTGGCCGGGGCCTGCCCGCCGCCGCTGCCCGAGCCGGCCGCGGTGGCGATCTTCGCCGGCGACCACGGCGTGCACGCCCAGCGGGTGACCCCCTGGCCGCAGGAGGTCACTGCCCAGATGATCGGGAACTTCCTGGCCGGCGGCGCGGTGGTCAACGCGTTCGCCCGGCAGGCCGGCGCCACGGTGACCGTGGTCGACGTCGGCGTGGCCACCCCGCTGCCCGCCGTCCCGGCGGGCGAGCCCGAGCGGCCGGACGCGCCCCGGCTGGTGGCGGCGAACGTCCGGGCCGGCACCCGGGACCTGGCGGTGACCGCCGCGCTCACCCGGGACGAGGCCCGGGCCGCGGTGGAGACCGGCATCCGGATCGCCGACGATCTCGTCGACGCCGGCGCGGGCATCCTGCTCACCGGGGACATGGGCATCGGCAACACCACCCCGGCGTCCGCCCTGATCGCCGCGTTCACCGGCGCCGACCCGGCCGAGACGACCGGCCGGGGGACCGGGGTGGACGACCCGACGTACCAGCGCAAGATCGACGTTGTGCGCGACGCGCTGCGCCGGCACGCCCCCGACCCCGTCGACCCGCTGGGCGTGCTGGCCGCCGTCGGCGGCCTGGAGCACGCCGCGCTCGCCGGGCTGATCCTCGGCGCCGCCGCCCGCCGCACGCCGGTGCTGCTGGACGGGGTGATCGCGGTCTCCGCCGCGCTCGCCGCAGCGGCCTTCGCGCCCGCCGCCACCGGCGCGATGGTCGCCGGGCACCGGTCCGCCGAGCCGGGCGCCACCGTCGCGCTGCGCCGGCTCGGCCTCGACCCGCTGATCGACCTCGGGCTGCGCCTCGGCGAGGGCACCGGCGCGCTGCTCGCGCTGCCGGTGGTCACCGGCGCGGTCCGGGTGCTGCACGAGGTCGCCACCTTCGACTCGGCCGGGGTGGCCGAGAAGTGACCAGTCCCTACCCCCTCGGGCTGCGGCTCGCCGGGCGGCGGGTGGTCGTGGTGGGCGGGGGAGCGGTGGCCACCCGGCGGGTGCCGGCCCTGCTCGACGCCGGGGCGGACGTCCTCCTGGTCGCGCCGGAGCTGACCCCGGCGCTGCGGGCGCACGCCGACGCCGGCCGGCTGCACTGGACGCCGCGCCGGTTCACCCCCGCCGACCTGGACGGGGCCTGGCTGGTCCAGGCCGCGATCGACGACCCGATCGCGGCCGCGTCGGTCAGCGCGGCCGCCGCCGAGCGGCGCATCTTCTGCGTACGCGCCGACGACCGGGCCGCCGCCACCGCCTGGACCCCGGCGGTGACCCGGCACGGCCCGGTCACCGTGGCCGTGCTCGGCGGCGGCGACCCGCGCCGGGCGATGAGCGTGCGGGACGCGGTGCGGGACCTGCTCGCCGCCCGGATCGAGCCGGCCCCGCCCGGGGCGCCGGCCGCCGGTGCCCCCGGCCGGGTGGCGCTGGTCGGCGCCGGGCCGGGTGACCCCGAGCTGATCACCGTGAAGGGCTGGCGGCTGCTCACCGCGGCCGACGTGGTGGTCGCCGACCGGCTGGTCCCCGGGCTGCTCCTGGACGAGCTGCGCGCCGACGTGGAGCTGGTCGACGCCTCCAAGATCCCGTACGGCCCGGCCCGGGCCCAGGAGGAGATCAACCGGATCCTGGTGGATCGGGCGCTGGCCGGGAAGGTCGTGGTCCGGCTTAAGGGCGGCGACCCGTACGTCTTCGGCCGGGGCGGGGAGGAGGTGCTCGCCTGCGCGGCGGCCGGCGTGCCGGTGACCGTGGTGCCGGGGGTGACCAGCTCGATCGCCGCGCCGGCGGTGGCCGGCATCCCGGTCACCCACCGGGCGGTGGCGCACGAGTTCACCGTGGTCTCCGGGCACGTGGCGCCGGACTCGCCGGACTCGCTGGTGCGCTGGGAGCACCTGGCCGGGCTGCGTGGCACCCTGGTGATCCTGATGGGCCTGCGGAACCTGGCCGCGATCACGGCGACCCTGGTCGCACACGGCCGGCCCGCGGAGACGCCCGCCGCCGTCGTCCAGGAGGCCACCACCGGGGCCCAGCGGGTGCTCCGGTCCAGCCTCGCCTCGGTGGCGGCGGACGTGGTGGAGGCGGGGCTGCGCCCGCCGGCGGTGGTGGTGGTCGGCGACGTCGTCCCGGTGCTCGCGTCGGTGGACGTCGTGGGGCCCACCGGCTGAGCGACAGCGGTCCCACGACGGCTTCCAGGGCGGCTTCCAGGACGGCTTCCGGGGCGGCTTTCAGGGGTGGCCGGCCGGCCGTGCCGGCCGGGCACGCACCGGCCGCGGCCCGGCCCGCGCGGGTGCTGGCCGACTGGCCGACCGGCGAGGGGCCCGCGGATGTCCTTTGCTCTGCTTCAACCCACGCACAGGTTCCGGGCCGTCACCGTTGCGTGGGTTGAAGCAGAGCAAAGGGGCCGAGCGGGGTGAGTGTCCGCCGCCCCGGGCGGGGACGGGGCATGCGGCGTGGCGGCCGACCGTCGGCTGGCCGGCGGCGGACGGGCGCGGATCGGCGGCGGAGCGCCCAGGACCCCCTCGGCGAGCGGAGGCCCCCGGGCGGCCGCAGACGGGCCGGCGGCCGGAGACACAGGTCTCCGGCCGCCGGTGAGGTCGGTCGGTTACTGCTTGAGCATGTTGTCCAGCAGCAGGGCGCAGCGGACCAGGCCGAGGTGGCTGTAGGCCTGCGGGTGGTTGCCCAGCCCGCGTTCGGCCAGCGGGTCGTACTGCTCGGGGAGCAGCCCGGTCGGCCCGGCGGTGTCGATCATCTGGCCGAACAGGTCCTCGGCGTCGTCCCGCCGGCCGGTGCGCAGGTACGCCTCGACCAGCCAGGCGGTGCAGATGTGGAAGCCGCCCTCGCGGCCGGGCAGGCCGTCGTCCCAGTGGTACCGGTAGACCACCGGGCCGCTGCGCAGGTCGGCCTCGATCTTGAGCACGGTGGAGAGGAAGCGCGGGTCGTCGCCGGGGAGCAGGCCGGACAGGCCGATCCAGAGCGACGAGGCGTCCATGTCCTCGTCCCCGTACGCGACGCTGTACGCCTCGGCGTGCTCGTGCCAGCCGTACTCCAGCACGTTGGCGCCGATCCGGTCGCGCAGCTCCACCCACTCCGGCCGGTCGTCGCCGCCGTGCTGGCGGACCACGTGCAGCGCCCGGTCGACGGTCATCCAGCACATCGTCTTCGAGAAGATGTGGTGCCGCGGTGGGAGGCGGGCCTCCCAGATGCCGTGATCGGGCTCGTGCCAGCGGCGGCGGACCGCCTCGACCATGTTCTCCAGCACCCGCCACTCGTCGTCGCGGACCGACCCGCGGGCGTCGGCGACGGCGGCGATCAGGTCGGCGACCGGGCCGAAGACGTCCAGTTGGAGTTGGTGGTTGGCCAGGTTGCCGACCCGCACCGGCCGGGAGCCGGCATAGCCGGGCAGGGTGTCGATGACGGCCTCGGCGCCCAGCTCGTAGCCGTCCACGGTGTAGAGCGGGTGCAGCCGCTCGGGATGCCCGCCGGTGCGCTCGACGACGCCGTCGATCCACCGCAGCAGCCCCTCGGCCTCCTCCACCGAACCGAGGTCGACCAGCGCCCGGGCGGTCAGCGCCGCGTCGCGCAGCCAGCAGTACCGGTAGTCCCAGTTGCGGACGCCGCCCAGCTCCTCGGGCAGCGAGGTGGTCGCCGCGGCGAGGATCGAGCCGGTCGGCTGGTGGCAGAGCGCGCGCAGGGTCAGCGCGCTGCGGGCGACCAGGTCCCGCGCCGTGTTCGGCAGCCGCAGCGAGGCCACCCAGTCCTTCCACGGCTGCTCGGCCGCGGCCTGCCGCTCGTGGATCGGCAGCCGGTGGTGTTCCAGGCTCTGCGTGCCGAAGCGCATCTCCAGCACCACCTGCCCGCCGACGGAGCGCAGGTCGACGACCGCCTTGGCGGTCTCGTTCACGCCGTCGCTGACGACCTCCCACTCGACGCCGGGGGAGTAGAGCGCGACCGGCTCGTTGGAGCCGAGCACCAGCAGGCCGTCGCCGAGCGGTTGCAGCTGGACGGCCACCTGGCCGAACTCCGGCCGGGGCGCGAACTCGATGCGGGCCCGACCGGTGCCGGTGAGCACCCGGATCAGGGTCGAGTCGCCGCTGAGGATGGCCGGGCCGTCCGGCGTGGTCTCGGTGTCGGGGGTGTCGAGCCAGTCGGTGACGGTCAGGCCCGACCAGCGGGTCTCCACGGTCATGGTGCCGGAGCGGTAGCGCTGGCCGAGCGGGATGCCGCCCCGCTCGGGCGCGACGCTGAAGTGCCCGGCCGGGCTGCCGCCGACCAGGTCGGCGAAGATCGCCGCCGAGTCCGGCTTGGGGTGGCAGAGCCAGGTGACCTTGGCTTCGGGGGTGAGCAGCGCGACGGTGCGGCCGTTGGCCAGCATCGAGTGCCGCTCGATCGGCACCGCCCGCTCGCCGAAGAGCCAGTGCCGCCGGGTCTCCAGCAGCAGCCCGAGGGCGCGCGCCGCCTCCAGCGGCTCGTCGACCCGGTATTGGGCCTGGGTGTCCCCGGGCCCGATCTTGATGCCCACGTCCGGCCCGTGCAGGTTGCCGAAGGCGTTCTCGTCGGTGACGTCGTCGCCGATGAAGAGCACGGCGCTGGCGGAGAGCTGGGTGCGCAGCTGGTCGACCGCGGTGCCCTTGTGGGTGGCCACCACCGACAGCTCGATGACCTCCTTGCCCTGGGTGACCGTGACGCCGTCCCAGGTCGCCGGGCCGCTGCGGACCGCCTCGATGGCCGCCGCGGCGACCTGCGGGTCCACCCCGCGGGTGTGCATCGCGACGCTCGCCGGCTTGCGCTCCAGCCGGATGCCCGGGTGGGCGGCGGCGATCTCGCGCAGCGCGTCGCGCAGCCGGGTGCGCACCGCGATCAGCTCGGGGGAGAGCCGCTCGACGAAGCCGATGTCGAACTCCGAGCCGTGGCTGCCGATGAGGTGCACCTCGCTGGGCAGCCGGGAGAGCGCGGCCAGGTCGCGCAGCGCCCGGCCGGATACCACCGCCACGGTGGTCTGCGGCAGCGCGGCCAGCGCGCGCACCGCCGCCACCGACTCGGGCAGCGGTACGGCCTTGCTCGGGTCCTCGACGATCGGCGCCAGGGTGCCGTCGTAGTCGCAGGCGATCAGGAGCTGCGGCACCCGGGCGATCCGGCCGATGGCGGCGCGCAGTTCGGCGTCCATCACCCCGGTGGGAATGGTCGCTCCGTCGGTGACGGACATGTTCACGCGGCCTCCGCCTGCGGCACACCGAGCTCGGTGAGGAACGACTTGGCCCAGTGACCCACGTCGTGGGTGCGTAGATGGCGTTGCATTGTCCGCATGCGGCGGCGGGCCTCCGGCTTCTCGACGTGCACGGCCCGCAGCAGGGCGTCCTTGACCGCGTCGGGGTCGTGCGGGTTGCACAGAAACGCCTGGCGCAGCTCGGTGGCGGCGCCGGCGAACTCACTGAGCACGAGCGCGCCACCCTGGTCGGCGCGCGATGCGACGTACTCCTTGGCCACCAGATTCATTCCGTCTCGCAGCGGGGTCACCATCATGACGTCGGCAGCGGCGTACATCGCGGCCAGCTCAGTGCGACTGTACGACTGATGCAGATAATGCACCGCCGGCACGCCGACCCTGCCGAATTCACCATTAATCCGACCGACTTCGCGCTCGACCTTGACCCGAAGTGCCTGGTAGTGCTCGACCCGCTCGCGGCTCGGGGTGGCCACCTGCACCATGACGGCGTCCGGGACTGTCAACTTTCCGTCAGCCAGCAGCTCGCGGAAGGCCTTGAGCCGCAACTCGATGCCCTTGGTGTAGTCGAGCCGGTCGACGCCCAGGATGATCGTCTTCGGGTTGCCCAGCTCCTCGCGGATCTCCTTGGCCCGGGCCTGGATCGCCGGGTCGGCGGCCAGCCGCTCCATCTCTTGGGTGTCGATGGAGATCGGGAAGGCGCCGGCCTTCACCTGCCGCCCGTCCACCTGGATCATCTGCCCCTCGTACCGGAGCCCGAGCAGGTGCCGGGCCAGCCGGACGAAGTTCTGCGCGGCCAGCCGCTGCTGGAAGCCGACCAGGTCGGCGCCGAGCAGGCCGCGCAGGATCTCGGTGCGGAACGGCATCTGCATGAACAGCTCGATCGGCGGGAACGGGATGTGCAGGAAGAAGCCGATCCGCAGGTCCGGGCGGAGTTCGCGGAGCATGGCCGGGACCAGCTGGAGCTGGTAGTCCTGCACCCAGACCGTGGCGCCCTCGGCCGCCACGTCCGCCGCGGCCTCCGCGAACCGGGCGTTGACCAGCCGGTACGCCTCCCGCCAGCGGCGCTTGTAGGCCGGCGTCTCCACCGCGTCGTGGTAGAGCGGCCAGATCGTCGCGTTGGACTGCCCCTCGTAGTAGCGCTCGAGCTCCTCGGCGCTCAGCGGCACCGGGTGCAGCCGGATCCCCTCCAGGTCGAACGGCTCGGGCGCGGCCCCGGTGCCGCCGGCCCAGCCGACCCAGGTGCCCTGGTGCTCGGCGAGCACGGGGTGCAGGGCGGTGACCAGCCCACCAGGGCTGCGTCGCCACTGCCGTCCCTCGGGTGTGCTCACCTCGTCGACCGGCAAGCGGTTCGCCACTACGACAAAGGAGCTGCGGACGGTCACGTTCGGCCACCTCCGGGTGCTGACGGGTCAACCGCGATGAGCGTACTGAGCGTAGCTGCGGCGTCTGGTGCCCCGTGCCGGAGTTCCCTACCCGTCCCACGCCCGCCGAACCCTGCTGGTGATCTTGCCAACAGGCAGGCTGCCGGCGCGACGCGGGTACCCAGCGGGCGGGGTGATGTGGGCGTTGCGACGCGTACCTGTCAGGATTGACGACGGCGTGCGTGCGGCCGGCCCCGGCCGGCGGCCGCGGGTGGACGACCAGCCCGCGCCCTCGCCCGCCGGCTCCCAGTCGCAACCTACGGAGGTAGCCCGCACCGTGGCCCAGTTCATCTACGTCCTGGAAAAGGCGCGCAAGGCGCACGGCGACAAGGTCGTGCTCGACAACGTGACGCTGAACTTCCTGCCGGGGGCCAAGATCGGTGTGGTCGGTCCGAACGGCGCCGGCAAGTCCAGCCTCCTCAAGATCATGGCAGGCTGGGACCAGCCGAGCAACGGCGAGGCCCGGCTCATGCCCGGCTACACCGTGGGCATGCTGGCCCAGGAGCCGCCGCTGAACGACGCCAAGACCGTCCTCGGCAACGTCGAGGAGGCGGTCGCCGAGATCAAGGCCAAGCTGGAGCGGTTCAACAAGATCGCCGAGCAGATGGCGACCGACTACTCCGACGAGCTGATGGAGGAGATGGGCAAGCTCCAGGAGGAGCTGGACAACGCCGACGCCTGGGACATCGACTCCAAGCTCGAGCTGGCCATGGACGCGCTGCGCTGCCCGCCGCCGGACGCCGACGTCACCAAGCTCTCCGGTGGTGAGCGCCGCCGGGTGGCCCTGTGCAAGCTGCTGCTGGAGGCGCCCGACCTGCTGCTGCTCGACGAGCCCACCAACCACCTGGACGCGGAGAGCGTGCAGTGGCTGGAGCAGCACCTGGCCAAGTACGCCGGCACCGTCATCGCCATCACCCACGACCGGTACTTCCTCGACAACGTGGCCGGCTGGATCCTCGAGCTGGACCGCGGCCGGGCCATCGGCTACGAGGGCAACTACTCCACCTACCTGGAGAAGAAGGCCGCCCGGATGGCGGTCGAGGGTCGCCGCGACGCCAAGATGAAGAAGCGCCTCGACGATGAGCTGGAGTGGGTCCGCTCCAACGCCAAGGCCCGGCAGACCAAGTCCAAGGCCCGGCTCGAACGGTACGAGGAGATGGCCACCGCGGCGGAGAACACCCGCAAGCTGGACTTCGAGGAGATCCAGATCCCGCCGGGCCCGCGCCTGGGCAACACGGTCATCGAGGCGCAGCACCTCACCAAGGCCTTCGGCGACCGGGTGCTGATCGACGATCTCAGCTTCTCGCTGCCGCGCAACGGCATCGTCGGCGTGATCGGGCCGAACGGTGTCGGCAAGACCACCCTCTTCAAGACCATCGTGGGCCTGGAGGAGCCGACCACCGGCTCGGTCCGGGTCGGCGAGACCGTCTCGCTGTCGTACGTCGACCAGAGCCGGGCGGGCCTGGCCGGTGACAAGACGGTCTGGGAGACCGTCTCCGACGGGCTGGACCACCTCCTGGTGGGCAAGGTCGAGATGCCGTCCCGGGCGTACATCGCGGCGTTCGGGTTCAAGGGCCCGGACCAGCAGAAGCCGACCAAGGTGCTCTCCGGTGGCGAGCGCAACCGGCTCAACCTCGCGCTGACGCTGAAGATCGGCGGCAACGTGATCCTGCTGGACGAGCCGACCAACGATCTCGACGTGGAGACCCTCGGCAGCCTGGAGAACGCGCTGCTGGAGTTCCCCGGCTGCGCCGTGGTCATCTCGCACGACCGGATGTTCCTCGACCGGGTCGCCACCCACATCCTGGCCTGGGAAGGCGACGACCAGAACCCGGCGAAGTGGTTCTGGTTCGAGGGCAACTTCGAGGCGTACGAGAAGAACAAGATCGACCGGCTCGGCGCCGAGGCCGCCCGGCCGCACCGGGTGACCTACCGCAAGCTGACCCGCGACTGACCGTGGCGGACCGGTTCGTCTACCACTGCACCCTGCGCTGGTCCGACCTGGACGCGTACGGCCACGTCAACAACTCGCGCTTCCTCACCCTGTACGAGGAGGCCCGGGTGGCGTTGATGTTCGCCGGCGGCCGGGCGTGGGGCGTGGGCTCGTTCGCCGACGGCGTGGTGATCCGCCGGCACGAGGTCGACTACCTGCGCCCGGTCGACTACGCGCTCGGCCGGGCCAGCGCGGAGGCGGCCCCCACCGTCCGGATCGAGCTCTGGGTGGAGGAGATCCGGGCCGCCTCCTTCACCGTCGCCTACGAGCTGTACGACGGCGACGTGCTGGCCAGCCGGGCCCGCTCGGTGCTGGTCCCGTTCGACCTCGACCGGCAGATGCCGCGGCGGGTCACCGTCGAGGAGCGCGAGTTCCTGCTGGCGTACACCCCGCGGGGCGGGGCGGCGTGAGCGCGGCGGGCGGCCCGTCGGTCGACGCCGGCCGGCACGGCATCGCCGACGTCACCGACGCGGGCGCCTTCCTCGCCCGGCTGGTCCGGCTGGACCGGGCCGCCCTGGTCCGGCTCCGGCCGGCCGGTCCGCCGGGGCGTACCGCCCTCTGGGCCCGCCTGCCGTGGGGCGTGCTGGTGGTGCGCACGGTGGCCGGCGCGGCGCCGGGGGACGTCACGGTCGGCGCGGACGACCTGCTGGCGGCGCTCACCGCGGGGCGGGCGGAGCTGCCGGCGCGGCGCGACGCGCAGTGGCGGTGGCCGCTGCCGCCGGCGGCGAGCCGCCGGGTGGAGACGCTGCCGGGCGGTGAGCTGCGCCGGATCGCCGAGGCGGCGGCGGGCACGCTGCGCAGCGCCACGGCGCACGGGGTGGCCGGCCGCGCGGTGGGGCAGCGGGCGCTGCGCGACGCGCTGCTCGACCACGTGCCGGTGGTGGTGACCCCGGACGACCCGCCGGGGGAACCGGTGGAGGTGACCCAGCGCCTCGTCCAGGGGTTGGTCCGGATGGGCTTCCTGGGGGCTCCAGGGGGCGGTTCCGGGGCCCCGGAGGGCGACGACGTCCAGGTGCGGACGACCGGACGTTGGGTCGGTCTGGTGGGGCCTTACGGAGCGACCTGGTCGCAGACGGCCACCGATCTTGCCGTACGGCCCTCCGGTGGTCATCCAAACGGATGACCCATGGTCATTCTTCTGGCTTGGGGCTGCCGTTGGGGGGATGCTTCAACCCGGCTGTCCGGGTACCGTCCATCCTCGGATCCAACGCACCGTAGGCGGCTGGATCCGCTGGGGAGTGAGGTGCGCGAGCGATGCCGTGGTGGTCATGGCGCCCCGGTCCCGCCAACGGCGGCGATCCGGAAACTCGAAGCGGGATCACAGTGGAAGGCAGCGTCCGGGTCGGACCACCGACCCCCCGGCAGCCGGAGGACGACTCCCCGGCCGTCGACCGACCCCCGATCCCGGAGATGCGGGCCACCGTCGAGCCGGTCACCCTGGGCCGGGTCTGCGAGGCGCTCGACCTGCTCGACGTCCGCTACCTGGCCGACGGTGACGGCAACCTGCTGGCCATGTGGGAGCGGCACGCGGTGCTGGTCACCCTCGAGGGGCCGGAGGACGAGATCCTGGTGATGCGGGCGCGTCCACACGCGACCGTCCCGCCGGACTGGGCCGACCGGGCCTACCGGGTGGTCAACGAGTGGAACCACACGCGCCGGTTCTGCAAGGCCTACGTCGGTGACCCCACCGAACGCGGCCAGTTGCCGATCTACGCCGAACTGCAGGTGCCGTTCGGCGCCGGGACGCACGACGCGCTCCTGGTCGAGATGCTCGACTGCGGCGCCGCGGTGGCCACCAGCTTCGTCGACTGGCTGCACGACGAGGGCGCCCTGCTCTGAGCCGTCCCGTCGACGGCCCGGCCCGCCGCGGCGTCCACCGGTCGCGGCCGGGTACCTGCTACGGCGTCCCGGCGGCCGGGTCGTCCATCACGTTGACCATGAAGTAGGCCGCCCGCTCCAGGTAGTCCCAGAGCGCGGTGGCGATCTCCGGCGGCAGGTCGAGGCGGTCGACCGCGCGGCGCATGTGGCGCAGCCACGCGTCCCGCTCGGCCGCCCCGATCCGGAACGGCGCGTGCCGCATCCGCAGCCGCGGGTGCCCCCGCTGGGCGGAGTAGGTGTTCGGGCCGCCCCAGTACTGCATCAGGAACAGCGTCAGCCGGTCCGCCGCCGGGCCCAGGTCCTCCTCGGGGTACATCGGGCGCAGCAGCGGGTCGGCGGCCACCCCGGCGTAGAACTCGTCGACCAGTTTGCGGAAGGTGGGCTCACCGCCGACCGCCTCGAAGAGGGTCACCGACGGCCGGGGGCGGCCGGACTCAGCAGCGGGGTTCACCATTCCATCCTGCCAGGTGCGCACGGGCGCGACCGCGGGGAGGGACCGGGGTGCGGGTGTAAGTCAGGTCACCGCGTGCCGTGACCGGCCCGGCTCGCCCGGCCGGCCACCGACCGGGCCGTCCTGCGCCGGCGGCCGATTTCCGGCCTCCTCCTCGGCCCGGCCGGCTCGTTCCGCCGCGGTGACCGCCGCGTCGACCGTCGCCCGGCTCGGCCAGCGCAGCGCCGCGAGGGCCATCAGCAGGACGCCCGCCGCGCTCCACCAGCCGACCACCGCCGGAATCGGGAACCGTTCGGCGAGCAGCCCGGTGACCAGCACCGCGAGCCCCTGGATCACCTGCACCCCGCTGGCCATCACGCCGAAGGCCCGGGCCCGGAAACCGCTGGGCAGGGCGCGCACGAACAACCCGTTGGCCATCGGCAGCATGCCGGCCACCGCGAACCCGCAGGCCCCGGCGAGCAGGGCCACCACCGCCGGCGGCGGGTCGAACAGGGCGGGCACCAGCACCGCCGGAGCGAGCACCGCGAGCGGCCGCATCAGGGCCAGCCGACGGGCCGGCCCGAACGCCCGCCCGACCACCAGCCCGCCGAGGATGAAGCCGACCGGGTTGGCGGCCATGATGACGGCCTGCGCGACGCCGGTGTCCATCCCGTCGCCGCTGTGCTCGGTCGCCCAGGCCGCGGCCAGCCCCTCGGGCACGATGGAGAAGAGCATCGCGCTGAACACCAGCACGGCGATGGCCCGCAGCACCGGGGTGCCGAACACGATCTGGAAGCCCTGAGCGGTCTCCCGGAGCAGGTGGCTGCGGTGGGCGGCGGTCATCGCGGGCGGCCGGTCGGAGAGGCCGAAGCGTACCAGCGCGGCCGAGACGGCGAACGTCGCCGCGTTGATCAGCAGGGCGACGGCCGGGTTGAAGGCCGCCACCGCCGCGCCGACGAGATAGCCGACGACCTGCGCGGCCTGGCCGACGCTGGCGTTCAGCGACAGCCCGAGGACCAGCTTGTCGCCGGTCAGCACCAGCGGCATCAGCGCGGACTTCGCGGCCTGACTCGGCGGGTTGGCCAGGGTGGCGGCGAAGAGCAGGACCAGGATCACGTTGACGTGCACGCCCGGGATGGCGATGACCGCCATCAGCGCCATCCGGATGAGGTCGCAGGCGACCATCACCTGCCGGTAGCGGTGCCGTTCGGCGAGCGTGGACAGCAGCGGGCCGCCGACCAGCCAGGGCAGGTAGCTGATTGCGAACGCGACGGCGGAGAGGGCCACCGACCTGGTCTCCTGGTAGACCAGGAGGGTGACGGCCGCCTTGGCGATGTAGTCACCGACCCAGGAGAGCGCGCTGGCCGCGAAGACCGCCCGATATTCCCGTTGGGCGAACACCTCGTGGAAGGTGGCCGGCCCTTCCGGGGAGGGTCGCTCGTCGGACACCGTCGCCTCCATCGTTTCCCGGCGGAACCGCTCGTGGCGTACGCGCCTGGAAACCGTCGTCAGATGTACGGATCAGCGAGGACGTGATCGCGTTCCGGCGGGGAACGCGTGTCCCGGATTCTGCCCGATCGTCTGACAACTGGCTAGGGCGAACGGCTTGATCGTCGCATCCCCGACTGAACGAACGGACGATACCCGAGGGGCCGGCCGGCCCGCGACCCCTGCCGCCCGGCCATCGTTGCGCTCAGGTGGCACCGCCCTGGCCGGTCTCGCCCGGGGCCCGGGTGGGCATCCCCGGGTAGAGCCGCGCCGCCGCGATCTGGGCGGTGATCCCCGAGTTCTCCAGCGCCTCGGCCAACCGGCGACGCAGCTCCCGACCGACCGCGAACTGCCCGTCCGCGGTGGTCTTGACCACGGTGCGGATCACCGCGCCCTCCACCGTCATCTGTTCGACGCCGAGCACCTCGGGCGCCTCCACGATCTCCGGCGACAGTTCCGGGTCCATCGCGACCGACGCGGCCGCCGTCCGCAGCACCGCGGTGGCCTCCTCCGTGCCGGCGAAGCCGATCGGCAGGTCGACCACGACCAGGGCCCAGCCCTGGCTCTTGTTGCCGACCCGGACGATCTCGCCGTTGCGGATGTACCAGAGCACCCCGCGACCGTCCCGCACGGTGGTGACCCGCAGCCCGACCGCCTCCACCATCCCGGTGGCCTCGCCCAGGTCCACCGTGTCGCCGACGCCGTACTGGTCCTCGATGAGCATGAACAGGCCGGCGATCAGGTCCTTGACCAGGCTCTGCGCGCCGAAGCCGAGCGCCACCCCGGCGATGCCGGCGCTGGCCAGCAGGGGGGCCAGGTCGAAGCTGAACTCCTTGAGCACCATCAGCAGCGCGATGCCGAAGATGAACGCCGTGGCGAGGCTGCGCAGCACCGACCCGATCGCCTCGGCGCGCTGGCGCCGCCGTTCCGGGACGAACTCGCCCGGCTCGGCCGCGGCGGTGGGGATCCGCTCCCGCAGCGGCCGGAGCATGGTGGGCACCCCGGCGGCCGTGGTGGTCCGCACCAGCCGGCGGATCGTCCGGTGCACCAGCCACCGGGCGGCGACCGCCAGCAGCAGGATCAGCAGGATCCGCAGCGGCTTGAGCAGGATCCAGTAACTGCCCTCGGCGAACCACACCGAGTTGGTGATCTCCCAGGCCGCCTTGCAGAGCGCCTCCTCCAGGCACTCCGGGCTCGGCGACGGGTCCGGGGTCGGTGGGGCGGGCGCGGCCAGGATCAGGCTGACGGAACTCACGCTGTCTTCGTACCGCACCCCGGGCGTCCGGCTCCCGCCGACCCACCGCCGGGTGACCGCTCCCGCCGGGACGGCCGCCTGGGCAGGTACGGAACCGGTCATCTCGGCAGGTGCGGAAAAAGCTTCACCAGGTACCCCGGATTAGTACGTGCAATCCCGGGTCCGATCAGGGACTATTGGCGCAACGGACGTCGGTGATCCGGCCGGCGTCGGCCGTGGTGAGCGCTGTGCCCGATCCCGGTCGACGGTCATGAGGCGGGGGCCGCTGAACCGGGAGGGTGAGCGCGATGCCTGACATACGACCCACGGTGGGCTCCGGCGCGCTGGTCCTCAACGCCACCTACGAGCCGCTGTGTGTCGTGTCCGTACGTCGTGCCGCCATCCTCGTGCTCTCCGCAAAGGCAGTCTGCGTCGCCGACGGCGACGGCATCCTGCACAGCGCCCGCAACGCGCTGCCGGTGCCCTCGGTCGTCCGGCTCACCCGGTTCGTCCGGGTCCCCTACCGCACCCACGTCGGGCTGTCCCGGCGGGCGATCTTCGCCCGGGACGGCTGGCGCTGCGCGTACTGCCGGGGGCCGGCGGAGACCATCGACCACGTCTTCCCGCGCAGCCGGGGCGGCCGGCACGCCTGGGAGAACGTGGTGGCGGCGTGCGCCAAGTGCAACCACACCAAGGGCGACAAGACCCCGGCCGAGCTGGGCTGGCGGCTGCACGCGCTGCCGGCGGCCCCGAAGGGCGTGGCCTGGCGGGTGCTGGGGCACCGGGCGCCCGATCCGCGCTGGGCCGACTGGCTCGACCTGCGCGAGCCCGAGGCCGCCTGAGCCCCGCTCACGGGGTGCGGGCCCGCACCAGGGTGGCGAAGACCACCACGTTGTCGGCGTAGCCGGTCGCCCCGCCGACCCAGCGCCCGCCACAGGTGATCAGGCGCAGGTTGGGGCGGCTGAAGTCGCCGTAGACCTCGTCCACCGGCAACCGCTCCTTGTCGAACCGCTCCACCGAGTTCACCTCGAAGACCGCGACCGAGCCGTCCTCGCGGCTGACCTCCACCGGGTCCCCGGCGCGCAACTCCCGCAACTGGTGGAACACCGCCGGCCCGGTGCTGGTGTCGACGTGCCCGACGATGACCGCCGGCCCGTACTGGCCGGGGGTCGGGCCCTGGTCGTACCATCCGGCCTCCTGCGCCCGGGCCGCGTCCGGCACGGCGATGCTGCCGTCCGGGGCGATCCCCACGTTGTGCACGGGCGCCGCCAGGTCGATCGGTTGGCTGCTGATGCCGACCGGCCGGCTGGCGGCCAGCACCGGGAACTTCTTCGGCGGTGGCCGCAGCCCCGCGGTGAACCGGTCGGGCAGGACGTGGATCCCGGTGACCCGCTCCACCCCGAGCATCGCGATGATCAGCACCATCAGGGCGCCGATCACCAGCACCGGCAGCCCGGGTCCGGAGTCGGCCAGCCGGCGACCGGGGGCCCAGCGGTGCCGCGGCCGGGGCGGCAGCGGACGGGCGGCCGGGTCGGGCGTGGCCACGCTGGCCGTGAAGGCCTGCCCGGCCACCCGGCGCAGCCGGCCGGTGGCGGCCACCACCACCCGGCGGGACGCCCGCAGCGCCCGCCGGGCGGCCGCCCGGCGCGGATCCGGTCGCGGGGTACGCGCGCGAGAACCGGCCATGGCGGCGGGGGGTCAGGATCCGGCCCCGGTCCGACGACGGTTCCCGAACAGCCCGAAGGCGACCACGACGGCGACCGCGGCGACGCCGCCGACCAGCAGCAGCGAACCGGTGCCCCGGCCGCCGGCGGTGCCGCCGCCCCCGGTCGCCGGCCCCTTGGTGGGCTGTTCCATGTCGAGCACGGTCAGCGTGGTGGTCGCGGTGTTGTTGTTCTGGCAGCGCAGGTTGACCGGATACTCACCGGGCTCCTTGCCGTTCGGAACGGTCGCCTTGCCGGTCAGGAAGCCGTTGTCCGGCCGGAGCACCACCCGGCCGAACGCGTCCGACTGCACCTCGGCCTGCCGGTTGTTGCCGTCGTCGCAGCTGGCCCGGATGTTCACCCGGCTGCCCGCCTGCACGCTGTTCGGCGTCACCTCGACGAAGGCGTTCTCGCCCGCCCGGGCCGGCGCCGCGCCGACCAGGACGAAAGCCCCGATCAGGAGGCACACCCCGAACAGCCGGATGATGGTCGACGGGGCGCAGAGCACGCCTCCGTACGGTCGCAGACCCCGCATGATCCTCCCTCCCGGCACCGGTGTACCGGTCCTGCTGGGGCGACCCGGCGTGCTTTCCCCCTGCGTCCGGCGCTAACCCGCAACGGTCAGCGGCGGCGGGCGGTGGGGCCGTCGAAGGGTGGCAGCGGGGTGACCGGATGCCAGTCCAGCGGGGTGGAGAGCACCATGGTGCTGGACGGCTGGCCGTACGGGGCGAGCCGGTCGATCACCGCCTCGAACTCGTCGATCGAGCCGGCCGCGACCTTGAGCATGCTGCACGCGTCGCCGGTGATCCGGTGGATCTCCAGGATCTCCGGCCAGCCGGCGACCTCGGGGTCGCGCAGGATGCAGCGGGCGCCGTAGCAGGACATCCGGATCAGCGCGACCGCGGTGCGCCCGGCCCTGGTCAGGTCGACGTGCGCGTGGTAGCCGGTGATGACGCCGGACTCCTCCAGCCGGCGGACCCGCTCGGCGACCGCGGGCGGGGAGAGGTGCACCCGCCGGGACAGCTCGCTGAAGGAGAGCCGCGCGTCGGCCTGCAGTTCGCGCAGCAGCGCCCAGTCCATGTCGTCCACGAGGAAACCTTACGTTCTCCAACCGGAAGCCCCGAAGCGCCTTCGGCGCGGCAGGTCACCGCCGCACAGCGCCGTTGAACAGGCATTCCGTCCGCCGCCGCGACCGGGAGATCATGTCGCCACCCGGCTGGAGGAGGAGACGACAGGTGAAGCAGACGGAGCTGCGGGCGCCCACGCCGGCCGCGGTGGTGCGTCCCGCCACCCCGCAGCAGCGGGCGGCCCGGGCGGAGCGCAACGGTGGCAAGCCGACGCTGGAGTTCGCCGAGCGGGTGCCGTACGACGCCTACACCCGGGCCAGCACCCTGCACCGGTTGCAGCAGCCGCTCAGCGACGACCCGGGCGAGATGTCCTTCCTGGTGGTCAGCCAGATCATGGAGCTGTACTTCAAGCTCACCTGCCACGAGCTGCGGGAGACCCAGCGGCTGCTGCGGGCCGACCGGGTGTGGGACGCGCTGGCCCCGCTGCGCCGGGCCGCCCTGCACCTGGAGGGGCTGAACGCCGCCTGGAAGGGGCTGCGCTGGATGACCCCGGCCGACTTCAACCGGTTCCGCAACCTGCTCGGCGAGGGCTCCGGCTTCCAGTCGGCGATGTACCGGCACCTGGAGTTCCTGCTCGGGCTCCGCGACCCGGCGCTGATCCGGCCGTTCCGCCGGCAGACCGAGGTCCACGCCGAGCTCACCGCCACCCTGGCCGCGCCGAGCGTCTGGGACGACGTGCTCGCCCTGCTCGCCCGGCACGGCCACGACCTGCCGGCCGAGCTGCTGGCGCGGGACGTGGCCGTCGAGCACGAGCCGCACCCGGCCGTGGAGGCCGCCTGGGTGCGGATCTACGCCGACGCCGGGCCGGAGAACCACCTGCGGCTGCTGGGCGAGGCGCTGACCGAGGTGGCCGAGCAGTTCGGCGACTGGCGGCAGCACCACGTCAAGGCGGTGCAGCGGACAATGGGCGCCAAGGTCGGCAGCGGCGGCTCCGCCGGTCTGGCGTGGTTGCAGCGCAGCATGGCCCGGGTGGTCTTCCCCGAGCTGTGGTCGGCCCGGACCGCGATGTAAACCGGAGGACCAGAGATGACCACCCCCACGTCCGACGCCGAGGCGCCGCGCTCCGTCTCCGGCGAAGCCGAGGCGCGCCGGCTCGACGCCGCCGACCCCGGGCACCGCCACCTGTTCCACGTGCCACCGGCCGACGGCGGCCGCTACCCGGAGGCCGCGTACCTGGCCGGCAACTCGCTGGGCCTGCAACCCCGGGCCACCGGTGACGAGCTCCTCGCCGACCTGGCCGCCTGGCGTCGGCTCGGCGTGGAGGGCCACCTGGAGGCGGAGCGGCCCTGGCTGCCGTACCACGAGCTGCTCACCGGCCCCGCCGCGCGACTCGTCGGCGCCCGTCCGGCGGAGACCGTGGTGATGAACTCGCTGACGGTGAACCTGCACCTGCTGATGGTCAGCTTCTACCGGCCGGCCGGCGCGCGGAACCGGATCGTCATCGAGGACAGCGCCTTCCCCTCGGACAGCTACGCCGTGCGCAGCCAGGCCCGCTTCCACGGGCTCGACCCGGACGAGGCGGTGGTCCGGCTCACGCCGCGCCCCGGCGAGGACACCCTGCGCACCGAGGACGTGACGGCCTACCTGGCCGCCGAGGGGGACCGGGTGGCGCTGGTGCTGCTCGGCGGGGTCAACTACCTCACCGGCGAGCTGATGGACATCCCGGCGATCACCGCCGCCGGCCGGGCCGCCGGGGCGGTGGTCGGCTGGGACCTGGCGCACGCCGCCGGCAACGTGCCGCTGGCCCTGCACGACTGGGACGTCGACTTCGCCGCGTGGTGCTCGTACAAGTACCTCAACGCGGGGCCCGGCGCGCTGGCCGGCGTCTTCGTCCACGAGCGGCACCTCGGCGACCCCGACCTGCCGCGCTTCGAGGGCTGGTGGAGCACCGACGCGGCGACCCGGTTCGAGATGACCCCGGTCTCCCGGCCACCGGCCACCGTGGAGGCCTGGCAGATCTCCAACCCGCCGATCTTCGCGATGGGCCCGGTGCGGACCTCGCTGGAGATCTTCGACGCCGTCGGCATGCCGGCCCTGCGCGAGCGCAGCGTCCGGCTCACCGGCCACCTGGAGCGGCTGCTCGACGAGGTGACCGCGAACCGGCCGCTGACCGTGGTCACCCCGCGCGACCCGGAACGTCGCGGCTGCCAACTGTCGGTGCGGATCGGCGCGGGCAGCGCGGCCGAGCTGACCAAGCGGCTGCGGCACGAGCACGGTGTGATCGCCGATGCCCGGGAGCCGGACGTCGTCCGGTTCGCACCGGTGCCGCTCTACTCCACGTACCACGACTGCTGGCGGGTCGCCGAGGCGCTGGCCGCGACCGTCGGGGAGGTCCGGTGAGCGCGAGGAGTGAGCCGGGGTTGCGAGCCCCGCAGTCGCGAACGAAAGATAGGCGCTGCTCATGAACCCGGAGCGGGACGAGATCGCGGTGGTCGGCGCCGGCCTCGCCGGCTGCCTGCTGGCCTGTTTCCTGGCCCGGCGCGGCTACCGGGTGGCGCTCTACGAGCGGCGGCCCGACCCGCGCACCGGGCAGGTCGAGCGGGGGCGCTCGATCAACCTGGCGCTCTCCGAGCGCGGCCTGGACGCGTTGCGCCGGATCGGGCTGGCCGGGCAGGTGATGGCGGACGCGCTGCCGATGCGCGGCCGCATGATCCACCCGGTCGGCGGCGAGCCGCAGTTCCAGTCGTACAGCGCGGCCGGCGATCTGGCGATCAACTCGATCAGCCGGGGCGCGCTGAACAACGCCCTGCTGGACGCCGCCACGGCGCTGCCCGGGGTGCGGATCGCCTTCGACCACCGGCTGGTCGGGCTCGACCCGGCCAGCGGCGAGATGGCCTTCGAGACGCCGCGGGGCAGGGCGACGGCGGGCGCGGCGGTCGTGCTCGGCACCGACGGCGCCGGCTCGGCGGTACGCGGGCAGCTGCTCCGCCACGGCCTGCTCACCGAGAGCCTCGACTTCCTCGACTACGGCTACAAGGAGCTGACCATCCCGCCGCTGGGCGGGGACTTCGCGCTCGACCCGGCGGCGCTGCACATCTGGCCGCGCGGCACCTCGATGATGATCGCGCTGCCCAACCCGGACCGGTCGTTCACCTGCACGCTCTTCTGGCCCACCCACGGCACCGCGAGCTTCGCCTCGCTGGGCAGCCCGGCGGCGATCGAGCGGCACTTCGCCCTGCACTACCCGGACCTGCCGCCGCTGGCGCCGAACCTGGTCGACGACTACCAGCACAACCCGGTCGGCGTGCTCGGCACGGTGCGCTGCACCCCGTGGCAGGTGGGCGGCAAGGTCGGCCTGCTCGGCGACGCGGCGCACGCCATCGTGCCGTTCTACGGCCAGGGCGCGAACTGCGCGTTCGAGGACGTGGTGGAGCTGGACCGCTGCCTCGACGAGTGCGCCGACGACTGGGCGGCGGCGCTGCCGCTGTTCCAGGAACGCCGGCAGGGCAACGCCGAGGCGATCGCCCGGATGGCGCTGGCCAACTTCGTGGAGATGCGGGACAAGGTCGCCTCGCCGGTGTTCCAGCTGCGGCGCCGGGTGGAGCACGCACTGGAACGGGCGCTGCCCGGCCGGTACGTTTCGCAGTACGAGCTGGTCTCGTTCTCCACCACTCCGTACGCGGAGGTGCGGCGGCGGGTGCGCCGGCAGCACCGGGTGCTGGGTGCGGTGGCCGCGGGTGCGGTGGCGGCGCTGGTGGGTGCGGTCGGTGCCGCGGTCAGCCGAGGGAGGCGCTGATGTCGACGGTCTGGGATCCCCGGCTGATGACCGGCCACGCGCCGGACGGGCCGGGCCTGCTGCGCAACTTCGTCGGCGGCGAGTTCGTCGCGGCCGGGAAGACCTTCACCAAGGCCAGCCCGGTGACCGGCGAACCGGTCTTCGAGGTGGCCGAGGCGGACGCGTCCACCGTGGACGACGCGGTGGCCGCGGCCCGGGCGGCGCTGCGCGGGCCGTGGGGCCGGACGGGCGAGCGGGAGCGGGCCGAGGTGCTGCGCCGGGTCGCCGACGAGCTGGAACGCCGCTTCGACGACCTGGTCACCGCCGAGGTGGCCGACACCGGCAAGGCCATCTCGCAGGCCCGCACCCTGGACATCCCCCGCGGGGCGGCGAACTTCCGCGCCTTCGCCGAGATCGTGGCGACCGCGCCGACCGAGTCGTTCACCACGGTCACCCCGACCGGTGGCCGGGCGCTGAACTACGCCGTCCGCAAGCCGGTCGGCGTGGTCGCCGTGATCGTGCCGTGGAACCTGCCGCTGCTGCTGCTCACCTGGAAGGTCGCCCCGGCGCTCGCCTGCGGCAACGCGGTGGTGGTGAAGCCGAGCGAGGAGACCCCGGCCTCGGCGACGCTGCTCGCCGAGGTGATGGCCGCGGCCGGGGTGCCGGCCGGGGTGTTCAACCTGGTGCACGGCTTCGGCCCCGACTCGGCCGGCGAGTTCCTCACCCGGCACCCGGACGTCGACGCGATCACCTTCACCGGCGAGTCGGCGACCGGCGGCGCCATCATGCGGGCCGCCGCCGACGGGGTGAAGGCGGTCTCCTTCGAGCTGGGCGGCAAGAACGCCGGGCTGGTCTTCGCCGACGCCGACCTGGACGCGGCGGTGGCCGGCTCGGTCCGGTCCAGCTTCACCAACGGCGGCCAGGTCTGTCTCTGCACCGAGCGCATCTACGTGCAGCGGCCGGTCTTCGCCGAGTTCACCGAGCGGCTGGCGAAGCGGGCCGGCGAGCTGGCGTACGGGTGGCCGGCCGACGAGGCCACGGTGAACATGCCGCTCATCTCCCGGCAGCACCGGGCGAAGGTGCTCGGCCACTACGACCTGGCCCGGGCCGAGGGCGCGCAGGTGCTCGCCGGGGGCGGGACGCCGCGCTTCGGCGACGCCCGCGACGGTGGGGCGTACGTGCAGCCGACGGTGCTCACCGGGCTGGGCCCGGACGCCCGGACCAACCGCGAGGAGATCTTCGGCCCGGTGGTGCACGTGGCCCCGTTCGACGCCGAGGACGAGGCGTACGCGCTGGCCAACGGCACCGAGTACGGCCTGGCCGCGACGGTGTGGACCCGGGACGTCGGCCGGGCGCACCGGGCCGGCGCCCGGCTGGACGCCGGCATCGTCTGGGTCAACACCTGGTTCCTGCGCGATCTGCGCACCCCGTTCGGCGGGGTGAAGGCGTCCGGCATCGGGCGCGAGGGCGGCATGCACTCGCTGGACTTCTACTCCGAACTCACCAACGTCTGCGTGGATCTGACATGAGCGAGCGCAGCGAGCGAATCATCAGGCGCAGTGCGGTGGAGCCTCATGTCGGCTCCGAGCGGAGCGAGGAGCCGACATGAGGGATTACGAAGCCGCGGCCCGGGAACTGGTCGAGGCGCGGGAGAGCGGCAAGCCCTGCCCGCCGCTGCGCGGGCGGCTGCTGCCCGAGGGGGACGTCACCTCCGCGTACGTCGTGCAGCAGCTCCAGGTGCGGCAGTGGCTGCAGCGCGGCCACCGGCGGGTGGGCGCGAAGATCGGGCTGACCTCCCGGGCGGTGCAGGAGAGCTTCGGCGTCTACCAGCCCGACTTCGGGGTGCTGCTGGACAGCATGGCGGTGCCCGACGGGGCCGAGGTCGGCCTGGACCGGCTGCTGCAACCCCGGGTGGAGGCGGAGGTCGCGTTCGTGCTCGGCGCCGACCTGCCGGACGAACGGGTCACCACCGCCGACCTGACCCGCGCGGTCGACCACCTGCTGCCGGCGATCGAGATCGTCGACTCCCGGGTCGCCGGCTGGGACATCT
Organism: Micromonospora sp. R311; assembly: GCF_056780015.1. Lineage (NCBI taxonomy): Bacteria > Bacillati > Actinomycetota > Actinomycetes > Micromonosporales > Micromonosporaceae > Micromonospora > Micromonospora sp. R311. The sequence goes on from NZ_JBSWCE010000016.1 coordinate 144,132, forward strand.
CCATCGTGGACACCGTCGCCGACAACGCCTCCAGCGGGCTGTTCGTGCTCGGCACCACGCCGCGCCGGCTCGCCGACGTCGACCTGCGGCTCTGCGGGATGGTGCTGGAGCACGCGGGGGAGCCGGTCTCGGTCGGCGCCGGGGCGGCCTGCCTGGGCAACCCGCTGCACGCGCTGGAGTGGCTGGCGCGGACGATGGCCCGCTCCGGCGACCCGCTGCGCGCCGGTGACGTGGTGCTCTCCGGGGCGCTCGGCCCGATGGTGCCGGTCACCCCGGGCGCCGCGTACGAGGCCCGGATCTCCGGCCTCGGTTCGGTCCGGACCTGTTTCTCATCGGTGGAGGGGGCGGCATGACCGTCGGGGTGGCGGTGATCGGGTCCGGCAACATCGGCACCGATCTGATGATCAAGGTGCTCCGGCTCTCGGAGTCGCTGCGGATGGTGGCGATGGCCGGCATCGACCCCGGGTCGGACGGCCTGGCCCGGGCCCGGCGGCTCGGCGTGGCCACCACCGCCGACGGCGTGGACGGCCTGGTGGCGATGCCCGAGTTCGCCGACGTCGAACTGGTCTTCGACGCCACCTCGGCCGGCGCGCACCGGCACAACCACACGGTGCTGCGGGCGCACGGCCGGACCGTGGTCGACCTGACCCCGGCCGCCATCGGCCCGTACGTGGTGCCGCCGGTCAACCTGGACGAGCACCTGCACGAGGGATGCGTCAACATGGTCACCTGCGGCGGGCAGGCCACCGTGCCGATCGTCGCCGCGGTCGGCCGGGTCACCCCGGTGGTGTACGGGGAGATCGTCGCCTCGATCGCCTCGAAGTCGGCCGGCCCGGGCACCCGGGCCAACATCGACGAGTTCACCGAGACCACCGCCCGGGCGATCGAGGTGGTCGGCGGCGCCGAGCGGGGCAAGGCGATCATCGTGCTGAACCCGGCCGATCCGCCGCTGCTGATGCGGGACACCGTCTACTGCCTCTGCGCGGACGCCGACGCCGACCGCGCCGCGATCGCGGCCTCGGTGGCGCGGATGGTGGCGACCGTGCAGGAGTACGTCCCGGGCTACCGGCTCAAGCAGGACGTGCAGTTCGACCGGGTGGACAGCTACGTGCCCGCGCTGGGCCGGCGGCTGACCGGGTTGCAGGTATCGGTCTTCCTGGAGGTCTCCGGGGCCGGGCACTACCTCCCGGCGTACGCCGGGAACCTGGACATCATGACCTCGGCCGCGCTGCGCACCGCCGAGCGGCTGGTGGCCCTGCGGGCCGCGCGCCCGACGGAGGTGACCGCGTGAGCGCGAGAAGTGCAGCGGAGCGGAGCCCCGCGATCGCGAACAACGAGGATCCCGTGACCGACCTGTACATCCAGGACGTGACGCTGCGCGACGGCATGCACGCCATCGCCCACCGCTACACCGTCGAGCAGGTCCGCACCATCGCCGCGGCGCTGGACGCGGCCGGGGTGGCCGCCATCGAGGTGGCGCACGGCGACGGGCTCGCCGGTTCCAGCGTCAACTACGGCCACGGCGCGGCCAGCGACGCCGAGTGGATCGCCGCCGCCGCCGAGGTGCTGACCACCGCGAAGCTCACCACCCTGCTGCTGCCCGGCATCGGCACCATCGCCGACCTGAAGGCGGCGCAGGCGCTCGGGGTGACCAGCGTGCGGATCGCCACCCACTGCACCGAGGCGGACATCTCGGCCCAGCACATCTCCTGGGCCCGGGAGAACGGCATGGACGTCTCCGGCTTCCTGATGATGTCGCACATGAACGACCCGGCCGGGCTGGCCGCGCAGGCCAGGCTGATGGAGTCGTACGGCGCGCACTGCGTCTACGTCACCGACTCCGGCGGGCGGCTGCTGATGTCCGACGTGGCCGAGCGGGTCGACGCGTACCGGCAGGTGCTGGCGCCGGAGACGCAGATCGGCATCCACGCGCACCACAACCTCTCGCTGGGGGTGGCCAACAGCGTGGTGGCGGTCGAGCACGGCCGGATCCTGGGTGACGGGCCGCCGGGCTCGCCGTCCGGGCGGACCGTCCGGGTGGACGCCTCGCTGGCCGGGCAGGGCGCCGGGGCCGGCAACGCCCCGCTGGAGGTCTTCGTCGCGGTCGCCGAGCTGCACGGCTGGAAGCACGGCTGCGACGTGTTCGCGCTGATGGACGCGGCCGACGACCTGGTCCGCCCGTTGCAGGACCGGCCGGTGCAGGTCGACCGGGAGACGCTCTCGCTGGGGTACGCCGGGGTCTACTCCAGCTTCCTGCGGCACGCCGAGCGCGCCTCGGCGAAGTACGGCGTGGACGTCCGGTCGATCCTCGTCGAGCTGGGCCGGCGCCGGATGGTGGGCGGCCAGGAGGACATGATCGTGGACGTGGCGCTGGACCTGGCCGGCCGCCGCGAGGAGGGGACGGCATGATCGGGCCGGACACCGCGGGGATCGCCGAGCGGCTGGGCGTGGCGGCCGACACCGCCACCGCCATCCCCCAGCTCGCCGCCGAGACCGGGTTGGACGTCGACGCCGCGTACGCGGTGCAGACCGTGCTGCTGCAACGCCGGATCGACCGGGGCGAGCGGCTGGTCGGGCTGAAGATGGGCCTGACCAGCAAGGCGAAGATGGCCCAGGTCGGTGTGGACGAGGTGATCTGGGGCCGGCTGACCGACGTGATGCGGGTGCCCGACGGCGGCACCGTCGACCCGACCGACCACATCCACCCGCGGGTCGAGCCGGAGGTGGCGTTCCTGCTGGACCGGCTGCCCCGGCCGGGCGAGCCGGTCGGCGAGTTCCGCGACGCGGTCCGCGCGGTCGCACCGGCCATCGAGCTGATCGACTCCCGGTACGCCAACTTCACCTTCTCGCTGCCGGACGTGATCGCCGACAACACCTCGGCCGCCGCGTTCGTGCTCGGCCCGTGGTCCCCGGTGCCGGACGGGCTGGACAATCTCGGCGTGCTGCTGGAGGTCGACGGCCGGGTGGCGCAGGTCGGCTCCACCGCGGCCATCCTCGGCGACCCGCGCCGGGCGTTGGACGAGGGGATCCGGCTGGCCGGCCGGCACGGGGTGCGGATGCGCTCCGGGTGGGTCTTCCTGGCCGGCGCCGCCACCGCCGCCGTGCCGCTCCGCCCGGGCGCCCATGTCCGGGCGGTCGTCGAGAAGCTCGGCACGGCCTCGCTGCGGGCGGCGTCGTGAGCGCGCCCCGGGCCCGGGTGGTTGCCGGCAAGGCCGTCCCCCGGGGTGCCTTCCCGCACGTCAAGGTGGCGGGTGGGTTCGTCTTCGTCTCCGGTACGTCGTCCCGGCGGCCGGACAACAGCCTCGCCGGTGTCGAGGTGGACGAGTTCGGCACCACCGACCTCGACATCCGGGTGCAGACCCGAGCGGTGATCGAGAACATCCGGGACCTGCTGCGGTCGGTGGGCGCCGACCTGTCCGACCTCGTGCAGGTGACCAGCTACCTGGTCAACATGAACGACTTCGGCGGCTACAACGAGGTGTGGGCGGAGTTCTTCGACGTCACCGGGCCGACCCGCACCACCGTCGCCGTGCACCAGTTGCCGCACCCGCACCTGCTCATCGAGATGCAAGCCGTGGCCCTGCTCCCCTCAGGAGGTCAGTCGTGAGCGAGATCGCCGAACCGTTCAGCTTTCCCGGATGGATCGCGGAGAACCAGCACCTGCTCAAGCCGCCGGTGGGCAACAAGGAGATGTTCCCCGGCGGTGACGACTTCATCGTGATGGTGGTCGGCGGGCCCAACCAGCGCACCGACTTCCACGTCGACCCGTACGAGGAGTTCTTCTACCAGGTCAAGGGCAACATGCACATCAACCTGATGACCCCGGAGGGGCCGCGTACGGTGCACGTGCGCGAGGGCCAGATGTGGATGCTGCCACGCAACACCCCGCACTCGCCGCAGCGGCCGGAGGCCGGCTCGATCGGCGTGGTGGTGGAGCGCGTCCGCGAGGAGGGCACCCTGGAGAAGTTCCAGTGGTACTGCCCCGAGTGCGGGTACAAGGTGCACGAGGTGGAGTTGCAGGTGCGCGACATCGCCGCCGACCTGCCCCCGGTGTTCCAGGCCTTCTACGCCGACGAGAACGCGCGGACCTGCGACAACTGCGGCGCGCTGCATCCGGGCAAGGGCTGATGGCCGATCCTGCCGAGGATCGGCCGTCGCGGGTGCCGGTGGTGGACGTGCACACGCACGTCGTACCGAAGGGGTGGCCGGACCTCGGCGCCGCGTGCGGCGGGTCCGGCTGGCCCTGGCTGCGGGTCGACTCGGAGCGCGCCGCCATGATCATGGTGGGCGAGACGGAGTTCCGGCCGATCGGCGCGTCCTGCTGGGACGCGCCGACCCGGCTGGCGGACATGGCCGCCGACGGCGTCGACCTCCAGGTGGTCTCGCCCACCCCGGTCTTCTTCAGCTACGACCGCCCGGCCGACCAGGCGGCCAAGGTGGCCCGGATCTTCAACGACCTCACCCTGGAGGTGACCGCGGCCGGTGGCGGGCGCTTGGTGCCGTTCTGCCAGGTCCCGTTGCAGGACCCGGAGGCCGCCTGCGCCGAACTGGACCGCTGCCTCGCCGCCGGGCACGCCGGCGTCGAGATCGGCAACCACGTCGGCGACCGGGACCTCGACGACGGCGGCATCGTCGAGTTCCTCACCCACTGCGCCCGGGTGGGCGCGCCGGTCTTCGTCCACCCGTGGGACATGCCCGGCGGCCCACGGTTGGACCGGTGGATGGCCCGCTGGCTCACCGGCATGCCGGCCGAGACCCACCTGTCGGTGCTGGCGCTGATCCTCGGCGGCGTCTTCGACAGGGTGCCGGAGACGCTGCGGATCTGCTTCGCGCATGGCGGCGGCAGCTTCCCGTTCTGGCTGGGCCGGGCCGACAACGCCTGGCACCGCCGGGGCGACCTGGTCCGGGGCGCGTCGACCGCCCCGCCCAGCGGCTACCTCGACCGGTTCAGCGTGGACTCGGTGGTCTTCGAGCCGGCCGCGCTCCGGCTGCTGGTCGACACCATGGGGGAGGACCGGGTGCTGCTCGGCAGCGACTACCCCTACCCGCTGGGCGAGCGCCCGGTCGGCCAGGTGGTCCACCGGGCCGATTTCCTCACTCCCGAGCAACGGCGGAAGCTGCTCTCCGGGAACGCGCTGCGCTTCCTGCGCGGCTGACCGGGCCGGAGTGGTCCCGCCGATCCGGCCGGCCGGGCCGGCGCGTGACGAGTGCACGCGGCCGGCCGTCCGGGCAGGATGAGGGGATGGCCGAGCCGCACGACCTGACCGCGCTGGAGCAGGCCGCCGCGATCGCCCGCGGCGAGCTGTCCAGCGTGGAACTCGTCGAGCACCACCTGCACCGGGTCGCCGCGCTCGGCGACACCGTCGGGGCGTTCGTCACCGTCACGCCGGAGCTGGCCCGGGAAGCCGCCCGGGCCGCCGACGCGGTGCCGGTCGAGCGGCGCGGGCCGCTGCACGGCGTGCCCACCGCGATCAAGGACCTCACCCTCACCGCCGGGGTGCGCACCACCTTCGGTTCGGCCGCCTTCGCCGACTTCGTCCCCCCGGTCGACGCCGACGTGGTCCGGTTCATGCGCGCCGCCGGGCTGGTCAGCCTCGGCAAGACCACCACCTCGGAGTTGGGCTGCTCGCTCTACTCGGAGGGGCTGGTCGCGCCGCCGGCCCGCAACCCGTGGAACCTGGCGTACACGGCGGGCGGCTCCAGCGGCGGCGCGGCCGCCGCGGTGGCGGCCGGGCTGGTGCCGGTGGCGCAGGGCTCCGACGGCGGCGGTTCGCTGCGCATCCCGGCGTCGCTCTGCGGTCTGATCGGCTACAAGCCGAGCCGGGGGGTGGTCTCCGGCGGTCCGCTCGGCTTCGGCGCGTTCGGCCTGCCCACCAGCGGACCGATCGGGCGCACCGTCGCCGACGTGGCGGCGCTGCTCGACGTGCTGGCGCAGCCGGTGCCGGGGGAGCCGTACCTGCCGCCGCTGCCGCCGGCCGGGGGCTACCTGACCGCGGCCCGGCAGCCCCGGCCCGGCCGGCTGCGGGTCGGCCGGTTCACCGCGCCGATGCTCGCCGACGAGCCGGTCCACCCGGACTGCCTCGCCGCCGTGGACCGGGCCGCCGCGCTGCTCACCGCCGCCGGGCACGAGGTGGTCGAGGTACCGCCGCCGCTCGGGCCGTCGGCGTGGCCGCTGTTCGAGATCGTCTGGTACGTGCTGGCGCTCGCCCCGGTGCCGCCCGAGCTGGAGAGCCAGCTGCTGCCGCTGACCCGCCACCTGCGGGCCCGGGGCGCGGAGGTCTCCGCCGCCACCCTCAGCGCCACGCTCGGCGAACTCCAGGCGCAGGTACGCCGGGGCGTGCACCGCACCGCCGGCTGTGACCTGCTGCTCTGCCCCACCCTCGCCGCCCCGCAGGCGCCGGTGGGCTGGTTCACCGACAGCGGCGACCCGGCGGACGATTTCGACCGGCAACGCCGGTTCTCGCCGTACTGCGCCATCTTCAACGTCACCGGCGATCCGTCCGTCTCGTTGCCGGTGGGCGTCACCGCCGAGGGGCTGCCGGTCGGGGTGCTGCTCACCGGCCGGTACGGTGACGACGCGCGGCTGATCGCCACGGCTGCGCAACTGGAGGACTCCAGTGGCGGGTGGGATCGCCACCCCGCAATCTGGCGGGCCGTCGGCTCCGCTAACGTGAATGACAGCGGAGTCGGGCGGTCGGCGCCATGATCGTCCACCCGACCCGGTTGCTCTGGTCTCTCTTTCCGCCTGGGGGCGTTGGGATTGTCTGTTACCGAGACGTTGCTGGTCTTCGTCGGCATCCCGGCGGCCGCGGTGCTGGTGATCGCCGGTCTGGCGTACGCCGGTAGCCGTGGCGGCGGCGGTGGCGGCGCCAAGCGTTACCGGCCGGGCCGGCCCTTCGACTTCACTCCGGTCTGGTTCGTGGGCCGCCCGGAGCAGCTGGCCGACTCGGCCGGCACCGCCCTGGCAGCGGGCGCGCAGGCGCCGGCGCTGTCCAGCCGCAAGCAGGAGCAGGCCGGCGAGATCGCGCCGGCCGGTGGAACCGGAGGCGCAAGTGACCGTTGGTGAGAAGCAGGCCGGGCCGGGTAACCCGCCCGAGGTGCTGGACGGGCCGTTCTCGACCCGGCAGCTGCTGCGCATCGACGAGGCCCTCCGGCTGGCCGACCAGAACACCGGCCTGGTCTTCTCGGTATTCGTCGGCGGCCTCGACGAGCCGATCCGGGAGCACGCCGAGCGGCTGCACCGCCAGCTCGCCGAGCCCGACAAGTCGGTGCTGATCGCGGTCTCGCCCAACCAGCGGCAGCTGGAGATCGTCACCGGTCGCTACGCCCGCAAGCGCATCCCCGACACGTACGCCAAGCTCGCCGCGCTGTCGATGGTCGCGGCGTTCGGCGGCGGCGACCTGGCCGGCGGCATCATCAGCGGCCTGGACCAGCTCGCCAGCCACGCCGGCAAGGGCTGACCCTCCTCGTACGACGAAGCCCGGTCCGCGCGGAAGCGGACCGGGCTTCGTCGTGTCGGCAGGGCGCAGGCGCTCCCGGCCGGCGAGGCATGTCGGTTGAGCCTGATACCTCAGGGTCATATTGATGACGCTGAGGTATCACGGCCGTCGCCACATCCTTCCCCAGGGTGGCCGCTGCCCGTTGTCGGCGTTTCCGCTTCTGCCGCCGTAACGGCGCCCCGGGGGCCGTGCTCCGCCGCTCAGGCGGTCTGGGCGTCCCGGGCGCGGGCCCTGAGGGCGCGGACCACACCGTCGCGGCCCTCGGCGACCAGCCGGCGCAGCGGGCCCGGGTGGCCGTCGCCGGCCAGCCAGGCGTCGGTGGCGGCGACCGTGTCCTCCTCCACCAGGTACGCCGGGTACGCCAGCTGCGCGAACTCCTGGGCCGGCTCGCTGTCCCGGCTGGCCCACACCTGACCCACCGCGGCGAAGTACTTCTCCCGGTAGGGTGCGACCAGCTCGACCTGCGTCGGGTGGGCGAAGCCCTGCAGCAGCGCCCGGTGCCGCCAGTTCGGCAGCGCCTCCGGGCCGGTCAGCTGCGCCCAGACGGCGGCCTTGTTCTCCGCCGTCGGCACCAGCGCGTGCGCGTACGCCGCCTCCCGCTCGCCGCTGGCCGTCCGGTCGCCGGCCAGCTCGGCCTCGATCTCGGCGGGGCCGGCCGCGCCGTTGGCCGCCAGCGCGCCGAGCACCGCCCAGCGCAGCTCGGTGTCGACGGTCAGCCCGGCCGGCACCCCGCTGCCGGCCAGCCAGCCGCGCAGCGTGGCCAGGTCCTCCGCGGAGCGGGTGGCCGAGGCGTACGCCCGGGCCCAGGCGAGCTGGAAGCCGCTGCCCGGCTCCGCGGCGGCCAGCGCGGTGCGGGCGGTACGGGCCAGCTCCGCCCAGCCGGTCGGCGCCCAGGCCGGGTCGGCGTAGAAGGTGAGCGTGGTGGTGGCCTGCCGCAGCGTCGCGGTGACCAGGTTGATGTCGGTCTCGGCGGGCAGCCCGGCCAGCACCAGCGCCACGTAGTCGCGGGCGGCCAGTTCGGCGTCGCGGGTCATGTCCCAGGCGGCCGTCCAGCAGAGCGCGCGGGCCAGCGACGACTCGAGGCCGGCGATGTGCTGCACCACGGTGGCCATCGACCGCTCGTCGAGCCGGAGCTTGGTGTAGGTGAGGTCGTCGTCGTTGAGCAGCAGCACGTCGGCGGCCCGGACCCCGCGCAGCTCGGTCAGCTCGGTCCGCTCGCCGGTCACGTCCACCTCGAGGCGCTGGCGGCGGACCAGCCGGCCGTCGGCGAGGTCGTACAGGCCCACCCCGATCCGGTGGGTGCGCAGCGTCGGGTGCCCGGCCGGCGCCTCCTGCCGGACCACCACCCGCTGGTACGCGCCGTCCGTGTCGATCGCCACCTCCGGCCGCAGGGTGTTGACCTGCGCGGTCTCCAGCCACTGGGCGGCGAACTTGCGCAGCTCCCGGCCGGAGGCCGCCTCCAGCTCGGAGAGCAGGTCGTCGAAGGTGGCGTTGCCCCAGGCGTGCTTGCCGAAGTACGTCCGCAGGCCGGCCAGGAACGGCTCCTCGCCCACGTACGCGACGAGCTGCTTGAGCACGCTCGCGCCCTTGGCGTAGGTGATGCCGTCGAAGTTGACCTCGACCGCCTCCATGTCCGGCATCTCGGTGTAGACCGGGTGCGTGGAGGAGAGCTGGTCCTGCCGGTAGCCCCAGTTCTTCCGGATCGACAGGAAGGTGGTCCACGCCTCGCGGAACCGGGTGGCGTGGGTGTTGCACCAGTGGCTGGCCCACTCGGCGAACGACTCGTTCAGCCACAGGTCGTTCCACCAGCGCATGGTGACCAGGTCACCGAACCACATGTGCGCCAGCTCGTGCAGGATCGTGTTCGCCCGCTGCTCGTACTCGAAGTCGGTGACCTGCGAGCGGAAGATGTAGTGCGACTCGGCGTGCGTGACGCAGCCGAAGTTCTCCATCGCGCCGGCGTTGAAGTCGGGCACCCAGAGCTGGTCGTACTTGGGCAGCGGGTAGCGCACGCCGAACTGCTCGTGGAAGAAGTCGAAGCCCTGCTTGGTGATCAGGAAGAGATCGTCGGAGTCGAGGTACCGCGCCATCGACGCCCGGCAGAACACCCCCAGGTCGATCCCGTCGTGGCTCTCCCGCACCTCGTGGTACGGCCCGGCGCAGAGCGCGGTGATGTAGGTGCTCATCCGGGCCGACTCGGCGAAGTGGACGGTCTTCAGGCCCTCGCCGGCCGGCTCCTCGCGCGCCACCGGCATGTTCGACACCACCCGCCAGTGGTCCGGCACGGTGGCGCGCCAGGTGTAGACGCTCTTGAGGTCGGGCTGGTCGAAGCAGGCGAAGACGCGCTGCGCGTCGGCCGTCTCGAACTGGCTGTAGAGGTAGGTCTCGCCGTCGACCGGGTCGACCGTGCGGTGCAGGCCCTGCCCGCTGTTGGAGTACGCGAAGTCCGCGTCGACCACCAGGACGTTCTCGCTGTCCAACCCGGACAGCGTCAGGCCCTTCTCCGCCGACCAGTCGCCCAGGTCGACCGGGTTGCCGTTCAGCGTCGCCGAGCGCACCGAGTCGGCCGCCACCTCGATGAAGGTGCTCGCGCCCGGCTCGGCGCAGCGGAACCGGACCTCGGTGGTCGAGCGGAAGGTGCGGCCCTCGGCCGCCTGGACGGCGCTGGACAGGTCCAGGTTGATGTCATATCCGGTCACGTCGAGCAGGCGGGCCCGCTCGGTCGCCTCGACCTGCGTCAGGTTGCGCACTCCCGGCACGTTCGTCTCCATCCCACTCTCGCCGTACGCCGCGGCGGCGCCCGTCCGCCGGCCGCTCGTGGCGGCCGGCCGGATCCGAGTCTTCCATGCACCGGCGGTCCGCGGTGGTCGAGGTCACGCTCTCATTCCCCTGCCGGGCCACGGCGCCGGGGGCGAAGATCGGGGTGAGGCGCCGGAGCCCCGGCGTCACCCGTCGTGAAGGGACCTCACCGTGAGCGAGCGTGTCGCCGTCGACATGTGGTTCGACCCCCTCTGCCCGTGGGCGTGGATCACGTCCCGCTGGCTGCTGGAGGTGGAGCAGGTTCGGGAACTGGACATCCGCTTCCACGTGATGAGTTTGTCGGTGCTCAACGAGGGCCGGGACCTGCCCGAGCACTACCAGGAGCTGATGCGGGTCGGCTGGGGCCCGGTGCGGATCTGCATCGCGGCGGAGCAGCGCCACGGCTCGGACGTGCTGCGCCGGCTCTACACCGCCCTCGGCACCCGGATCCACCTCGGTAAGGAGCAGCTCGGGCCGGAGCTGTACGCCGCCGCGCTGACCGACGCCGGGCTGGACCCGGCGCTCGCCGAGGCCGCCGAGAGCAGCGACCACGACGAGGCGCTGCGGGCCAGCCACGAGGCGGGCATGCGGCCGGTCGGCACCGACGTCGGCACGCCGGTCATCCACGCCCCGGGCCCGGACGGCCGCCAGGTCGCCTTCTTCGGCCCGGTGATCACCCCGGCTCCGAAGGGCGAGGCCGCGGGCCGCCTCTGGGACGGCGTCCTGCTGGTCGCCGGCACCCCCGGATTCTTCGAGCTGAAGCGCTCCCGCGACGTCGAACCCATCTTCGACTGATCCCTCCCGTATCCCCGCCGGCCGGTCGAGAGGTTCGGGTCGGATCCCGTCGGATTCCGGACCCGAACCTCTCGGTCGGCGAGGCGCCGGCCTGCGGGGGAGAGGTGGGCGGGCGTCACCGGGGCGGCGGCGGAATCGTTGGCTTCCATGTCCGCCGCAGCGACCCGCAGGGCCGCACCCCGCAGCTCGTGGAGGCATCCCCGATGGCCAAGCACCGTGCGTCCGTTGACGATTCTCCCGGCGGTGAGGAGGTGGCCGACAGCCCTGACGCGGCGTACTGGTCGGTCGACGACTCCCGCTGGCCGACGCTCCGGCCCGACCTTCCCCCGGACATGGTGGACCTGCTCGCCCCGCCGATCGTGGTCGGCGTCGCCCGGGTGCCGGCGACCTCCCGGCTGACCCCGCCCGCCGCCGAGCGGCCCGCGCCGGTGGCCGTCCGACCCACGTCGGCCGTGCCCGCACCGCCCCGGCCGGCGGCGCCCGCGCCGGTCGGAGCGCGTCCCGCCCCGGCCGATCCGGTCGGTCCGGTGGGTGCCCGCCGCAGCCCGCACGCCGCGTCCACCACGAACCGCCGGCCGGCTCCCGCCGGGCGGCACCGGCGGCAGGCGGGCTCCGCGGAGCGCACCGGCTGAGCCGGCCGTACCGCTCTTTCATCTGGTGGACGCCGTGCGGGTCCGCGGTCGTCGGCCGGTCCGCCCCAGGTAGCGTCAGCGGTCATGACGGTCGTGCATCCGATCGCCCGGGCCTGGATCACCACTGGCGGCACCGGCGCGCAGAACTACGACGAGTTCGCCGACGACGCGGAGATCACCGCGATCATCGAGGCGAACCCGCACAGTGCCCTCGGCATCGAGATGCCGCACCGGGCGCCGGAGAGCCTCGGGAAGTCCTTCCTCGACGCGCTGCCGGACGCGGTGGCCCGGCTCGCCGAGGCCAAGGCCGACGGCAGCTACACCCCGGCCGAGCGGGTGGTCGTGCTCTACCGGATCAGCGCGCCGGGGGAGGAGCCGGCGTACGGGCTCTTCGCGATGGTGGACACCGACCAGATCTCCACCCGGGCCGACGAGCCCGGCCTGGTGATCCGCAACGAGGACGTCTTCATCGCCAAGGTGCGGGAGCGGGTGGCGCTCGCCGAGGCGCTCGGGCACCTGCTCTCGCCCGTACTGCTGCTGCAGACCGGGCGGGGCGACGAGCTGCACGCCGCGCTCGCGGCGGCGACCGAGACGGCCGGCGCGCCCGCCGCCACCGACACCGACCAGGCCGGGCGCACGCACGCCATCTGGCTGGTCGGCCCCGGCCCGCGGCAGGACGAGCTGACCGCCCTGGCCGGCGGCGGCGAGCTGGTCGTCGCCGACGGCAACCACCGCAGCCTGGCCGCCCAGACCGGCGGGCTGACGCGCTTCCTGGCAGTGGTCACCACGCCGGCCTCGGTGGCCATCCAGCCCTACAACCGGCTGGTCAGCGAGCTGACCACCACGCCGGACGACCTGCTCGACCGGCTGCGCGCCGCCGGCGCGCGGGTCACCCCGATCGACGGCCCGGTCGAGGTGCCGGCGGCCGGCGGCACCGTCGCGCTCCGGCTGGCCGGCCAGGGGTACGCGGTGACCCTGCCGCACACCGGCGGCGCCCGGTTGGAGAACCTCGACCACGCCCTGGTCGAGCGGCTGCTGCTGCGCGACGCGCTCGGGCTGGACCCGGGCGACAAGCGGATCACCTACGTCGGCGGCGACTACCCGGCGAGCTGGCTCACCGGTGAGGTCGACGCCGGCCGGGCCGAGCTGGCCGTGCTGATCGCCCCGGTGACCGTGGAGGACTTCGTGGCGGTGAACCTGGCCCGGGAGAAGATGCCGCGCAAGAGCACCTGGTTCACCCCGAAGGCGCGCGGTGGCCTGGTGGTCGCCGAGCTGCCCCGCTGAGCTGTGACGAATCCGCCCCGGGACGCCGCCCGCGCGGTGTTCCGGGGCGGCGGCCTGTCAGACTGCGCGGTATGCGCGTCTACCTGGGATCCGACCACGCCGGCTTCGAGTTGAAGGTGCACCTGGCCAACCACCTGGCCACGCAGGGGTACGACGTGGTCGACGTCGGCCCGCACGCGTTCGACCCGGACGACGACTACCCGGCGTTCTGCCTGCACACCGGTGACCGGGTGGTGGCGGACGCGGGCAGCCTGGGTGTGGTGATCGGCGGCTCCGGCAACGGCGAGCAGATCGCCGCGAACAAGGTCGCCGGGGTCCGCGCCGCGCTGGCCTGGAACATCGAGACCGCCCAGCTGGCCCGGGAGCACAACGACGCCAACATCGTCGCCGTCGGCGCCCGTCAGCACACGCTGGCCGACGCCACCGCCATCGTCGAGGCGTTCCTGGGCACCCCGTTCTCCGGCAACGAGCGGCACTTCCGGCGGATCGCCCAGGTGGCCGAGTACGAGCGCACCCGGGCCCTGCCCGCCCTGCCGGCCTAGACGAGTAGTTCCGATGTCAGGGGTCGATGTCTGGGTATGAAGAGAGGGCATCCAGGATCATGTTGTGACGCAA
>NZ_JBSWCE010000017.1:0-156030 GCF_056780015.1 Micromonospora sp. R311
GACCAGAATCCCGAACAGCAGAACCAGGAAAACTCTGAGAGCGGCTACCGCCCGATGCTCAACAACCACCCATCGACTATCACTCGTTACCTATCGAAAGTCAATAGACCTGCCGACTCTACAGAACATCGCGTGCGGCGAGCGTTCGCAGCCGCTCGCCGTGCGGACGCTGCCCACCGGGCTCCCGGCACCGAGGAGCCATAGCGGAACGAGCGCGATACCTCAGAGTCATCAAAATGCCTCTCAGGTATCAGCCCCCACGAGACAACATGCCGACCCGTGACGACTTGCGGGGCGGTTCAGCCGAGCAGCGGGAACCACCCGGCGACCTCGCCGAGTTCGAGCCGGTCGCGGTCGTTGAGCGGCAGCCGCCCGGTCGCCTTGAGCAGGAACTCCGCGTCGCTCCAGCCCACCGGTCGGACCGCCTCGTCGCTGAGCAGGCCGTCCATGGTGGCCACCGCGACCCGTACGGCGAGTTCGCCGGGCGGTGGCGCGTCGGGCAGGTCCAGCACCAGGTCGAGGTGGTGGACGACCGCCTCGGTGGTGAGCGTGGCGAGGAAGTCCGGCACCCGCAGCACATGACCCTGGGTGCCGACGCAGCCGTCCGGGTCCGCCCGGCCGGCGGCGCGTACCGCGGCGGGGGCGGTGTCGCACCAGAGCCGGACGACACCGGTGGGCCGGTCGAAGGCGGCCGCCGAGCGGCGGGCCCACCAGGCGTGCCGGGCGGCGGTGCCGTCCTCGTCACCCGGGAACGAGCGCCAGTAGCTCACGTCGTCGGCGGTGGGCGGGCCGTCGGCCGGGCTGGCCAGCGCGACCAGGGCCCGCTGGGCGTCGCAGAGGACGTGGAAGAGCAGGTCGGCGACGAGCCAGCCGCGGCACCGGGTGGGACGTTGCAGGTCGGCGTCGTCGAGGTCGGCCACCACCCGGGTGATCCCGTCGTACGCCTGCGCCAGCGCGACGTGCCCGTGAGGCGTCATGGGTTGCAGCGTCGCACGACCGGCCGGTTTCGGCACGCGGCGCGGCGGTGCGACCGGGCCGGCGCGCGGCCGGCCCGGTCGGTGTCGTTGCTCAGCCGAACATCTCGTCGAGGAAGCTCTTGTGCTTCTTGCGCCGGTAGTGCCCGTGGTAGCCGTGGTGCTGCTGACCGTGGCCCCCGTAGGCCGGGGCGGGTGCCGGCGGGTAGCCGTGCGCGGGCGGCGGGGGCGGGGGCACCGCGCCGTAGCCGGGCTGGTGCGGCGCGGGCGCGGGCGGCGGCGGGGGCGGCGGGTAGCCCCCCTGCTGGTGGCCCGGTTGCCCGACCGGGGCGGCGGTCTGCTGGCGGTTCCAGTTGGCCTCCGCCTCGAACAGCTTCTCCAGTTCGCCGCGGTCGAGGAAGATCCCCCGGCACTCCCCGCACTGGTCGATGACGACGCCGCTGCGCTCGTACTGGCGCATTTCTCCGTGACACTTGGGACAGGTGAGGCTCATCACCCGACGGTACCCGGTCCGGTCACGCGGTCGCGGTAAGCGCCTCGGTGACCTCGTCGTCGGAGACCTCGTGGAAGTCGTCGTAGTAGGCGCTGACCGCCATGAACTCCGGCGGGTGCTGGGCACAGATGACCTGGTCGGCCTCGGCGGAGAGCATCTCGTACGCCTCCTGGGAGCCGACCGGCACCGCGACGACCACCCGGCGGGCGCCCAGCCGGCGGGCGACCGCCACGGCGGCCCGGGCCGTGGCGCCGGTGGCCAGCCCGTCGTCGACGATCACCGCGGTGCGCCCGGAGAGGTCCAGCGGCGGTCGCCCGGCCCGGTAGAGCCGCTCCCGGCGGTCCAGTTCGGCCTGCTCGCGGCGGGTGACCTCGGCGATGTCCTCGGCGCTGAGCCGGCTCGCCACCTGGTCGTTGAGCACCTGCACCCCGCCCGGTCCGAGCGCGCCGAAGGCCACCTCACGGGCCCAGGGCATGCCGAGCTTGCGCACCACCAGCACGTCCAGCGGTGCGCCGAGCCGTTCGGCGACGACCTCCGCCACCGGTACGCCGCCGCGTACCAGGCCGAGCACGATGACGTCCGGTTCCCCGATCAGGGCGGTGAGCCGGTCGGCGAGCATCCGGCCCGCCTCGGCCCGGTCGCGATAGGTGGTCATGTCTCCAGGTGTACGCCCTGCCGCCGTACTCCGCCCGCCAGTTGGCCGAACCGGCCGCCCCGGTGCGGTGCCGAGCGGCCGTTCAGGCGGCGTCGGGCTGCCGGCCCGCCCGCAGCGCGGGCGCCCAGACCAGGAACGCGATCGGGTAGAGCAGGTAGCCGAACCGGGTCGACGGCATCAGCAGGATGGCGGCCAGCAGGCCGTACCCGCAGACCAGCGCGGCGGTGGCGGCGCTGCGGGGCGGTCGGCGGGCGAGTCGGACGGCGATCGCCAGCCCGACCGCGACGAGCAGCGCGGCGGCGACCACCCGGCCGGCCGGCAGCGCGCTGGCGATCAGGTGCCCGGGGAACGGGGACTGCGCGGGGCTGGTGACCAGGCCGTGGCCGAGCGGGAAGCGGAGCACGTTCTCCACCAGCGCGTCCCGGTCGACCAGCAGCACGGGCAGCAGCGCGGCGACCGGAAGGCCGATCGCGCCGGCCGCGACCCGCAGGCCGGCCCGGCGGGTCGCCCCCCAGATGACCAGGACGAGGGCGACCGGCCAGGCGAAGAGCTTCAGCGCGCCGGCGAGACCGACCGCGATGCCGGCCGGGCCGGGCCGGTCGGCGGCGGCGAGGGCCAGCGCCAGCAGGCAGAGCGCGAGGACCGGCAGGTCGTCGCCGCCGGTGGCCAGGGTCAGGGCACAGATCGGCAGTACGGTGGCGGCCTGCACGCCGCGCAGCAGCGCCCCGTCCCGCCGGGTGGCCCGGCCGTCGGAGCCGCGCAGCGCGCGGACCGCCAGGGCGAGGGCGATCGCGGTGCCGACGGCGAACCACACCCGGGCATCGGTCCACCAGCCGTCGACGGCCGCCCGGGGCAGCCCGAACAGCGCCATCCCCGGCTGGTACGGGGTGTAGCCGAGCAGCTGCTCGCCCGGCGGCAGGGCGGCGATCGCGTCGTGCCCGAGGTAGGGCGTGCCGGTGTCGACGACCCGCCCGCCGGAGTGCTCGACCACCAGCACCTCCTCCTGCGCCCGGTCGGTGCGCCCCCCGGCCCGTTCCACGCTCTGGGTGAGCAGCGGCAGCAGGGCGGTGGTGGCCCAGGCGAAGGCGGTGACCGCCCAGCGTGCCCGCAGCCCGGTCAGCGCGGAGCCGGGCGACCGGCGGCGCAGCAGGAGTTGACCGGCTGCCGCGAGCGCGGCGAGGAGGTAGCCGACCGCGGCGATGCCGCCCCACGCCCGGTGCGGCAGCAGGGTCGAGGTGACGGCGGTGACCGCGGCGAACGCGGCGGAGACGGCGTAGAGCCCGACGTCGAGGGCGAGACCGCCGGCGGCGGTGTCCAGTGTCCGCCACGCGGGGCGTCGGGCGGTGGGGGCGGCGGTCACGCGCGCCAGTCTGGCAGACCGCCGGGCGGACCCGTGCCGGCCGCCGCCGGTCGGCCCGGCGCGCGGCAGCGCCGCTCCCGGCTCCGGGGCCCGCCACCTGCCGCAGGCCGCGAGCCCGGTCTCAGGCGGGCAGGTGCCGGTCGGTGCGGGTTCGCCCGTTCTGCCGGCGGCCCGGCCCGAGGCGGATCACCGCGCCCGCGTCGTGCAGCGGCGGCGCCAGCGCGCCGGGGCTGCCGCCGGAGCCGCGTTGCAGCGCGGCGAGGAGGGTGCCGGCGGGCATCGGCCGGCCGAAGAGGTGGCCCTGCCCGGCGGCGCAGCCCAGTTCCCAGAGCGCGCGGCGCTGCGGTTCCCGCTCGACCCCCTCGGCGACGACGGCCAGGTCGAGGCTGCGGCCGAGGTCGAGGGTGGAGCGGATCACCGCGGCGGCCTCCGCCGACGTCTCCATCTCGGTGACGAAGCTCTTGTCAATCTTCAACTCGTGCACCGGGATCCGGGAGAGCAGGGAGAGCGACGAGTAGCCGGTGCCGAAGTCGTCCAGCGCCAGCCGGACGCCCTCGTCGCGGAGCCGGCTGAGCACCCGGTCGACCACGTCCAGCTGGCTGAGCGTGAGGGTCTCGGTCAGCTCCAGCATCAGCCGGTCGGGCGGCAGGTCGTGCGCGCGCAGCCGGGCCAGCACCGAGCCGGGGAAGCGGGCGTCGAGCAGGCTGCGCGGGGAGACGTTGACCGCCACCGGCACGTCGAAGCCGGCGTCGCGCCAACTGCCCGCCGCGATGAGCGCCTGGTCGAGGATCGCCTCGGCGAAGGCGGGGAGCAGACCGGAGCGTTCCACCGCCTCCAGGAAGCGCAGCGGGTCGATCACGCCGTGGACCGGGTGGTGCCAGCGGGCCAGCGCCTCGGCACCGGTCACCTCGCCGGTGCCCAGGTCGACGATCGGTTGGAAGTTGACGGTGAACTCCTGGTCGGCGACCGCGCGGGGCAGCTCGCCGCCGAGGGCCAGCCGGCCGAGGTCGGCCGTGTTCCGGGTCGGCGCGTACGTGGAGATCCGCCGGCCGGCGCGCTTCGCCTGGTACATCGCCACGTCGGCGCGGCGCAGCAGTTCGGCCATCCCGCCGCTGGCCGGCGCGGCCGCGATCCCGCCGCTGGCCTCCACGCTGATCCGCATGCCGTCCAGGTCGAACGGCTCGTGCAGCGCGCCGAGCAGCGCCTCGGCCCGGTGCGCGGCCACCGCGGGCGCCGGCAGCCCGCGCAGCAGCACGGCGAACTCGTCACCGCCGAGCCGGGCCACCAGGTCGCTGTCCTGGGCGGCGCCGCGGAGCCGGTCGGCGACCTGCACCAGCACCTGGTCGCCGGCGGCGTGCCCGAGGGTGTCGTTGACCTCCTTGAAGTGGTTGAGGTCGATCAGCACCAGGGCGGTCACCCCGTCGGCGTGCCGGGCGCTGAGCTGCTCGGTGCCCTGTTCGAGCAGGTGCCGGCGGTTGGCCAGCCCGGTGAGCGCGTCGTGCGTGGCGGCGTACGCGTGCTCGTCGGCGACCCGGGCCAGCTCGGCGTACGCCTGGGCGTTGCGCACCGCGGTGCAGAGCGCCGAGGCGAAGGTACGCAGCGTGTACTGCTCGCGTTCGGAGAGCTGCACCGGCCCGCCGAACCGCAGCCGGAGCACGCCGACGTCGACCGCCCGGTCGTGCCCCTCGAGCGCGGCCGGGACGACCGTGCCGTCCGCCGTGGTGGGCTGGCCGGCCGGTCCGTCGTACGTGATGCCGCCGGCACCGCCGCGGACGGTGCGGCCGCCGTCTCGCAGCTCGATCTCCACCTCGTCGGCGGAGAAGAGCTCGGCGGCCTGGGTGACCGCGGTGGTGAGGACCTTGTCCAGGTCGACCACGTTCAGCGCGTCGGTGGTGCGGGCCAGCCGCTGCCACGCCTGCTGCTCGGTGCGACCGCGCACCCGCGAGGAGTACAGGAGATGGAGGCTGAGTACCAGCGGGGGCACGGTGAGGAGCAGACGATTGTCGATCTTGAGGATGAAGACCGTCCCGATGATGACGAGGAGTCGCGCCACGGCTCCGCCCAGCCGGAGGTCCCAGTCCTCGCGGAACAGGGCGCCGAGCCGCGTTCCGGTCGCGAGCGCGATGACCGGCAGGGTGATCACCTCGTCGATCACCACCGCGGCCAGGTAGGCCGCCGCGAGTGGGCCGACCACATCGAGGGCTTCGCCGCCGTCGGTCTGCCAGCCGCTGAGATGGAGGACCACTCCGGCCGCCGTCGCGACCAGCATGTTCTTGCCGACGCCGAACAGCGCCTTGACAAGCGTCAGGCGGGCCAGCGCCGTGGCGATCGCGACGCCCGCGCCGGTGGTCAGGACCACGGTCGGCATCGGCGCCACCGCGAGGGCGATCATGATCGCGGTCTCGGTCCAGGCGATGTAGTGGTGGGTGGCGCGGATCCGTATCCGCACCTTGACGGTGAAGCCCACCGCCACCAGGGAGACCAGGGCCGCCCAGATCACCGCCGTGTCCGGCATCCCGTGCAGCGGGACGTGCGCGGCGGAGACGGCTCCGGCAACGGCGGACACAACGACGACGAGACCGACTAGCAGCCGGAGCTGCCGATCGGTCCCAGTCTGTCGATCTTGTGGAGCCACCCATCGTCCTCGGTTCGTCACCGACGGCTGCGCTCCGCAAGAGTACTGCGATTGTGGTCACCTACAGAAGGCGACTCAGCCCCATTCGTGCGACGTCATTTCGACCCCCAGTTGATCCAACGGCTTTCATTGGGGTCAGCTTAAGGGGAGTTACCCCTGGTTTGAGACGATAAATGTCCCTATGCGCAATATGAGCTAATAAGACGGCCACTTGTCACGGTCCGTCCGTTGATCCTGACGCAATGCGAACGCTTCTTTCGCTTTGCACTTGGCGCGTCGCTCTCCGCGCATACACGCGCGGTAGTCAATGCCTGTTATCAGTCTGAACGACTGGTCCGGGGCGACTCATCAACGGTTCGGACAAGGGTCGAACCCATCCCGGTCGCTGGCTCCATTCTCGACGGGTTCATGCTGGTTGTCCGGCACCGGGGAGCTTCTTTTCGCTTACTGGGCTGCAAGCAGTGACCACCCGAATACCCGCTAGTCGAAGTCGAGGCTTCCGTGGAGATTCGCGTTCTCGGCGGCTTGTCGGTGCAAGTTGCCTCGGGCACAGTGCACCTGGGAACGCCGAAGCAGCGCACCGTTCTCGCGGTGCTGGCCATACAACCTGGACAACTCGTAACGGTCGACCAGCTCATAGATGAACTGTGGGGCGACAGGCCGCCACAATCAGCCGTTCCGAATGTCCGTACCTATGCCGCTAACCTGCGTCGGACCTTCGAGGCGCTGGACGGCGGCCGTGGCGTGCTGGTCGGGAAGCGGGACGGCTACCGCCTCGACCTGAGACCCGAACGGGTCGACCTGGTGCGTTTCGAGTCGGACTTCCACGAGGCTCGGGACCTCCTCGGAGCTGGCGATCCCGAGCGGGCCGCCGAGGTGTTGGACCGGGCCGTGGCCCGGTGGCGGGGGCCGATGCTGGCCGGCGTGACGTTGGGTCCCGTCCTCGCCGCGCGAGTCGCGGCTGCCACGGAGCGGCGCCTGCTCGCCGTGGAACTCCTCGCCGAGACGCGGATCCGGCTGCGGCGTCATGATCAGGCGGTGCCACTGCTCCGGGAGTTGCTCGGCGGCAACCCGCTCCGGGAGACGGCGCACCTCCTCCTCATGCGGGCGCTGTACGAGCGGGGCGACCACGCCGGCGCGGTCGCCGCCTACCACACGGCCCGGGCTGCTCTGCACAGCCAGCTCGGGATCGCTCCGGGGGTGGAACTGCAGCGACTGCACCGGTCGATCCTCGACCGGGGTCAGGAGACGGCGGTCGGCACGCTCCCGTCGACCAGGGTGCGGAAACCTGTTCCAGGTCCCCGAACCGCCGGCCCGAACTCCCCGGATGCCGAGCCCGGCGACTGGTTGCCGCGGGTGGTGCCCGACGTCATCGGGCGGACGGCGACGGTGGCACGGCTGGTGGCGGAGACGCGACGCGTCGAGTCCCGCACGTCGGCGGTGCACCTCATCGACGGCATGGCAGGTACCGGCAAGACAACCCTCGCGGTGCACCTCGCCCGCCGGCTCGCCGTCCGCTACCCGGACGCGCAGCTCTTCATCGACCTGCGTGGCCACGGCGGGGACGAGCCGGTCGAGCCCGCCGCGGCGCTCGCCACCCTGCTGCGCCAACTCGGGGTGCCCGGCGGACGGATCCCGGCGGAACCCGACTACCGGGTCGAGCTGTGGCGGCGCGAACTGGCGAGGCGGCGGGCCGTCGTCGTGCTGGACAACGCCGCGAGCGGCGAACAGGTCCTGCCGCTGCTCCCGACGGCTCCCGGAACGGTGGTTCTCGTGACCTCCCGGCGTCGACTCACCGATCTTGACGCCGGTCCGCCGGAGTCGTTGCCACTGCTGTCGCCCGAGGAGGGGATCGCCCTGCTGGCCGCCGCGGCCGGCGCCGAACGGGTCGCCGCGGAGCCGGCGGCGGCCGCGGCGGTCGTCCAGCGCTGCGGTCACCTGCCGCTGGCGATCAGACTGGCCGGGGCGCGGCTGGCCCACCGACCGGGCTGGCGGGTGGCCGACCTCGCGGAGCTGTTGGCGGACGGGGCTCGTGGGATCGCCCACCTGGCGTTGGGGGACCGCACCGTCGCCGGGGCTTTCGCCACGTCCTACGACCCGCTCGACGGGACGACCAAGCGGCTGTTCCGGATGCTCAGCGTCCATCCCGGAAGGGACTTCGGGATGTCGGGCGCCGCCGCCCTGAGTGGGCTGCCGGTCGAGCGGGCCACCGAGGCGCTGAACGAACTGGTCGACGGGCACCTGGTCGAGGAGGTGACGAACGGGCGCTACCGGATGCACGATCTGCTCCGCCAGTTCTCGACGGAGTTGTCGGTGCGCACCGACTCGGCCCGGGAACGGGACGAGGCGCGGTCCGAACTGCTCGACCTCTTCCTGCACGCCGCGCTCCGCGCCGCCGAGGTGCTGGCGCCGAACTCCACCCGGCAGGTGGCGCTCGGTCCGCCCCGGCGGCCGGATCTGGTCGCGGCGCTCGGACCACCGACCGTGGACTGGCTGGAGGAGGAGCGGGCGAACCTGGTCGCCCTGGTCGTCAGCGCCCGCGAGAACGGGCACCACGACCAGGCGTGGCGGCTGGCTCGGCTGCTCTGGCGGTTCTGGTACATCCGGGCCTACTTCGACGACATCATCCTCACCCACCGGCACGGACTGGCCGCCGCGGAGGCGGCGGGCGACCTGTCCGGGATGGCCGCCATGAACAACTACCTCGCCTCCGCCTTCGTCCGCACCGGAGACAGCCGGGCCGCCCTGAAGCACGTCACCGCCGCCGTCGCCATCTCCGAGCGGCAGGGAGAGCGTTCGAACCTCTTCCGGTACTGGGCGAATCTCGGTGTGGTGCACCTGCTCCGGGGCGATCCGCGCGAGGCGGTGGCGGTCGGCGTCGAGAGCCTGCGGGACCCGAAGGGATACGGCCCCGACGAGATCCCCGCCGGGCTGCCCAACCTCGGGCTCGCCCTCACGACGCTGGGGCGGCACGAGGAGGCGCTGCGCGTGCACCGCCTGCATCTCTACCTCGCGCGGATCAACCGCGACTACTTCCACCTGCTCAACGCGCTGAGTCACGTCGGCGGGGTGCGGAGTCGGATGGGCCGGTACCCCCAGGCCGTCCGGCTGTTGCGCGCGTCGCTGGCGCTACGGGACCGCACCGGGCACCACTACGCCGAGTCGGAGGTGCGGAACGACCTGGGCATCGCCTTTCGCGGCCTGGGACGGCTGTCCGAGGCCGTCGAGCAGCACGAACTGGCGCGCAAGCTGGCTGTCGACCTCGGTGAACGGCATGCCGAGGCGGCGGCGCTGAACGAACTGGGGGTGACGCTGGCCCGTGCCGGAGAGCGCGACCGGTCCGCCGAGGCCCACCAGGCCGCGCTCCGTCTGGCGGCGCGGATCTCCCACCCGTACGAGCAGGGACGGGCGCTGGCCGGGCTGGCCGAGCACTTCGCGGGCACCGACCCGGCCGAGGCGCGGCGGCACTGGGAGCGAGCCCTGGCGATCTTCCGCCGGATGGGGGTGCCGGAGCGGGTCGAGGTGGAACGCCGCCTTGCCGCCTCCGGCGAAGCGCCCCTCGCTGACGGTGGCTGACCGGCCTGGAGAGCACTTATCGATTTCTTATCGCCGGGCTCGGTACCGTCCCGACCGTGCGGCGAACGGGGGAGGTTCTGGCTGACCAGAACCGGGCCGTCGGGACGCCCGCCGTCCAGGTCCCCCCAGCGACTCAGGCGGCGGGTCGGTGACGGAGGGGCGGCGTCCGGGCACCGGCGGGCCGGAAGCACCCCGGCTCGACCGGCGACCGGCGTCGCTCCTCCCGATCACCGGATGGCCCGCCGCGCCGAGGGCGGGGATAGGCTCGCCACCGTGACCGAACCCGCGCAGCTCACCCACGTCGACGCGGCCGGCGCGGCCCGCATGGTCGACGTCTCCGCCAAACCGGTCTCCGGCCGGGAGGCCGTCGCCGCCGGCCGGCTGCGGACCACCCCCGAGGTGGTCGACCTGCTGCGCCGCGACGGGCTGCCCAAGGGCGACGCGCTCGCCGTCGGGCGGCTGGCCGGCATCATGGGCGCGAAGCGCACGCCCGACCTGATCCCGCTCTGCCATCCGATCGCCCTGCACGGCGTCACGGTCGACCTGGCCCTCACCGACGACACCGTGGAGATCACCGCGACCGCCCGCACCGCCGACCGGACGGGCGTCGAGATGGAGGCGCTGACCGCGGTGGCGGTGGCCGGGCTGGCCCTGGTCGACATGGTCAAGGCGGTCGACCCGGCGGCCAGCGTCGACGCGGTCCGGGTGCTGCGCAAGTCCGGCGGCAAGACCGGCGAGTGGCTCCGCCCGGTGGACCGGTCGTGATCCGCGCCCGGGTGATCGTGGCCTCCAACCGGGCCGCCGCCGGGGTGTACGCCGACACCAGCGGCCCGCTGCTCGTCGCCGGCCTGCGCGAGCTCGGCTGCGAGGTGGCCGAGCCGCTGGTGGTGCCCGACGGCGACCCGGTCGGCGCGGCGCTGCGCGGGGCGGTGGCCGACGGCGTGGACGTCGTGCTCACCAGCGGCGGCACCGGCATCAACCCGTCGGACCGTACACCCGAGGTGACCCGGGCCCTGCTCGACTACGAGGTCCCCGGCATCGCCGAGGCGATCCGGGCGCACAGCCGGGACAAGGTCCCCGCCGCCGCGCTCTCCCGCGGGCTCGCCGGCGTGGCCGGCCGCACGCTGGTGGTCAACCTGCCCGGCTCCACCGGCGGCGCCCGGGACGGGCTCGCCGTGCTCGGTCCGATCCTCCGCCACGCCGTCGACCAGCTCCGCGGCGGCGACCACTGACCGGTGGCGGCCGCCACCGGGCGGTGTCGCGGGCGGTTCGCACCAGGCTGCGTACGAGCCGGGCGACCGCTGACGGGACCATCGGGGGCGCCACCCCGATAGGCTCGGCCGGTGAGCACGGAAACCGTATCGGCCACCGGTCAACCGGCCGCGCCGCCACCGGCCGACTGGGCGGAGGCCCGCGCCCGCGCGTACGCGCTCGGGCTGGCCGCCGCGCTGCCCGCCGTGAGCCGGCCGCTCGCCGAGACCGACGGGCACACCCTCGCCGAACCGTTGACCACCCGGACCGACCTGCCCGCCTTCCCCACCTCCAGCGTGGACGGCTGGGCGGTGCGCGGCACCGGCCCGTGGCGGGTGGTCGGGCGGGTGCTCGCCGGTGGCACACCGGCCCCGCTGGCCGAGGACGGGACCACCGTCGAGATCGCCACCGGCGCGATGGTGCCCGAGGGCGCCACCGCCGTGCTGCGGGTGGAGGAGTCCAGCCGTACCGCCGACGGCCTGGTCAGCGGCATGCCGCGACCGGCGCCGGAGTGGCGTGCCACCGGCGAGGAGGCGTACGCCGGTGAGGAGCTGCTCCCCGCCGGCACCCCCGTCGACCCGGCGTTGATCGGCCTGGCCGCTTCCTGCGGCCACGACGCCCTCGTGGTCCGGCGGCAGCCGCGGGCCGCCCTGCTGGTCTTCGGCGACGAGCTGCTCACCGTCGGCCCGCCGGCCGCCGGCCGGGTCCGCGACGCGCTCGGCCCGGCCGTGCCGGCCTGGCTGCGCCGCTACGGCTGCCAGGTGCGCCCGGCCGACGTGGTGGGCCCGGTGGCCGACACCCTGCCCGCGCACGTGGCGGCGGTGCGGGCCGCGCTGGCCGACGCGGACCTGGTCTGCACCACCGGCGGCACCATGCACGGCCCGGTCGACCACCTGCACCCGACGCTGGCCGCGCTCGGCGCGGACTACGTGGTCAACACCGTGGCGGTCCGGCCCGGTTTCCCGATGCTGCTGGCCCGGCTGGTCGACGACGACGGCCGGGTCCGGTTCGTCGCCGGGCTGCCGGGCAACCCGCAGTCCGCCGTCATCGCCCTGGTCTCCCTGGTCGTCCCGCTGCTGGCCGGCCTGACCGGCCGCCCGATGCCGGTGCTGCCGCACGCCACGCTCGCCGAGCCGGTGCCGGGCCGCGGCGATCAGACCCATCTGGCACTGGTCCGGCTGGACCGGGTCGCCGGCACCGCGCACCCGGTCCGGCACGTCGGCTCCGCGATGCTGCGCGGGCTGGCCGGGGCGGACGGCTTCGCGGTGATCCGCCCGGGCACCGCCGGCGAACCGGGTGACCGGGTGCCGGTGCTGCCGCTGCCGCTGCTGCCCGGGGAGCGTGCCTGGTGACCGCCCCGACGACGGCCTACGGCGAGGTGACCGAGCGGCCGCTCGACCTCGCCGCGCACGAGGCGGCGGTCGCCGATCCCCGGGCCGGCGCGGTGGTCTCGTTCCAGGGCGTGGTCCGCGACCACGACCACGGCCGCGCGGTGACCAGCCTGGAGTACGAGGGCCACCCGAGCGCCGAGCGGGTGCTGCGGGAGGTCGCCGCGGAGATCGCCGCCGACCCCGAGGTGTACGCGGTCGCGGTGTCGCACCGGATCGGTCCGCTCGCCATCGGCGACGTGGCCCTGGTCGCCGCGGTGAGCACCGCCCACCGGGCCGCGGCGTTCGCGGCCTGTGCCCGGCTGGTCGACGAGGTCAAGGCGCGGCTGCCGATCTGGAAGCGGCAGGTCTTCGCGGACGGCACCGAGGAGTGGGTCAACTGCCCCTGACCGGCCGCCTCCGGTGGCGGCCGGTCGGTCAGCGGCGGCCGGCCGTGGTGACCGGCCGGCCGAGCCGGTCGGCGTAGAAGACCGGCTCCGCACCCGGCCGCCAGGGCAGGGCGGCGACCAGCACGATCAGGGCCAGCGCCAGCGAGTTCTCCATCAGCGCGCCGAAGAGGCCGTCCTGGTAGTGCGAGACCTCGGGCAGCTGGTGCTCGTACGGCCAGATCGGCGAGACCACGAAGAGCAGGTAGAGCACGGCCGCCGCCACCCCGTGCCGCATCCCGGTCAGCGTCGGGTACCAGATCGGTGGGCGCAGCCCGTTGACCCCGGGTAGCCCCCCGTACGACGACGCCTGCGCCGCGCGCGGGGTGAGGCCGCGGCTGGCCTCCCGGCGGCGTACCGCGGCGTCGGCCAGCACGATGATCGCCGGGATGACCCAGACCAGGTGGTGCGTCCAGGAGATCGGGCTGATCACGTTGGCGGTGAGCCCGACCAGGGTGAACGCGGTCAACTCGTCGCCGTCGGCGTGCGAGTTGGCGGCCCGGGACAGGCCCACCGCCAGCATCAGCACGGCGAACGCGAGCCAGAGCAGCCCGGGCGTCTCGATCGAGTCGTAGAGGCGGGCGAGCAGGCCGGCCAGCGACTGGTTCGGCGTCATGTCCGCCGCGCCCACCCGCTCGGTCTGCCACAGCACGCTGCCGAAGTAGGCGCGCGACTCGGTGCCGACCACGGCGAACGTCCCGATGGTCACGCCGACGGCGGTGCCGACGGCGGTCGCCGCCGCCCGCCACTGCCGGGTGATCATCAGATAGACGATGAAGAGCGCGGGAGTCAGCTTGACCGCGGTGGCCAGGCCGATGCCGGCGCCGGCCCAGGCGCCGCTGTAGACGAAGCGCAGCAGCGCACCGTCGCCGTCGGCGGAGTGGGTGCCCCGCCGGGACCGCCAGCGCAGGCCGATCAGGTCGGCCATGACCAGGGCGAAGAGCAGCAGGTTGACCTGGCCGTAACCGAGGGTCTCGCGGACCGGCTCGAGCGCCGCCGCGAGCGGTACCGCGATGGCGACGGTGTACCAGAGCGGCCAGGCCAGCCGGTCGATGATCGGGCGCAGCAGCCCGGCCAGCACGACGGCCAGCGCCGCGAGGCTGCCCAGCGCGTTGACCAGCCCGGCCCCCGCGACCGGCAGGTGCGCCATCGGCAGCATGGCCAGCCCGGCGAAGGGCGGGTAGGTGAAACCCAGGGTGGTGCCGGGCGCGATGAACTCGTACAGCTCATGACCGCTCGCCCACCACACCACCGCGCCGTGGTAGATCTTCATGTCGAAGAAGTTGTACGGCCGCCCGAAAGCGCCGATGGCGAGCCATGCGGCATAGGCGACGGCGGCCACGACGCCGGTCCGTACGACTGTCCTACGATCGATCCCACGCGTTACGCGACGGACTGGGGCGAGGCGGTCCAGCCGTCTACCGACGATCGCCGGCATGGCGTGGCCACCCCCGTACCAAGGTCGTCCTACCCGTCCAGGTCCGGTACGGAGCCTAGAACGGCGCCTCACGTTATTGCCTCCCGCGTTATGCGACCGTGTCCGATCCCACACATGTTTTTGACATTTCCACCGCGTTAACGCCTACCGGGTGGTTCAGGTGATTCGCGGCCTTGGGAGGGGTGAGGTCTGCTACGGGGGTGGTATAGACGCAGGTCAGCCGGGGAGTCGGCGGGCCGTCGAGGCGGACCGTACGGCGATCCGGGCCTCCCGGCGGGCGGTCCGGACGGCGCGTTGCACCGAACGTCGGGAATGGCCGATGCGATGCCCGGTCCGCCACCGCAGACCCGGCTTCCCCTCGGTGTCGGCCGCCGCCAGCAGCAGCCCGCCGAACAGACCGAGGTTCTTCAGAAAGTGGATCTGGTTGTTGTTCCGGGCCGCCGGGTCGTCGGTGCTCCACCAGGGATGTCCGGCGATGGTGACCGGGATCAGCGTGCCGGCGAGGACCAGCGCCGCGGGTCGGGCGAACTTCCCGGTGGCCAGCATCAGCCCCGCCCCGACCTGGACCACCGCGTTGGCCCGGATCAACGTCTCGGTGTCGGTGGGGATGCGCGGGTTGGCCTGCTTCAGCAGCGGCGCCATCCGGTCCGTCACCGGTTTCGCGGCGGGCGCGAGCCGCTCCGGGTTGGCGAAGTTGCGGGCCCCGCTGACCACGAAGATGCCGCTCAGCATGGCCCGAGCGAGGGAGCGTACGGGTTTCATGGATCAGTCATACCCCGTCGCGGGCACGGCTACCCCGGCAACCGCCGATCCGATCGGCCGACGTGGACGTCACGCCACGCCGATTCGAGCGACCGTCGCTGATGGACCGGTCCCGGCGGGTAACGTCGCCCGCGTGACCACGCTGCGGCTCCGCCCCGAGGATCCGGCCGATGTCGGCCCGATCCACCGGGTGCTGGCCGCCGCCTTCGCCCGTCCCGACGTGGCCACTCCGCCCGAGGTGGAGCTGGTCGACGAGCTGCGCGGCAGCGACGCCTGGGTGCCCGAGCTGGCGATGGTGGCCGAGTACGGCGGCGAGGTGGTCGGCTACGCCCTGCTCACCCGGGTCGCGGTCTGCTCCGACGAGCACACCGAGCCGGCGTTGGCCCTCGGGCCGGTGGCGGTGGCTCCGCACCGACAGCGGATCGGGCTCGGCTCGGCGGTCGTGCAGGCGGCCCTCGACGCGGCCACCGAGCTGGGCGAGCGGCTGGTGGTGGTGCTCGGCGCCCCGGCGTACTACCGGCGGTTCGGGTTCGTCCGGGGGGACCGGATGGGCCTGACCAGCCCGTGGTCCGGCCTGGGCGAGCCCTGGCAGGCGCTGGTGCTGCCCCCGGCCACCAGCGGGGACGGTCCGCCGCCGCGGGGCGAGGTGCTCTTCCCGGGGGCCTGGTCCCGGGTCTGACCGGGCCGCCTCAGGCCGGCTGGGTGCGCAGGTACCGGCCGAAGTGCGGGACGGTGAAGGCCACCGTGCCCCGCTCGCCGGAGTAGATCAGCCCCTTCTTGATCAGCGCGTCCCGCGCCGGGGAGAGGCTGGCCGGCTTGCGGCCGAGCGCCCGGGCGATCTCCGCGGTCGGCACGGCGGCGTCCATGTCGTCCCGGCCGCCCCCGTCCGTTTCCCCCTCGACCAGCGAGAGGGTGGCCATGGCGCGCATGTACTCGCGCTCGGCCGGGGTGGCCCGCTCGAACCGGGAGCCGAAGAACCCGACCGCCAGCTCCGCCTCCGCCTCGGGCGCGGCCACCCGCACGTCGGCGGCCGTGATCGGCGAGCGGGGGGCGTGGTCCCAGGTGGCCTTCCCGTACGCCTGCACGAAGTAGGGGTAGCCGCCGGACTTCTCGTAGAGCAGGTCGAGCGCCTTCTGCTCGTACTCGACCTCCTCGCGCTCGGCCGGCGCGCAGAGCGCCTGGTCGGCGGCGATCCGGTCGAGCCGATCGATCCGCTGGTAGCGGAAGAGCCGCTCGGAGTACGACTTGGCGGCGCTGAGCACGGCCGGCAGGTGCGGCAGCCCGGCGCCGACCACGATCAGCGGCGCGCCGAGCTGGGACAGTTCGTGGCAGGCGGCGCAGAGCGCGGAGACGTCCTCCGGGCCGAGGTCCTGCATCTCGTCGATGAAGACGGCGATGCCGGTGCCGACGTCGCTGGCCACCCCGGCGGCGTCGGTGAGCAGCTCGACCAGGTCGATCTCGATGTCGCCCGAGTCGGCCCGGCCGCTGGCCGCGGGCACGTCGATGCCGGGCTGCCAGCGGTCGCGCAGCTTCGGCGCGGCGCCGCCCCGGCCGGCCGGCGCGGACCGCTGCGCGAACGCCTTGAGCACCCCGAGGAAGGTGTCGATCCGGTCGGGGGCGCGGTGTCGCGGGGCCAGTTCGCGGACCGCCATGTGCAGCGCCGCGGCGATCGGGCGACGCAGCGACTGGTCCGGCCGGGCCTCGATCTTGCCGCTGCCCCAGAGCCGGTTGATCGCCTGCGAGCGGAGCGTGTTGAGCAGCACGGTCTTGCCGACGCCCCGCAGGCCGGTGAGCATCAGGCTGCGTTCGGGCCGCCCGCGCGCGATGCGCTCCAGCACGATGTCGAAGACATCCAGCTCACGCCCCCGCCCGGCGAGTTCGGGCGGACGCTGGCCGGCGCCCGGGGCGTACGGGTTGCGGACCGGATCCACGCATCGCACAGTATCGGGCCGTCTAGCTGCGAGGCTAGACATCCGTAGATGGGCCTACCGCGTGTCGCGCGCCTGATCCGCCCGGCCGGGAGTCGCCTCGACACAAAACTAGGGCTGTCTAGCGTCCACGCTAGACAGCCCTAGTTTTTGCGATGGCTACCGCTTCCGCAGGCAGAGCACGTAGTCGAGGAGGTCGACCGAGTTGTCGTGCACGTAGTGGGCCGTCGACCGCGGCGCCCGGGTCTCGCACTGGTCGGCGTCGGTGGTGGCCGGCAGCCGCAGCAGCACCTCGTACGTGTTCGGGCCGCACGGCACCTTGCGCAGCTCGGCGTCGTCGTCGGTGCCGTCGTTGACCACGCAGTCGCCCTTGGCGTAGTCGTCGTCCTCGCTCGGGCTCGGCTCCGCGGTGGACGGGTCCGCGCTCGGCACCCCGGTCGGCTCGAGCGGTGCGCTCACCGACGGCGCCGCGTCCGGGTCGTCGTCGGCGGCCTGCCACACCGCCCACCCGGCCAGGCCGAGGCAGGGGCAGAGAAGCAGCAGCACGACCAGGCCGATGATCAGGGCGATCTTCCCGCCACCGCCGCGCTTGGCCGGCGGGGCGGGCGGCATGCCGTACTGCCCCGGGGCGGGCGGCGGGGCGCCCCACTGGCCGGCCGGCGGGGCCGGCTGCGGCCCGGCCGGCGGAAACGGCCCGGGCGGCGGATAGCCGGCCCCCGACGTCGGCGGCGGATAGCCGGCCCCCGACGTCGGCGGCGGGTAGCCGGCTCCGTGGGGTGGCTGGCCCGGCCCCGGGGTCGGCGGCGGGTAGCCGCCGGCGGGCGGCGGCTGGGACGGGTCGGCCGGCTGCTGGGCCCACATCGGCGCGGTGGGCGGCTCGGCTCCGCCGGGCGCGGGCTGGCCCCACTGCGGCACGGTCGGCTGCTCCTGGCCGCCCGCGGGCTGACCCCACTGCGGGACGGTCGGCTGCTCCTGGCCGCCGGCGGGCGGCTGACCCCACTGGGGTGCGGGGGGCTGCTCCTGGCCGCCGGCCGCCGGCTGGCCCCACTGCGGCACGGTCGGGTCGACGGGGGGCGAGCCCTCCGGCCCGGCCGGCGGCCGCTGAGACGGGTCCTCCGGCTGGCCGGGTGGTCCGTAGGTGGTCATCTCTCCCCCAGGGGTGCGGTGGGTCAGCGCTGCTTCAGGCAGAGCACGAAGTCGAGGGTGTCCAGCTCGCTGTCGAAGAAGTACCAGTTGGTGTAGCCGGTCACCTTGGCGCACTTCGCCTCGGCGTCCCGCTCGCCGCTCGTCGCCCCGTCGAAGCGGCGCAGCACCTCGTACGTCTTCGGGTCGCAGTCGCTGATCAGCAGCTTGGGCTTGCCACCGGGCGACCCCTCGTTGCGGACGCACTGGCCGGCCTTGACGAACCGGGGGTCGGCGGACGCCTCCGGGGCCGGCGCGCTGGGCGGCGGAGCCGCGGCCGTCGGCTCCGCGCCCTCGGCGGTGGCCGAGGCGGTGCCTCCGACGGCGGTGGTCGACGCCGGGGCGTCGTCCTGGCCGAGCAGGTAGAGCGCCGCCGCCCCACCACCCAGGACGAGGACCAGCACGGCCGCCAGCACCGCGACCAACGGGCCGCGGGAGCGCTTGCGCTGCTGAGGCGGGACCGGCTGCCCGGCGTACGGGCCGGCCGGCGCGCCGACGTCGGGGTAGGACGCGTACGACTGCTCCGCGGGCCGGTAGGGGCCGGTGCCGAATCCGGGCTCGGCGTATCCCGGCTCGGTGGCGTATCCCGGCTCCGGGGCGTACGCCGGTTGGTTGGGGTAACCCGGTTCGGCGGGCGGGTACGGCCCGGACCCGTACCCGGTGCCGGGGTCGTAGGACGGCTCGGCGCGGCGGTAGGGGTCGGCGTACGGCTGCCCCGGCCCGTGCTGCGGGTGACGGCTCTCGGGCTCGTCCCACCCGTGCCGGCGGCCGGCCTCGTACTCCTCGTCGGGCCTTCGCCCCCGCCACGGCTCCGGGGATGCGCCCGGTGGTCCGTAGTTCGCCATGCCGCCCTCCTGGAACCAGTGGTGAGAGGCCGGCCACCAACGAGGGACGCCGACGCCCAGGCCACCGTAGCGTGGACCACCAATGAGCTCACCTCCGCCAAGTGCGTCCCCGCCCACCGGACCGGTCACCCGGCCCGGGCCGACCGTCACCCCGGGCCGCCCCGGTGTCGCCGCACCCGCGCTGATCTGGACCGCGCTGCTGCTGGTCTACGTCCTGTGGGGCTCCACCTATCTCGGTATCCGGATCGCGGTGGAGTCCATGCCGCCGCTCGCCTCGGCGGCCGCCCGGTTCGCCGCCGCCGGTCTGGTGCTCGCGGTCGTGCTGCGCCTGCGCCGCGGGCCGGGGGCGCTACGGGTCGACCGGCGCCAGCTCGCCTCCGCCGCGCTGGTCGGCGTGCTCCTGCTCGCCGGCGGCAACGGGCTGGTGGTGCTGGCCGAGTCCGGGCCGCCCGGGGTGGCGGTGCCGTCGGGCATCGCCGCGCTGCTGGTCGCCACCGTGCCGTTGCTGGTGGTGCTGCTCCGCTCGGCCACCGGCGACCGCCCCCGGCTCTGGACGCTGGCCGGGGTGAGCCTGGGCTTCGTCGGGCTGGTGCTGCTGGTGCTGCCGACCGGTGGCGCGGAGGTGGTGCCGATCGCCGGCGCGCTGACCGTGGTCGCCGGGGCGACCTCCTGGTCGGTCGGCTCGTTCCTGTCCGGCCGGATCCGGATGCCCAGCGACCCGTTCGTCGCCACCGTGTACGAGATGTTCGCCGGCGCGGCGGCGCTCGCCGTCCTCGCCGTCGGCCGGGGCGAGTTTCGCGGCTTCGACCCGGCCACGGTCACCACCCGGTCCTGGCTCGCGCTCGGCTACCTGATGGTGGCCGGCTCGCTGGTCGCCTTCACGGCGTACGTCTGGCTGCTGCACCACGCCCCGATCTCGCTGGTCTCGACGTACGCGTACGTGAACCCCGGGGTCGCGGTGGCGCTCGGCGCGCTGCTCGCGGCGGAGTCGATCACCGCGCAGGTGCTGCTCGGCGGCGCGGTCATCGTGGCCGGGGTGGCGCTGGTGGTGAGCACCGAACGCCCACGCCGGCCGGTCGACGCGGCAGCCCCGGAGCCGGCACGCCGGTGACGCCCGCCCGGGGCGGCCGGTCCGGTGAGCCGGTGACCCGCTGGGTCGCCGAGCGCCGGCCGGGTCAGATCAGCCGGAGCTGGCGGTCCTTCGGGCGGCGGGGCTCGGCGTCGCCGAAGCGTTCGAACAGGCCTGGGTCGATGGTGTCGAGGAACGGGGACGGGCGGCACTCGCGCTCCGAACCGTGCCGGCTGCGGCGCGCCGCGTGGCTGACGTAGAGCCGGTCCTGGGCGCGGGTGAGCCCGACGAAGAAGAGCCGCCGCTCCTCGGCCACCGCGTCGTCGTCGGGTTCCGTGCCGGGCCAGCGCAGCGGCAGCAGCCCGTCCTCGCAGCCGACCAGGAAGACCACCGGGAACTCCAGCCCCTTGGCCGCGTGCAGGGTGAGCAGGGTGACCGCCTCGGCCCGCGGGTCGAGCGCGTCCACCTCGGCGCCGGTGGCCAGCTGGGACAGGAAGAGCGGCAGGTCGTCGCCGCAGCGCCGGGCCAGCGGGGTGAGCAGGTCGACCGCCGACCAGACCTCCTCGGGCCGGACCGCACCGGAGCTGTCCAGGGTGGGCGCGGCGAACCGTTCGGCGAGCACCTGACCGGCGAGCCGCACCCGGGCCGGCAGGCCGCCGCCGAGCCCGTTGGCGTGGCGCAGTTCCCGGGCGATGGCGGCCACCCCGGGGCGGTCCCGCAGCCGGTCGTGCGAGCGCTTCTGCACCGGGATGTTGGCCCGAGCCAGCGCGTCCACGATCGGCGCGGCCTGCGCGTCGGTGCGGTAGAGCACCGCGATGTCGGAGAAGGAGAGCGAGGTCGACCGCCCGTCGATCCGGCCCGAGTCCAGCGACCGGTGGGAGAGGCCGCCGACCAGCTCGTCGACGGTGCGTACCACGAAATCGGCCTCGTCGGCGACGGAGGCCGCCGGGTAGCGGCCGACCAGCGGGGCCTCCGGGTCGAGCCGGGCCGGGTCCAGCCGGCGGCCGCGGACCAGTGACGACGGCGCGATGGCCTGCACCGCGGCGGCCAGGATCGGCGCCGACGAGCGGTAGTTGCGGTTCAGCCGGACCAGCCGGGCGTCGGTGAAGTCCTGGGAGAAGCTCAGGAAGTAGCCGACGTCGGCGCCGCGGAACGAGTAGATCGCCTGGTCCGGGTCGCCGATCGCGCAGAGGTTGCCGTCGGCGGGGCTGAGCAGCCGCAGCAGCTCGTACTGCACCGCGTCGACGTCCTGGTACTCGTCGACGAAGATCCACCGCCAGCGGTCCCGGTAGTGCTCGACCAGCGCCCGGTCGTCGCGCAGCAGCGCGACCGGAAGGGTGAGCAGCTCGTCCAGGTCGACCAGGCCCTGCTTGCGCAGCAGCGCGGTGTAGCCGGTCGGGTCGTCACCGGCCTCGGCGCGGGCCGCCGCCCGTTCCGCGTCGTCGGCGATCCGGAAGTCCACCGGCAGCCCGGCCGCCGCCGCGTTCTCCCGCAGGACGGTCAGCCCGAGCGAGTGGAAGGTGCCGACGGTGACGTCCTCGGCGACCGGGCCGAGCAGGCCGTCGAGGCGGTGCCGCAGCTCCTCGGCGGCCCGCCGGGTGAAGGTGATCGCCAGGCAGTGTTCCGGGAAGACGTTCAGCTCCGCGCAGAGGTACGCGATCCGGTGGGTCAGCGTCCGGGTCTTGCCGGTGCCCGGCCCGGCCACGATGAGCAGCGGCCCGCCCGGTGCGGAGGCGGCCACCCGCTGCATCGCGTCGAGCCGGTCCAGCAGGCCGGTGCCCACCTCCTCCATGCCGGCGAGCATCGGCTCGAACGGCTCGTGCGGCGAGGGCGGCGGGGCGATCGGCGGCGGTGGTGGGGCGGCCTTCCGCTTCGGCTCGGCCTTGGCCGCCGCCGGGCGCTTGGCCCGGGGTCTGGCCGCCGGCTCCGCGGGCTTCCGCTGCGCCGGCACCGGTACGTCGAACAGCGCCTCCGCCTGCGTCCCGGTGACCGGTCCGCGCAGCTCGGCCGGGTCGAAGAGGGTGATCACGCCGTACTCGCCGTCGTAGCCGGGAACCCGGCGCACATCGCCGCGGCGCAGCCGGCCGATCCCCTCGGCGAGCACCTCCCCGCCGACCCGCTCGATCTCGTCCAGCGGGGTCCGGGTGAGGATCTCCAGCTCCGGGCCGAGCGCGGCGAGCAGGTCGTTGAGCTTCCCCTCGACCTTCTTGGACCGGGCGCCGACCTTGTTGATCTCGCCGAGGATCTCGGCCAGCGGCACCAGGTGGGTCACCTCGCGGGCCTGCTCGGGGTGGTGTCCGGCCGGCCGGTCGGCCAGCTCCTCGACCCGGCTGAGCACGCCGACGGTGAGCGGCCTGCCGCACTCCGGGCAGCGCCCGCCGGCCGCCCGGGTCTGCTCGGGCGACCAGTTCACCCCGCAGAGCCGGTGCCCGTCGGCGTGGTACTTGCCCTCCTCGGGGAAGAACTCGATGGTCCCGGCGAGCCCGTCGCCGGTGCGCAGCGCGTCCCGGACGGCGAAGTAGTCGCGGGCGGTGGCGAAGACGGTCGCCTCCCGGGCCAGCGCCGGCGGCGAGTGCGCGTCCGAGTTGGACACCAGCCGGTACGCGTCCAGACTGCCGACCCGCCAGTTCATCTCCGGGTCGGAGGAGAGCCCGGTCTCCACCGCGAAGATGTGCTCGGCCAGGTCGGCGTAGCAGTCGGCGATCGCGTCGAAGCCGGACTTCGAGCCGAGGGCGGAGAACCACGGCGTCCAGATGTGCGCCGGCACCAGGTAGCCGTCTCCGCTGGCCTCCAGGGTGATCTCCAGCAGGTCCCGGGAGTCCAGGCCGAGGATCGGCCGGCCGTCGGAGCCGAGGTTGCCGATCCGGCCGAGCGCGGTGTTGAACCGGGCCACCGCGTCCAGGTCGGGCAGGTAGATCAGGTGGTGCACCTTGCGGGTCCGGTCGTCCCGCTTGTAGATCGTGGAGATCTCCACGCTGAGCATGAACCGCACCGGATCGCTCTCGGCCTCGCTGGCCAGCCGGGGCGGCAGCCGCCGGGCGATGTCCCGCTCCGCCTCCGGGCTGAGCCGGTAGAGGCCGGGCTCGGCCGGGTGCAGCGTCTCGCGCAGGTGGTCGTACCAGGCGGGGTGGGTGAAGTCGCCGGTGCCGAGCAGGCCGATGCCCTTGCGCCGGGCCCACCAGCCGAGGTTCGGCAGGGTCAGGTCCCGGCTGCACGCGCGCGAGTACTTCGAGTGGATGTGCAGGTCCGCGACGAACGGCGGGAGGCCACCGGGGGGTGCGGCGCTGAACGGAGGCACGCCGCATCCTGCCACGGCGCGCCGCGCCGCCGCGCGCCGCCACGCTCGGGCGTGAACTGCGCTATGCCGAGCGCAGCTCGACCAGGGTGATCTGCGGCTCGGCGCCGACCCGGACCGGCGGGCCCCAGAAGCCGGCGCCGTTGGTGACGTACACCTTGGTGCCGTCGACCTCGCCGAGGCCGGAGACCACCGGCTGCTGGAGCTTGACCAGCAGGTTGAACGGGACGATCTGGCCGCCGTGGGTGTGCCCGGACAGTTGCAGGTCGACGCCGAACTTCGCCGCCTCCACGGCGGCGACCGGCTGGTGGGCCAGCAGCACCACCGGCCGGGACGGGTCCCGGTCGCCGAGCGCCGCCGCGTAGTCGGCCGGCGCGGCCAGCCCGGTGCCGGCGGCGGTGACGTCGTTGACCCCGGCCAGGTCGAGCACGCCGCCGCGGGCCTGGATCTCCCGCCGCTCGTTCTGCAGCACCCGCAGCCCCAGCCGGTCCAGCTCCTGCACCCACTCCTCGACCCCGGAGTAGTACTCGTGGTTGCCGGTGACGAAGTAGCTGCCGTGCCGGGAGCGCAGGTCCCGCAGCGGCGCGGCGGCCTCGCCCAGTTCGGCGACCGAGCCGTCGACCAGGTCGCCGACGACCGCGACGAGATCGGCGTCCAGGCGGTTGATGGCGGCCACGATCCGCTCGGTGTGCGCCCGGCCGCGCAGCGGCCCGAGGTGGATGTCGGAGACGGTGGCGATGCGCAGCCCGTCCATGCTCCGCGGCAGCTTTGCCAGCGGGATCCGCACCCGGTCCAGCTGCGGCGGGCCGAGTGCGGTGCGCACGCCGTACCCGGTGAGGCCGGTGGCGGTGAGCCCGGCGAAGATCGCCGCCCCCCGGGCCAGCAGCAGCCGCCGGGCCGGGTCGTGGTCCGGTTGCCCGACGGCGCCGGCGGCCGGCGGGTCGGCCGGGCCCGCCGCGCCGACCAGGACCGGCTCGGGCGCGGCGGCGGTCGGCTCGGCCGCGGCCACCCGGCGGCGCGACACCAGCCGGGTCACCAGCATCGGCACTTCCAGCGCGACGAGCAGGACCAGCAGGTAGAACATCACGGCGAGCCAGAGGTAGCCGGGCCACGCCAGCCAGTAGAGCCCGGCCTGGGTGCCGACCAGGGTGGCCGGCACCAGCAGCGCCAGCACGAGCATGGTGATCCCGCCGACCCGCCGCCAGCGGCCGGGCACCGTGGTGTCCCGCACCAGCCGCTTCCACAGGTAGAGGTGGATCAGGCCGGTGACCAGCGCCAGGGTTCCCACGAACCCCAGAACGGCGAGCATGTGCGCCTCCCTCAGCCGCCGGCGAAGGGGGGCAGCACGTCGATCGTGGCCCCGGCCGGCAACGGCACCTGACGATCATGGCAGGCCACGCCGTCCACCAGGAAACTCGCCGCCCGCAACACGGCGGCGAGCCGGTCGCCGTGCCGCTGCCCCAACTCGTTGACGAGGTCGTCGAGGGAGCGCCCGGCGGTCACGGTCTCCTCGGTGCGGCCGG
This sequence comes from Micromonospora sp. R311, assembly GCF_056780015.1. Classification (NCBI taxonomy): domain Bacteria; kingdom Bacillati; phylum Actinomycetota; class Actinomycetes; order Micromonosporales; family Micromonosporaceae; genus Micromonospora; species Micromonospora sp. R311. Next base: position 24,800 of record NZ_JBSWCE010000017.1, read on the forward strand.
CCGCGGCGCGCGCCCCGGCGAAGTAGCGCACGGTCAGCGGCGCGGGCCCGGCGGCCGGCCGGGTCGGGTCGGTCACGGTTCAGCCTCCGATGGCCGACATCGGCCGGGCGGGTTGCAGGAACGTCGGGTCGTCGATGCCGTGGCCGGCCCGCTTGCCCCACATCGCGGTGCGCCACCGCCGGGCGATCTCGGCGTCGTCCGCCCCGGCCCGCAGCGCCCCGCGCAGGTCGGACTCCTCGGTGGCGAACAGGCACGCCCGCACCTGGCCGTCGGCGGTGAGCCGGGTGCGGTCGCAGTCGCCGCAGAACGGCCGGGTGACGCTGGCGATCACGCCGACGCGGGCCGGGCCGCCGTCGACCAGCCAGGTCTCGGCCGGCGCCGCGCCGCGTTCGCCCGGGTCGGGCCGCAGGTCGAAGGTGGTACGCAGGGCGGCGAGGATCTCCTCCGCGGTGACCATCGCGGACCGGTCCCAGCCGTGCTGCGCGTCCAGCGGCATCTGCTCGATGAACCGCAGCTCGTAGCCGTGGTCGAGGGCGAAGCGGAGCAGCGCGGGCGCCTCGTCGTCGTTCACGCCGCGCATCAGCACCGCGTTGACCTTCACCGGGGTGAGCCCCGCCTCGACGGCACCGGCCAGGCCGGCCAGCACGTCGGCGAGCCGGGGCCGGCGGGTCAACCGGGCGAACCGGTCGGCGTCGAGGGTGTCCAGCGAGACGTTCACCCGGTCGAGCCCGGCGGCCCGCAGCGTCGGGGCGAGCCGGCCCAACCCGATGCCGTTGGTGGTCAGCGAGATCCGCGGGCGCGGTTCGAGCGCCGCGACCTCGGCGACGATGTCGACCAGCCCGGGCCGGATCAGCGGCTCGCCGCCGGTGAAGCGCACCTCGGTGACGCCGAGGTCGCGCACCGCGACCCGGACCAGCCGGACGATCTCCGCGTCGGTGAGCAGTTGCGGGCCGGCGAGCCAGGGCAGGCCCTCGGCCGGCATGCAGTAGGTGCAGCGCAGGTTGCACTTGTCGGTGAGGGAGACCCGCAGGTCCCGGGCGACGCGGCCGTACCGGTCGACGAGGAGGCCGTCGGTCGGCCGGGCGGCGGTCACCTGTCGACGGTAGCGCGCGCGAGCCCGCCGAGGGCGGTCCGGGCGGCCCGGGTGACCGCATCGCGGTACGCGGCGCCGAACAGGGCGGTGTGCACGAGCAGCAGGTGGAGCTGGTGCAGCGGCACCCGGTCCCGCCATCCGTCGGCCAGCGGCCACGCCTCGTCGTATGCGGCGAGGATCCGGTCCAGGTGCGGTGCGCCGCCGAAGAGGGCCAGCTGGGCCAGGTCGGTCTCCCGGTGCCCGCCGTGCGCCGCCGGGTCGACCAGCCAGGCCCGGTCGTCGGCGCCCCAGAGCACGTTGCCCGGCCACAGGTCGCCGTGGATCCGGGCCGGCGGCTCGTCGCCGCCGAACTCGCCGATCCGCTCGGCCACCTCCTCGACCAGGGCGACCTCGGCGCCGGTCAGCGCCCCGCCGTCGACCGAGCGGCGCAGGTACGGCAGCAGCCGGCGGCGGGCGAACCAGCTCGACCACGGGCCGGGATCGGGGGTGTTGTCCGCCGGGAGCGCCCCGATGAAGCCGGGCCAGTCGGCCCCGAAGGCCGGCGCTCCGGCCCGGTGCAGCCCGGCCAGCTCGCGGCCGAAGCGCTCGGCCGCCTCGGCGCTCGGCTCACCGGGCTCGACCCATTCCAGCGCCAGCAGCTCCGGCAGCGCCACGAGCACCTCCGGTACGGCCACCGTGCCGGCCTCGCGCAGCCAGCGCAGGCCGGCGGCCTCGGTGGCGAAGAAGCCCTTCGGCGCCGGCCGCCCGGCCCGCTCCGGCCAGGTCTTGGCGAAGATCGAGTGACCGTCGTCCAGGGTCAGCCGGGAGGCGGCACAGATGTCGCCCCCGGCCACCGGCGTCTCCCGGATCCGCTGGTGGGTCAGGAAGGTCGGCAGGTGGGACGGGTGCGCCCGCAGGTACGCCAGGTCCATGAGCGCAAGGTAGTCGCTCGCCGCCGCCCGCGCGCCCGCCCGCCCCGCATCGCGTCCGGGTGACCGCAGGTTCTCCCCGGATCTTGGAGGATTTCGGCCCCTCCAGGGGCCGTTTCCCACCAAGATCTCGCGGAACCGGCGCCTGGGGGACAGGTGGCGGATCGTGGTGAGCAGGGTCGATACGGTGGGTAGCTGTGGATGAACGGCGTGTCGTCCACAGGGGCTGCCGGGCCGGGCCGCCGGATCGCAGGCTGCGGGCATGACCTCGACCGACCGCCCGCGGCTCGCCGTCCGTTCCCCCGCCGACCTCATCGCCGCCGTGCCCTACCTGCTCGGCTTCCACCCCGCCGACAGCGTGGTCGTGGTGGCCATGCACGGCCGGCGGATCACCTTCGCCGCCCGGGCCGACCTGCCCGGGCCGGCCGTCGACCCGGCATCGCCGGCCCGGCACCTCGCCGAGGTGATCGCCCGCCAGCACGCCGAGTCCGCCACCGTGCTGGGCTTCGGTCCGGCGAGTCGGGTCACCCCGGCCGTCGACGCGGTGCGGGCGGCGCTGGCCGAGGCCGGGCTCACCGTGCTCGACGCGCTCCGGGTCACCGACGGCCGGTGGTGGTCGTACGTCTGCGCCGAGCCGGAGTGCTGCCCGCCCGACGGCACCCCGTACGACCCGGGCGCCAGCGAGGTGCCCGCCGCCGCGGTCTTCGCCGGCCAGGTCGCCCTGCCCGACCGGGCCGCCCTGATCGCGCAGGTGGCCCCGGCCGGTGGCCCGGTCCGGGTGGCGATGCGCCGGGCCGCCGCCCGCGCCGAACGGCGGCTGACCGAGCTAATCGCCAAGGCTCCCGCAGCCGACCTGCTCGGCGGGCGGTCGCTCCGCGCGGCCGGCGTGGCGGCCGTCCGGGCGGCGCTGCGGCGGCAGCGGCGTGGCGAGCGGCTCACCGACGACGAGGTGGCCTGGTTGAGCCTGCTCCTGACCCACCTGCCGGTACGCGACCACGCCTGGGAGCGCACCGACGGGCGGGACGAGGACATCGCCCTCTGGACCGACGTGCTGCGCCGGGCCGAGCCGGAGCTGATCGCCGCGCCGGCGAGCCTGCTCGCGTTCGCCGCCTGGCGGGCCGGGCAGGGGGCACTGGCGGCGGTGGCGCTGGAGCGGGCGCTGACCGAGCACCCCGACTACTCCCTCGCGGCGCTCCTGGACGACCTGCTCCGCCGGGGCGTACCGCCGTCGGAGCTGGACGGCTGGCCGGCGGTGGGGATGCCCGGGGTGGTCCGCCGGCGCAAGCGGAGCCGTCGTGGCGTCCGCTGAGCGGGCGGTGCCACCGGCGGTACTACCGAGACGGCTAGACTTTCCGCCATGACGTCGAAGCGTTCCGTCAGCCTGCCCGATGACGTCGCCGAGTGGCTCGACCGGCAGCCGAACGTGTCCGCCGCGATCACCGCCGCCGTCCGGGCCCAGATGGCGGGCGCACAGCTCGATGAGGCCCTGCGCCGGGCGGGAATCGAGGTCACCGAGGCCGGCAAGGCACGGTGGCGCGAGCGCCTGGCCGAGCCGATCCCGGACGAGGCGCTGGCCGAGGGCCGGCGGATGCTGGGGGACGTCGCGTGAGCCGGGACGTCGCGGTCGTCCTGGACGCCTCCGCGCTGCTGTCGTACGTCGAGGGCCGGGCCGCCGTCGGCGAGCTGATAGCCGAGGTCGCCGAGGAGGGTCGGCAGGTCGCCGTGCCGGCCGCCTGCCTGGCCGCCGCCCACGCCGCCACGTCGAGCGAGATCGGTGCCGCACTCCTCGCGCTGCTGATGACCGCGCCTGTCGTACGGATGCTGCCGCTCTCCGGTGACGACGCGCGGGAGACGGGCGTACTCGCTCGGGCTGCCGGGGGTGACATCGCGCTGGGCCACGCCGCGCGGGCCGCCCTCGCGTACGAGGCGCACGTCGCCACCGCCAGGCCGGCCGCTGCCGCCGCCGTCCTGCCTGAGAAGTGGAGCATCCTCGCGCTCGACTGAGAGAACCCTTGGCTGGAGCCTTCGTGCTGGTCGTGGGACGGGTGCAGGGTTCTGCCGCTACGCCCGATCGGTGACCTGACCGATGAAGGAACGCCAGGCGGCGGGCGTGAAGGCCAGGCAGGGACCGGACGGGTCCTTGGAGTCACGAACGGCGACCACGCCGGGCAAATTGTCGGCGACCTCCACGCAGTTGCCGCCGTTTGAGCTGCTACGGGCGCTCTTGCGCCAACGGGCGCCGGTCAGGTCAGCCATGCTCGCGCTCTCATGAAGTCGATGGACTGGTTTCGCGGAAGCGCTACCGACCTGACGGTATCCCAGACCGCCCAAAGCGGAGCAACGTCATTTGTGATGCGCCCAGCCGCTTGATCGTCGAGGTAGCCGACGTCCTCACCGTCGGGCGTGGTCGCTATGACGAACGGTCCCGCCTGACCTGGGTGCAAGCCCGCGTCCAGGGGAACGATGTGCACCAGGATGTTCGGTCGCTGTGCCATTGCTACCAGGTGATCGAGTTGCGGGTGCATGAGTTCGGCGTCGCCGCGGCGTAGCGCCGCCTCGTCGATCACGAAGACCGCCAGCGGTGGGCGGGGCTGGTCGAAGACTGCGGCCTGCCGACGAAGTCGCGTGTCGACGTAGCTCTCCGCCTCCGAAATCAGCGGGCTGCTGGCGAGGACGGCGCTGGCGTAAGCCTCGGTCTGGAGGAGCCCCGGGATGACGGCTGACTCGTAGCACCGCAGGCCGATCGCGTCGCGCTCGATGTCGGTCCACGGCCGGAACCAGGCCGGCTCTCGTCGCTTCAGCACGTCCGGCCACAACTCAACAACGTCCTTCTTCAGGATGGCCGCTACCTGGGCGCGATGTCGGGTCTGTGGGATTCGTCCGTGGCTCACCCAGCGTGCTGCCGTCTTCGGATCAACACCGATCTGAGCTGCAAGGCTCTCGGCAGTCTCCCCGGCTTCGGCCATAGCGGCCTTCACCGCACGATTCATCCCCAACCCTTCATCGAACGTCCCGTACGTCCGAAGTACATAGTGCAACGCAGTGTGCTCGTTCAACAACAGTCGGCAAGGTGGCATCTGGAGGCGCGGCCGGCGGAGGACCCGAACTCGATGGTCGTGCTCCGGGGCCGCCTCGGCGAGGGGCGGGGCGGCCCCCTTCCACATCACGAGGGAGGTACCCGTGCGACTCACGTTCTGGCGCCGTAAGCCCGCCCCGGCACCAACTCCGCTCCGGGTGCCCCGGAACGAGCGACCGAACTGGGCACAGCCAACGGCCGTGCTCCCGACCGCCGGCCCGGGTCGGGCGGGGAACCTGACTCCGGCCCAGCGGTGGCGGGCGAACGGGGGTCGGTGGTGAGCCTGACCGTCGGCAGCACGATCCGGGTGCCCGAGGACTCCTACCGGTTCGGCACCGGGCCGCTCACGCTGCACGTCACCGAGATCCTCAGTCGCGGGCCGTTCGAGGGGCACATCTGGGCGGAGGTCCGCGGGCACGACGTACGCGAGGACGGGTCGCTGGCCGTCCGCGCGCGCTTCGCCTTCGTCCGGGTCGACCGGGTCCGCGTCGTACGCGTGGTGAGCCTGTGAGCCGCCGGTCCCGTGACCACCTGCCCACCCGGCCGACCTGGCGCTGCCAGGCGTGCGGGATCGCCTGGCCGTGTTCGGCGGCCAAGCTGCGCCTGCTCGCCGAGTACCGGACCGACCCGGTGGCGCTGCTGGTCCACCTCGCCACCCTCCAGGCCGAGGCGACCGCGGAGCTCGCCGGGCCGGACCACGCCACACCGCCGGTCGCGCTGGCCGAGCGGTTCACCAACTGGGCGCGACCGCGCGGATAGCCGCTCCTCCATCCCGGGAAGGACGCGCCGATCCTCCTGCGGGGCGAGTCGACCGTCCGGGGGACTCTGGAGAATGATCAGGTGGCCGTACTCCTCAGTGGTCTGTCATGAGCATCGGTCTGCTGCTCGCGCTCGCGGGTCTGGCGCTGGTCGACAGCACCAGCATCGGCACCCTCTTCATTCCGGTGTGGTTGCTGCTCACGCCCGGCCCGGTCAACGCCCGGCGGATCCTGACCTACCTCGGCACGATCGCCGGCTTCTACTTCGCGGTCGGGCTGCTGCTGGTCTGGGGCGGTAGCCGGCTGGCCGACGCGCTCGGCGGCGCGCTGGACAACCGGCCGGTGCTCTGGGCGCAGCTCGCGCTCGGGGTCGGGCTGTTCGTGCTGAGCTTCCGCTACGACGGCAAGCGCCGCCGGCCGGGCGGGGGTGCGGTGCTGCGCTGGCGGGACCGGGCCACCTCCGGTGACGCCTCGGCCCGCTGGCTGGTCGGGCTGGCGCTGCTCGCCGCGCTGGCCGAGGTGGCGACGATGCTGCCGTACCTCGGCGCGCTGGGTCTGCTGACCACCTCCGGGCTGGGCGCGGTGGCGGTGGTGGCGCTGCTCGCCGGCTACTGCCTGGTCATGGTGGTGCCGGCGGTGCTGCTGCTGGCCGCCCGGGTGGCCTGGCCGACCCGGATCGAGCCGGTGCTGGCCCGGCTGAACGCGTGGATCATCCGGACCTCCGGCAGCGCGCTGGGCTGGGTGCTCGGCATCGCCGGGTTCCTGCTGGCCCGCGACGCCGCCTTCCGGCTGGGGCTGTTCGACGCGTTCAGCCAGCGCTGATCGACGCCGTTCCGCCGATCTGGCGGTGACCCGCTGACCGGTATACCGCCAGGTCGCCGACCTGCCGTGCGGGCGGGCCGGCCGGTCAGCCGAGCGTGACCCGGTGCGGGTGGGCGTAGACGTTCATGGTCCGGCCGCGCAGGAAGCCGACCAGGGTCAGCCCGGCCTCCTCGGCCAGGTCGGCGGCGAGCGTGCTCGGCGCGGAGACCGCCGCCAGTAGCGGCACCCCGGCCATCCACGCCTTCTGGGTCAGCTCGAAGCTCGCCCGTCCGGAGACCAGCAGCACGTGCCCGGCCAGCGGCAACCGCCGTTCCCGGACGGCCCAGCCGACCACCTTGTCCACCGCGTTGTGCCGGCCCACGTCCTCGCGCAGCACCACCAGCTCGCCGTCGGCGGTGAAGAGGCCGGCCGCGTGCAGGCCGCCGGTGCGGTCGAAGCCCTTCTGCGCCGCGCGCAACCGGTCCGGCAGCCCGGCCAGGACCGCCGCCGGCACGGCGACCGGGTCGTCGGCCACCGCGAAGATCGACCGGGTACGCACCGACTCGATGCTCGCCTTGCCGCACACCCCGCAGGAGCTGGTGGTGTAGAAGTTCCGGGACGGGTCGGTCTCCGGCTCCGGCACGCCGGGCGCCAGCGTCACGTCCACCACGTTGTAGGTGTTGGGCGTCTCCGCCCCGGCGCAGAGTTGCGCGGTGTGCACGTCGTCCGCCGACCGGATCAGCCCCTCGGTCAGCAGGAAGCCGATCGCCAGGTCCAGGTCGTCACCGGGCGTCCGCATGGTCACCGCCAGCGGCCGCCGTCGCCCCGGGCCGGCCGGGCCGACCCGGATCTCCAGCGGCTCCTCCCCGCTCAGGCTGTCCCGCCGCCGGGTGGCGGCGGGCCGCCCGTCAGTCGCCGCGTCGAGGTCGATCCGGAGCACACTCCGGCGATCAGTCGCCCGTCCCATCCCGCCATCCTGCCCCGCCCGCCGAACCGCCCGCACCGCTACCGTGGCCTGATGACGGCGTACGCGGCGGTGGTGCTCGCGGGCGGCGCGGCGCGCCGGATGGGCGGGGTGGACAAACCCGCCCGCCCGGTCGGCGGCCGCCCGATGCGCGACCGGGTGCTGGCCGCCGTCGCCGACGCCGCCCCGCGCGTCCTGGTCGGGCCGGTCGGGCCGGTGCCCGACGGCGTCCAGGTGACCCGGGAGGAGCCGCCCGGCGGCGGGCCGGTCGCCGCCACGGCCGCCGGGCTGGCCCGGCTCGACCCCGACACCCCGGTCGTCGCGCTGCTCGCCGGCGACCTGCCGCTGCTCACCCGGGAGGCGGTCGGGCACCTGCTGCGCCGCCTCGACGCCGAGCCGGGCCGGCCGGGCGCCGTGGCCGACGGCGCCTGCTTCGTGGACGCGGACGGGCGGCGGCAGACCCTCTGCGGGGTGTGGCGGGTGCCGCCGCTGCGGGTCGCCGTCGACCGCCTCGCCGCCGGGCGGGGGCTGGCCGGCGCCCCGATCCGCGCGCTGCTGGGCGGGCTGACCATCCGCGAGGTGCCCTGGTCCGCTCCCGGCCCCCCGCCCTGGTTCGACTGCGACACTGACTCAGACGTACGCCGGGCGGAGGAGTGGGTGCAATGACGGTGATGGACGACTGGGTCACGGCGGCCTGTGCCGAACTCGGCCTGGACCCGGCCCAGGTGCCGGTGCCGGCGGTGCTCGACCTGGCCCGGGACGTCGCCCACCAGGTGCTGCGGCCGGGCGCCCCGGTCACCGCGTACCTACTCGGGCTGGCCGTCGGGCGCGGGGCGGACCCGGCCGACGCCGCCGGGCGGCTCGGCGCGCTGGCCGGTGCCTGGCCGGTCGAACTCGGCGCCGGGCGCCCGGACGAGACCCCGGCCTGACCCCCGGGCCCGGCCCGCGGGGCCGCCGCTGTCCGATCCCGGTCCGGGCTGATTCGACCTCCGGGCGACGTGGGTAGGGTGACCTTGACGGACGGAGGCGATCATGACGGCTGACCACCCCTCGGCGCCGGTCGGTGGCCCGCCCGGCGGGACGCCGGAGCAGCACGAGTCGATCCTGCTCGACGAGCCGAGCACGGCCGACCTGCGGGCGAAGGTGACCCAGGCGTGGCAGGAGTTCGCCCGGGCGCTGGCCGACCGGCTGGCGGCGCTGCCCGCCGGGGCGCACCTGGAGGTGACCCTCGACCCGACCGCCTCCGGCACCGGCGACGCCATCTACTCGATCAGCGTGGACGCCGGCCCGGAGGGGACGTTCGCCGCCCGGGCGGTCGGCAACGCCAGCCTGCCCCAGGGCTACCGGCTGGACCGCAACGCGGTGGCGGACATGATCGCGCTCGGCTGGTCACCGCCGGGCGTGGTGGAGGGCTCCGGCGAGTACTTCGGGCTGGACTCCTCGACGGCCGACGCCGTCCGGCTGGCGGCGCTGCTCTCCCGGACGCTGCGCGACGTCTACGGCGCCCCGCACCCCGCCTTCCTCGTCTACCTGGTGCACGACGCCGAGGGGGAACCGCTGCCGGTCGAGCCGCTCGGCACCGCGCGCAGTGAGTTCGGCCCGGACCGGAACGTCGAAGCCGACCTGGACGAGGCGTTGGCCGCCGCGGCCGCCGCGAGCAAGTCCGGCGAGAGCGACGTGCTGGCGCTGGCCGAGCGGGTCCGCACGGTGGTGTCGGCCATGCTGAAGTCGGATTCCGACCGGCTCCAGGTCGACTCGGACGGCGACATCAACATCCGGGCCGGCTCGGCGATGGTCTTCGTCCGGGTGCGCGACAATCCGCCCCTGGTCGACGTCTTCTCCCCGGTGCTCACCGAGGTCGAGCCGACCGAGCGGCTCTACGTCAAGCTCTCCGAACTGACCAACCGGATGCCGATCGGCCGGCTCTACTGCGCCGACGACACCGTCTGGGCGTCCATCCCGGTGTTCGGCCGCAACTTCCAGCCGACCCACCTGATGCTCGCCGTGCAGGTGATGACCGGCCTCGCCGACGAGTTGGACGACCGGCTGCACGGCGAGTTCGGCGGCAAGCGCTTCTTCGGCGAGGGGGACAAGCCGGTCAAGCGGGACGACGGGGAGCACCGCACCGGCATGTACCTCTGACACCCCTCGCGGGTGGGACCCGGAGTCCCCGAGAAACCGGGCCCCACCCGTGGGGAGGGCGGATCAGGTCGAGGGGAGCCAGGCGAGGCTCCGCGCGGTGGTCGGGTCGGAGGCCCTCAGGCCCGCCTCGGAGACGGTCCAGAGCGTGTCGCCGACCAGCAGCGACCGGCTCACCATGCCCGCCGCGCCGGGGTGACGCACCGTGCCGACCGCGGCGATCGCGTCGCCGGTCACCCGGAGCAGGCGTACGTGGTCGTCGACCGGGATGGCGACCAGGCCGGTGTCCGGGTGGTGCAGGAAGGCGTGCGGGTCGAACTCCACCGCGGAGTAGGCGTCGGGCACGTGGTAGCGGTCGAGCCGGGTCGGTCGGGCCGGGTCCCGGACGTCGAAGAGCGAGACCTGGAGCCCCTGCACCCGTCCCCGGCCGTCGGCCTCCTGCCCCACGCCGAGCAGCCGCCCGTCGGGCAGCGGGTGCAGGTACCCCGAATAGCCGGTGATCTTCAGCTCGCCGGTGACCCGGGGCGCGGCCGGATCGGTCAGGTCGAGCGAGTAGAGCGGGTCGGTCTGCCGGAACGTGACCACGTAGCCGACGCCGCCGAGGAAACGCACCGAATAGATCCGCTCGCCCCGACCCAGGCCACTGACCTCGCCGACCGGCACCAGCGCCTCACCCTCCCGGCGCAGCACGTGCACGCCGGACTCCGACCGCGCGCTGCCGGCCCGGCTCTCCTCGACGGTGGTGGCGATCCGCAGGTGCCCCTGCCACTCCGACAGCGCGTACTGGTTGATCAGCCAGCCGGGCACCGAGCCGGCGCCCGCGTACCGGGGGCGGCCCCGCGCGGCGGTGTCGAACTGGTAGACGTCGGTGATCTGCTCGGGCGCCCGCCGACCCCACCGGGGCGAGCCGGGTTGGTCGGCCGGCGGCCGTTGCCCGGCGAGATAGAGGCTCCGCCCGTTGCCGTAGACGGTGTCCGCGTCGGCGGCCACGCTGACCGGGTCGCCGTCGCCGAGCCGGTCGGCGGTCAGGTCGAAGCTGAGCACGGTCAGCGTCGACACCCCGGAGAAGCGGCTGGGGCGGCTCAGCCGCTCGCAGCCGACCCGGCCGGTGTGCCGGAGCGCGCCCTCGGTCCACTCGTACGCCGGCAGCCAGGCGTCGATCCCGGCGGTCGCGATCACCGCCCGGTTGCTCGCCGTCCGCTGCGCGTCGGTGGCCCGTTCCGGGTACGGGAAGGAGAGCCGGGCGGGTGACCTGATCACCACCCGGGCCGTGCTCCCGGTCAGCCGGGCGTCCGCCAGGGAGCCCTCGATGCGGTATGTGCCGGCCACCCGGGGCGCTCCGGTCAGGTCGACCAGGAGCAGCCGGGCGTCGGTGTCGTGCCGCCCGGCGGGCCGGGTCGCCGCCATGTCCGGCCACACCCGCGCGCCCGCGACGAGCACCAGGGCGCGGTCGCCGTGCAGCAGCAGGTTCTGCGCCCAGCCGACCGGCGGCGTGGTCCGGGCCAGGTCGAGGCGGCCGGTGACCCGGCGGGTGGCGGGGTCGACCACCCGCAGCACGTTGCCGGTGACCGTGACGATCCGCCGGCCATCGGTCTTGACCAGGTCCGGCTCGTCCGCGTCGGCCTCGTGGTTGTTGGTGCCGGTGTGCTGCGGGGCGGCCGGAGCGGCCGACCGCGCGCCGGCGGCATCCTTCGCCGCCCCCTCGGCGGCGTCGAGCGCGACCCCGGTGCGCCAGCCGGCGGAGAAGCCCCACGGGCCGACCGACGCGGAGGCGGCGGCGCGCAGCCCGGCGAGCGCCTCGGCGCAGGAGTCGAAGGAGACCAGCCGGAGCGCGGGTGGCTGCGGCGACGCCGGCGGCGCGACGGGCGTCGGTCTCGCCGCCGTCGTGCTGCCGGCGAGCAGGGCGAGTGCGACCAGCGTGCCGGCCGCGGCGGTGGGCATACCCCGTTTCATGGCCGGTTCGACGCCGGCCGCCCCGGCCCGGTTCCCGCCCGCCCGTCCCATCTCGCCGCCGCTGGCCGGTGCGGCGGCACGTCCCGGGTCCGGCGGCGGTGCGGAAAGCGGCACGTCTGCGGTCCGGAGGCGGCGGTGCGTCTGCGGACCGGAGGGCGGCGCGGCCGGTCAGCCGGCGGAGGGGCCGACGCCGGGGGACTCGACCAGCCGGGAGAGCACGATGGTGCTGCGGGTGGAGGTCACGAACGGCTCGGCCCGCAGCCGTTCCAGGGCCGCCTCCAGGTGGGCGATGTCCGCCGCGCGCAGGTGCACCAGCGCGTCCGCCTCGCCGGAGACGGTGTACGCGCCGACCACCTCCGGGTGCCGGCGGGCGGCCACGCCGATCTGCGCCGGGGTGGTCCGGCCGGCGCAGAACAGCTCGACGAACGCCTCCGTGGTCCAGCCGACGGCGGCCGGGTCGACGACGGCGGTGAATCCCCGGATCACCCCGGTGGCGCGCAGTCGGTCCACCCGTCGCTTGACCGCCGGGGCGGAGAGTGACACCCGGGTGCCGATGTCCGCGTACGAGGCGCGGGCGTCGGCGACGAGCAACGCAATGATCCGCTGGTCAACGGCATCTATCTGCAACGTTCCGCCTCTGGCATGCAATGGTTGTGGCTGTTACCAAAGTTGTAGGGTACCTACTCTTGGTGACCGTGAACCAGCAGCGAGTCCCGCGAAAGCGGACATATCTCATGTGCTCCCCCGAGCACTTCGCGGTCGAGTACGCGATCAACCCGTGGATGGACGTGACCACGCCGGTCGACCCGGAGCTGGCGGTCAAGCAGTGGGACCGGCTGCGCGAGACCCTGGTGGGTCTCGGTCACGAGGTGCACCTGCTCGCCCCCGAGCCGGGTCTGCCCGACATGGTGTACGCCGCCAACGGCGCCTTCGTCGTGGACGGGACGGTCTACGGCGCCCAGTTCAAGCACGAGCAGCGGGCCGCCGAGGCCGCCGCGCACCGGGCCTTCTACGAGTCCCGGGGCTGGCGGTTCATCGCGCCCAGCGAGACCAACGAGGGCGAGGGCGACTTCGCGTACCTGCCGGAGGCGCACGGCGGGCTGATCCTCGCCGGGCACGGCTTCCGCACCGAGCTGCCCGCGCACGCCGAGGCGCAGGAGGCGCTCGGCCGCCCGGTGGTGTCGCTGCGCCTGGTCGACCCCCGCTTCTACCACCTGGACGTGGCGCTGGCCTCGATCGACGACACCAACATCGTCTACTTCCCCGGGGCATTCTCGGCGGCCAGCCAGCGGGTGCTCGCCCAGCTCTTCCCGGACGCGGTGGTGGCGGACGACGAGGACGCCATGACGTTCGGGCTGAACCTGGTCAGCGACGGCCTGAACGTGGTGCTCAACAGCGAGGCGACCCGGCTCGCCGGCAAGCTCAAGGCCGCCGGCTACCACCCGGTGCCGGTGGAGTTGGCCGAGCTGAAGAAGGGCGGCGGCAGCGTGAAGTGCTGCATCGCCGAGCTGCGGCACTGAGCCGGACGCGACCCGGCCGGTTCACGTACGACCCGGGGCCGGCCTCCCGCGCGGGAGGCCGGCCCCGGCGCGTGTGCGGCTGGCCCGCTCAGCCGAGCGTGGCCAGCTCGTTGATCAGGATGTTGGAGAGCACCTGGCCGTCGTTCTGCACCTCGCGCAGGTACCACTTCTGCTGCGGGGTGCGCGGCTGGTTGAACTGCCAGATCCCGCGCGGGCTGTCGATCTGGCCGATCTTGCCGAGCGCCAGGTTGACCTGCTGTGGGTTGGGCTCCGCGCCGGCGAGCCGGATCGCCTGGTCCAGCACCTGCGCCGCGTCGTACGACGCCATCGCGTAGGTGGTGGGGGACGAGTTGTGCTTCTTCCGGTAGGCCGCGGCGAACCGGCGGTTGGCCGCGTTGTTGATGTCGGCCGAGTAGTTCAGCGCGGTGCGGATGCCCAGCGCGTACTGCCGGGGCTTGATGCTCTCGAGCACGGTGCCCTCGGTGAGGAAGCCGGGCGCGTAGATCGTCCCGGAGAAGCCCGACTGGCGCAGTTGCCGGATGAACTCGACCGCGGCGTCCCCGGCGAAGTGGCAGAACACCGCCGTCGGCTTCCGGTTGAGCGCGGTCCGGATGTCGGCGGCGTAGTCCGACTTGTTCGGGTCCGGCTTCGCCGACGTCCAGACCACCGGGTCCTTGATCCGGGAGTCGGAGGCGCCGAACTCCTCCCGGAACCCGCGCACCACGTCCTGGCCGCTGACGTCCTCCGGCACGATGATGGCCAGCTTGTCGGACGGCTTGAGCTCGGTCCTGAGGTAGCGGCCGAGCGCGCGGCCCGCCTCGTCCAGCACGTACGAGGTGCGCCAGATGTAGACGACGCTCTGCAGGCTGCTCGGCGAGGCGTTGGAGCCCACCAGGGGCACCCGGGCCTGCTCGACGGTGTTCCGGATGGCCACCATGACCTCCGAGCGGACCACGCCGGTGAGGGCGAGCACCCCCTCGTTGAGCAGGTTCTTGACGGCTTCCTCGCCGGTCTTGGCGCTGTCGCCCTCGTCGGCGGTCACCAGGGTGACCGGGTGGCCGCCGAGGCTCTGCTCGTTGAGGTCGAGGAAGAGCTCGAAGCCTTGTTTGATCTCGGAGCCGATCGCCTTGAAGCTGCCGGACGTCGGCGCCACGAGACCAATCTTGATCGGGCTTCCCGGGGTGGCCGGCTCGCCCTCCGACTCAGAGCCACATCCGGCTGCGAATCCGGCCGTACCCAGGGCGGCCAGCAGCTGGAGTGCCCGCCTGCGGTTCATCTGCGACACCGAGTTCCTTCCGGGAGCGTTGCAGGGCTGATCAGCGCCCCCTCGGCGTTCTACCTGCTTGGCGACGCTGCGTCAATGCTTAGTGATCTTCATGCAAGCTTCGGAAAGCGGTTGTTACCTCCGGCCAGGCCGTCGACTCCGGGTCGATAAGCCCGAAATGCTCGCATTCCGATAGCTCGACCAGCCGGATATCGCCGCCGGCTGCCCGGTCGGCGGCGACGAAGCTCCGGCTCATGGCCGCCGGCACCTGTTCGTCAAGCGCGCCATGCACGACTACTGTCCGTGTTCGCAGTGGTACCAACGACCGTGGATCGCTGGTGGCGTACCGGTCCGGGAACTCCGCCGGTCCGCCGCCGAGCAGCGCGGCCACCGCGCCGCCGTCCAGGTCCAGCCGGTACGCCTCGGCGAGGTCGCTGACCGGGGCGAGGGCCAGCACCCCGCCGACCGCCGCCGGAACCGTGGCCGCCGCGTAGAGCGCGAGCTGGCCTCCGGCCGAGTGGCCGACCAGGATCGGCGACCCGGCCGCCACCCGGCCGGGCATGGCGTCGGCCGCCAGCCCGGGCAGCGCGGCCACGCCGGCCACCACGTCGGCCAGGGTGCCCGGCCAGCCGCCGCCCGGTTGACCGGTCCGGCGGTACTCCAGTTGCGCCACCGGGTGCCCCAGCGCGGCCAGCGCGGCGGCCAGCGGGCCGGTGTGCGTCCGGTCGTACTCCGCCCGCCAGAAGCCGCCGTGCACCACCACCACGAGCCGTCGGGCCGGTCCGTCGCCGGCCGGGCGGCGCAGGTCGGCGATCTGGTCCGGGTGCGCGCCGTAGGCGACGGTGTGGTCCGGCGCCGGTGCCGGGCGGGTGAGGACGGCGCGGGGGTCGGCGGGCATGGGCCAGACGGTAGCGCGCCCGCCCGGGTGGTTCCCCGCCACCGACCCCGGTCCCGGCGCGCACGGACGGGGCCGGCTGGGTAAAGATGGATCCCATGACCGAAGCGCATTCCGCTGGACAGAACGACGAGCCGGACGCCGACGGCGCCGGTCACTCCGGCACCGTGGTGGTGGTCGGCCCGGACGGCCGGCCGGTCGGCACCGTGCAGACCGAGGAGGGGCAGGGCGAGGACCCGACCCGGCTGGTCGAGCAGCCGGCCAAGGTGATGCGGATCGGCAGCATGATCAAGCAGCTGCTGGAGGAGGTCAAGGCGGCTCCGCTGGACGACGCCAGCCGCAACCGGATGCGGGAGATCCACGAGCGCTCGATCGTCGAGCTGAAGGAGGGCCTCGCCCCCGAGCTGCGCGAGGAACTGGAGCGGATCTCGCTGCCCTTCACCGAGGAGCAGACGCCGAGCGAGGGCGAGCTGCGCATCGCGCACGCCCAGCTGGTCGGCTGGCTCGAGGGCCTGTTCCACGGCATCCAGGCGGCCCTGGTCGCCCAGCAGATGGCCGCCCGGGTGCAGCTCGAGCAGATGCGCTCCGGCCGGCAGGCGCTGCCGAGCGGGCCGGGCGGGATGGTGCCCGGGATGCCGGGCATGGGCCAGCAGGGCACCGAGGGGCACAGCACCGGCCAGTACCTCTGACCGGCTCAGCCCACCCCGAAGACCTGCTCCAGATACGCGGCCACGCCGTCCGCGGAGTTCGCCGAGGTGACCTCGTCGGCGATCTCCAGGACGGCGCGGTGCGCGTTGGCCACCGCCACCCCGCGGCCGGCCCAGGTCAGCATCGGCACGTCGTTGGGCATGTCGCCGAAGGCCAGCACGTCCCGGGCGTCGATGCCGAGCCGGGCGCAGTACCAGGCCAGCCCGGCCGCCTTCGTCACCCCGGCCGCGGAGATCTCCACCAGCCCGGAGTACGACGAGTGGGTGGCCTCCGCCAGCCCCTCCAGCGCTCCCGCCACGAGCGCCAGGAACGCGTCCGGGTCCTGCTGGCCGGCGCGGGCCAGCAGCTTCACCGCCGGGGCGGCGAGCAGCTCCTCGGGAGTCTCGACCGCCCGGATCGCGGCGTGGTCGGCGTCCCAGCGCAGCGGGTAGCCCGCCTCGTGCCGCATCTGCCGGCTGTCGACGATCTCCACCGCGAAGCTCACCCCGGGCACCTCGGCGCGGAGCCGGCGGGCCACCTCGGCGAGCAGTTCCGGGGCGAGCGGGTCGGCGCGGAGCACCTCGTCGGCGGCCGGGTCGTAGACCACCGCGCCGTTGGCGCAGATCGCCGGCAGCGGCTCGGCCAGCTGGTCGTACACCAGCTTGAGCCAGCGGATGGGACGGCCGGTGACCAGCACGACCGGCGTGCCCCGCGCGGCGATCCGGGCCAGCACCGCGGCCGTGCGTGGGCTCACCGTCCGGTCGTCGGCGAGCAGCGTGCCGTCGATGTCGGTGGCGATCAGCCGGGGTGTCTCTCCCATCAGCGGGACAGTAGCCGATCGAGGTACACCGCCACCCCGTCGTCGTCGTTGCGCAGGGTGATCTCGTCGGCGGCGGCCCGGACCGCCGGGTGGGCGTTCGCCACCGCCACCCGGGCCCAGCCGGCCCACTCGAACATCGGCAGGTCGTTCGGCATGTCGCCGAAGACCAGCACCTCGGCCGGATCGACCCCGAGGGTCTGCGCCACCACCGCGAGGCCGGTGGACTTGTCCACCCCGGGCGGGCAGATCTCGACGAAGCCGAGCCCCGCCTGGGTGAGCGTGGCCACCTCCGGCGGCACGATCCGGCGCGCCCGCGCCAGCAACTCGTCGACATGGTGGTCGGCGGTCCGGACGAACGCCTTGATCACGTCGCAGGAGAGGCACTCCGCCCGGCTGCGCGCCTCGAACCGGTCCTGGTAGGGCCAGCTCGGGTGGTAGTCGCCCCAGAGCGGGGCGTCGGGCTCGTCCGACGCCTCGACCATCACGGTGAGCGGCCCCACCGCGGCCTCCAGGTCGGCCAGCAGCCGGGCCAGCACCTCGCCGGAGAGCCGCTCGTCGCGCAGCACCACCGGGCCGGCCGGGTCGCTCTGGTCGACCACCCGGCCGCCGCCGGCCATCACCAGGAAGTCCGCGGCGCGGATGTCGTTCCGGGTCAGCTCGGTCAGCCGGGGTCCGCGGCCGGTCGCGCCGACCACCGGGATCCCGGCGGCCCGCACCCGGTCGAGCACCCCGTGGGTGTACGCGGAGACCGTGTCGTCGGTGCGGACGAGCGTCCCGTCGAGATCGGTGGCGATCAGCTTGGGCAGTCCCGGGCGGGTCATGTTTCCTCCTTCGCCCGCCGCCGTCGCAGCCAGCCGTCGTGGTCCTGAAGTGCCTCGACCCTTCCGACGGCGGGCAGCAACCGTACCTCGCGGAACAGGCCGCAACCATGGCTTCCCGGCGAATCGGGTGCCAACGGGCGACGGACCCCGGGTGACGTTCCGCGCCCCGCCGCGGCGGCCCGGCGACCGGCCGTACGGTTACCGGGTGGCAGAACGGGACTGGCCGGTGGCGGAGGTCATCGGCACCGAACGGCTGGTGCTGGAGCCGCTCCGGGTGGACCACGCCGAGGAGCTCGCCCCGCTCCTCGACGACCCGGTGCTGCACGAGTACATCGGTGGCCGGCCGGCGAGCCTGGACGAGTTGCGGGAGCGCTACCGGCGGCAGGTGACCGGCCGCTCGCCGGACGGCACCCAGGGCTGGTTGAACTGGGTGGTCCGGCACCGGGACACCGGCGTGGCGGTGGGCACCGTGCAAGCCACCCTCCGGCTCGACGGCGACCGGCCGGTTGCCGAACTGGCCTGGGTGGTGGCCGCCCCGGAACAGGGTCGCGGCTACGCCGGCGAGGCGACCGCCGGCATGGTCGGCTGGCTGGAGGGGCACGGCGTACGGGCGCTGCTCGCGCACGTGCATCCCGACCACCGGGCCTCCGCCCGGGTCGCCGAGCGGCTCGGGTTGCGCGCCACCGAGGTCGTGGTGGACGGCGAGATCCGCTGGGTGACGCCCTGAGCGCCGCCCGGGGCGGTCCGGGCGGCCGCCGGGCGGGGCAGCCGCCCCGGTCAGATCGGCGGTTCGGGGCGGGCGAACGGGATGGCCGGCCCGACGGTGAGGTCGGCCGGCGGTGGCAGGTCGTCCTCCGCCGTCGCGCGCCCGGGCCGGCGCCGGCGGCCGCGGAGCACCGGCTCGCCGGGCTCCGGGTCGGCCTCCTCGCCGTCCGGCGGTACGGCCCGGACCGGGGTCAGCTTGAGCGCCGCGGCGAAGAGCACGCAGGCGACGAACGCCATCACCAGCCCCCGGCCGTACTCGACCCGGAAGCCGTCCTCGGTGGAGTAGAAGAGGGTGCGCTGGCTCGTGTCGTCGAGCGCGGCGGCGGTCGCGGCCAGCAGGGTCAGCAGCGCCCCGGCCAGGGTCAGGCCGGCGATCCGGGCGTTCGTCCGGACGGCCGGGGTGCCGCGCAGCGCGAGCCCGACCGCGCAGGCCAACCCGAGCAGCCCGACCAGGTAGCCGACCCCGAAGCCGCCCACGTCGGACACCCCGCCGGGCACCTGTACCGAGGTGTTCCCCTCCGGGCCGGCGTTGGGCAGGGTCATCACCAGCCACTCGCCGACCAGCGACGCGCCGGCGGCCACCGCGCCGAGCCCGGCCAGCAGCGGGGGCAGCCGGCGGTCGGCGGCCAGGCCGGCGAGCACCCGGCCGAACCGGCCCGCCGGGGCTGGTTCAGCCGCGCCCCACTCCACGACGGCCGTACCGTCGGACCGGTCTTCCTGCCGTGGGATGGGGAGATCCTGGGACATCGGTCACCCTTCCGCGTTCGCGGGCCTGAGCCGAATCATGACACAGGCGGCAGGGTGGGACGTGGATCGCGAACGGTCGCAGGGGGCAACTCCTTTCGGCTAGCGTTCGGGGCATGCCTATCCGTACCGCTTCCGCACGTTGGCAGGGCAACCTCACCGAGGGGTCCGGCACGATCCGCACCGGCAAGGGCGGGGTCGAGGGGAACTACTCCTTCAAGTCGCGCTTCGAGGAGGGTGAGGGCACCAACCCCGAGGAGTTGATCGGCGCCGCGCACGCCGGCTGCTTCTCGATGGCCTTCTCCAAGGCGCTCGCCGACGCCGGCTCGACGCCGACCTCGGTGGAGACCACCGCCAAGGTCCACCTGGACAAGACCGACGCCGGGATGACCGTGACCCGGATCGACCTGGAGACCGTCGGCCAGGTGCCCGGCATCGACGACAGCGAGTTCCAGAAGCTCGCCGAGGCCGCCAAGGCGAACTGCCCGATCTCCCGCCTGCTGTCGCCGGGCGCCGAGATCACCCTT
Organism: Micromonospora sp. R311; assembly: GCF_056780015.1. NCBI lineage: Bacteria > Bacillati > Actinomycetota > Actinomycetes > Micromonosporales > Micromonosporaceae > Micromonospora > Micromonospora sp. R311. The sequence continues at coordinate 44,535 of NZ_JBSWCE010000017.1, forward strand.
ACCGCCCGCCTCACCTCCTGACCCGACCCCGCACCTCCCGCGAGAGTGGCCGTCCCACCCGGACGGCCACTCTTTCCGGACGGCCGCGCGGATCTTGGCCGGGTCCGGAGCGGCGGCGGTCGGGCAGAATGGGTGGGTGCCGGTGGAGATGAGCCGCGAACGCTTCGAGGAACTGGTCGGCGACGCGCTCGACGAGGTCCCCGAGGAACTGCTCGGCCTGATGAACAACGTCGTGATCCTGGTGGAGGACGACCCGCCGCCCGGCGACGAGGAACTGCTCGGCCTCTACGAGGGGCACGCCCTCACCGAGCGGGGCTGGGACTACGCCGGGGTGCTGCCGGACCGCATCCTGATCTACCGGCACCCGATCCTGCGCATCTGCGACACCGACGACGACGTGATCGACGAGGTCGCGGTGACCGTGGTGCACGAGATCGCCCACCACTTCGGCATCGACGACGCGCGCCTGCACGAGCTGGGCTGGGCCTGAGCGGCCGATGCCGCCGGTTGCGGGTCTGACCTACCTTCGCAGGCAGGCATCACGACCTCAGGAGGCACTTTCATGCGCAGCGAGCTGTTCTCGGCGGAGAACCTGGAGAAGGAGTCCGCGCAGCCCGGCATGCGGCTGCAGAACTCCAAGATGTTGAAGATCGAGCTCAACGGTGAGGCGATGGCCCGGGTCGGGTCGATGGTCGCCTACCAGGGGCAGGTGCAGTTCCAGGCGCTCGGCTCGGGCGGGCTCGGCAAGTTCCTCAAGCAGAAGCTCACCGGCGAGGGCGTGCCGCTGATGAAGGTCACCGGCCGCGGTGACGTCTTCCTCGCCGACTTCGCCAAGGACGTGCACGTCATCGACCTTGAGCCGGGCGACGCGCTCTCCATCAACGGCTCCAGCGTGCTGGCCTTCGACTCGACCCTGCAGTACGACATCCGGATGGTCGGCGGCGCCGGCATGGCCTCCTCGTCCGGCCTCTTCAACTGCGTCTTCAGCGGCCACGGCCGGATCGCCATCACGACCAAGGGCACCCCGGTGGTGCTCAACGTGGACGCCCCCACCTACGTCGACCCGCAGGCCGCGGTCTGCTGGTCGGCCAACCTGCAGACCGGCTACCACCGGGCCGAGCAGCTCGGCCTCGGCACGCTGCTCGGCCGGCGCACCGGCGAGGCGTTCACGATGAGCTTCGCCGGCCAGGGCTTCGTCGTGGTGCAGCCGTCCGAGGAGCCGCCGATCATGGGCAGCGGTGCGCAGGAGCAGCAGGGCGGCCTGCTCGGCGGCCTGCTCAGCTGACCGGTCCGGGGCGCTCCGCCTTCGCGGGGCGCCCCGCGCTCAGCTCAGCTCGCCGGCGCGCAGCCGGGCGAGCCACGCCGCGGCGTCCGCGTAGTCGGCGTCGGAGAGACCGGCGGGAGCGGGGACGGGCCGGTCACCCGCCGTCGGTGTCCAGCGGTGCCTCGGGTACGAGCCGAGGAAGCGCACGTCGGCGCAGACCCGCCGCAGCCCCTGCAAGGCCTCGCCGAGCCGGACGTCGGCGACGTGCCCGGTGCAGTCGAGGAAGAAGACGTAGCGGCCCAGCGCCTCACCGGTCGGCCGGGACTCGATCCGGGTCAGGTTGACCCCCCGGACGGCCAGTTCCATCAGCACGGACAGCAGCGCGCCCACCCGGTCGTGGGCGATGTAGACGGCCAGCGACGTGACATCGTCGCCGGTCGGCGGCGGCGGCGGGCCGGGGCGGGAGACCAGCGCGAACCGGGTCACCGCGTCCGGATGGTCGGCGATCTTGTCGGCCAGCACGGCCAGCCGGTGCCGGGCCGCCCCGATCGGCGCGCAGATCGCCGCGTCGTAGTCGCCGGCGGCGGCCCCGGCCGCGGCGGCGCCGTTGGAGAGCACGTCGACCACCACCGCGTCGGGCAGGTGCTCCCGCAGCCAGCCCCGGCACTGGGTGGACGCCTGCGGATGGGCGGCGACGGTCTGCACCGAGGTCAGCGACGCGCCGGCCCGGGCGCCGAGGACGAACTCCACGGGCAGGATCACCTCGCGGGTGATCACCAGTGGGTCCCCCTCGGCCAACTCGTCCAGGGTCACCCCCACCGCGCCGCCGATGGAGTTCTCCAGCGGCACCAGCGCGGCGTCCGCGTCCCCGGCCCGTACGCTCTCCAGCGCCTCGGGGACGCTGCGGGCGGGCGTGCGGCTGCCGCGCTCGGCGGCGGGGACGGTGCGCAGCGCCTGCTCGGCGAAGGTGCCCTCCGGACCGAGGTAGACGAAGCGCGTCGGCGGTGTACCCGGCATGGCGAACAGCCTACGCACCCGGTACGCCGAGCGTGCCGCCCTCGCAGGCCAGGTTCCGGATCCCGGGCGGGCCGGCCGCCCGGACCTCCGCGGTGCACACGTCGGTGCCCGCGGTGACCAGCTGCGGGGCGCTCCCCGGGCCCCGGGTGACCACCTGGAGCTGCTCGTGACCGGTCACGTCGAGGAGCGTGTACTGCCAGTCGGCGGCGCAGAGCGGCCCGCTGCGTACCTGTACCCGCACGTCGGCGGGGAGCACCCCGCCCCGGCCGCGGACCAGGTCGACCACCCGCCCGCCGGTCGGCCCGTTCGGGCAGGCCACCGCCACCAGCCCGGCGTCGGCCGTCGGGGTGGGCGTGCCGAGCCCGGGCAGGCCGGACGGGTTGACCGGGGAGGGTGCGGTGCCGGCCGGCGTCGGGGCGGCCGTCCGGCTCGGGGCGGCCGCCGGCGTGGGCGAGGCGGTGCGCAGCTCCGGCGGGGTGCCGCAGCCGGCGAGCACCGTGACGACCAGCGGGGCGAGCACCGCGAGCCGGCGGCGCGGGCTGCGCGGCCGGACACGGTGGGACGATCCGTGCGGAGCGCGGCGGGGTGGGGTGGGCGGCACGGGGGGTCCTCGGACATCGGAGATCGTCGTTGCGGCCGGGGGGTGGCCCAGCCCATCGTAGGAGGATCGGCCGGCGCGGTGAAGCGGTGGCCGGAGCTCAGCCCAGGACGCGGTGCCCGGCGCGTTCCAGCGCGGTGGTGGCCGCGCCGAGGCGCACCGCCGGGACGAGCAGGTAGTCGGTGTCGAAGCTGGAGAACGCCATCGCGCTGACCCGGGCCTCGGCCAGCGGATCCACCAGTGCGGCGAGGGTGCCGGTGACCGCGACGTCGACCGGCCCGGCCACCCGCAGGCACCGCCAGACCGTCTCGGTGGTGGTCCGGTCGGGCACCCGGTCGACGGGACAGATCAGCGAGATCCCGTCGGCCGTCCAGGTCACCGTGACGACGTCGCCGTCGCGCAGACCGCCCGACAGCCCCGTGGGCAGGGTGGAGTCGGCGGCCAACCGGCACACGGCGTACTCCCCCGGCAGCAGAGCGATATCGAGCATGAGGGCACCTTACGGCCTGGTCGCCGGCCGGCCCCAGCTTCGCCGCGTGCGGCGAGCCCCACACCGCCGCCGCAGGTCAGACCTCGGAGAAGAAGGTGAGCGAGCCGGCGACCGACCCGTCGGTGAGCACCGGGGTGGAGATCGCGTCGACGGTCGCGTCGGGCGCCCCGGTCGACGTGGCCTGGACGCGGAGCAGACCGCGGGCGAGCCGCCCCGAGGAGAGCGCGAGCAGCGGCGGAATCTTGTCGATCTCCTGCTCGGTCAGCACCCGCGGGTTGGCGGTGAAGTCGAGCAGCCGCAGCCCACCGCCGAGCAGCGGCAGCCCGATCACGTCCGCGGGCGCGCCGAGGCAGAGCAGCTCGCAGCCGGCGGCGGAGACCGCGACCACCTTCGTCTCGGCGTCGATCAGCAGGCACGGCTCGTCGGCGTGGGAGACGGTCAGTGACCACTGGCCGAAGTTGTCGGACTCCTGCTCTGTCGGTGTCCCGGCCGGGGGCGCGAGGACTTCCGAGAGCGAGAGTTCGACGTGGGCCACCGAGCCTCCTATGTACACCGACGGGCTGTCCACGCTAGCCGGTCGCCGGCCGGACGCCGATCGCGCGTGGGCCACCGGGCCGCCGGTGGTGATCGGTGCCCTGATCGGGCGGCCGGCGACGGCGCGACCGGCGGTGCCGGCGGCAACCCGGGCCGCGTGGCGTCGCCGGTGACGTTACCGCCGGTTGGCCGGCTTGTCAGCGGCCGTTCGGCCCTCCTCGTACCACCGGTAGTCGGCCGCTGGACGGTAGGTGCCGTTCAACCAGGTGCTCGGGTGCTGGGCGACCCGGGAGAGCTTCTCGGCGGTCGCCGGGCTGATCCGGTTGCCCGCGGCCACGAGCAGGCGGTCCAGCTCCCGGTGGGTGGCCATGAGGCAGTCCTTCGGCAGCCCGTAGACGCTGATGACGCCGGAGCCGACGAAGGTCAGCACCGGCGTCACCGGGATCGGGTGGCCCACCGCCGAACTGAGCGCCTTGCTGGCCCGCTTGGCGTCCCGGCGGGCCTCGGCGACGTAGGGCGGGCGCTTGCCGTTGATCTGCACCACGTCGCCGGCCACCAGCACCCGGGCCCGACCGTGGTCGGCGATGGTGACCGCGAAGAGCCCGCTCGGACCGATGGCCAGGAAGCCGGCCCGGTCGTCCTGGCCGTGGTCGAGCAGAACGTCGGCGACGTCGGTGCGCGGCCACTCGATGACGTGCCAGGCCGGGCCGAGGTGGTCGAGCTGGCCGAGGGCGCGCGCGCCGGCCGCCTCCAGCCGCCGCGCGCCCCGCTCCGCCCGCCGGCGGCGGGCCCACTCCAACGGGGACGGACGGGCCGGTGTGAGAACCCCCGGCGACTCCACCCGGGGGTGGGGCACCGCCGCGGGCGGCAGTGCCCGGGTGGGGGATACGGCTCGGCGAGCGGGAAAGACAGTCATCGCGACCTCCGGCAAAAGGTCCCTCGAAGTTATGTCCTCACTACCCTACGTTGCCAGTCCCGGGACTCGGCAAGTTGGAGCGCCGGAGTGAGTGTGGATGAATGCCATATTCATCCACAGTCGTTTTCTCGGATGCCGCCAAACCCTGCCCTACGCTGCGAGGGTGACCCACTACGTCGACAGCGAGGTCGGCCGGCTCGGCACCGTGATGCTGCACCGCCCCGGCCCGGAACTCGCCCGGCTCACCCCGCGCAACAACGACTCGCTCCTGTTCGACGCGATCCCCTGGGTGGGCCGCGCGCAGGAGGAGCACGACGCCTTCGCGGCGGCCCTGCGCGAGCGCGGGGTCGAGGTGCTCTACCTGGCCACCCTGCTGGCCGAGACGCTCGCCGTGGACGAGGCGCGGGCCGAGCTCACCGAGGAGGTGCTGCGCTCGCCCCGGCTCGGCGACACGCTGCGCGCCCGGGTCGCCGACCACCTCGCGTACCTCGACCCGGTGGCGCTGGCCGACGTGCTGATCGCCGGGCTGGCCCACGAGGAGCTGCGGCTCAGCCCGGAACGGCCGGGCGGCCTGGTCTACACGCTGATGGACCGGCACGACTTCGTCATCGACCCGTTGCCCAACCTGCTCTTCACCCGCGACTCGTCGCTCTGGATCGGCGACCGGGTCGGGGTGACCAGCCTGGCCATGCCGGCCCGGCGCCGGGAGGCCACGCTGACCGGCGCGATCTACCGCTACCACCCGCGCTTCGTCGGCACCGAGGCCGTCTACCACCCCAACCTGGAGCACCTGGAGGGCGGCGACGTGCTGCTGCTCGCGCCCGGCGTGCTCGCGGTGGGGGTGGGCGAGCGGACCACCCCGGCCGGCGCCGAGCGCCTCGCCCGGCAGGTCTTCGCCGCCGGGCTGGCGCACACCATCCTGGTCGTGCCGATCGCGCAGGAGCGGGCCACCATGCACCTGGACACCGTCTGCACGATGGTCGACGTGGACGCCGTGCTGATGTATCCGAACGTGGCGAACACGCTCTCGGCGTACACCGTGATCGCCGGCGCGGACGGCGAGGACCCGCGGGTGGACGGCCCGGCGCCGTTCCTGCGGGCCGCCGCCGACGCGATGGACCTCGACCAGCTCCGGGTCATCGACACCGGCCTGGACCCGGTCACCGCCGAACGCGAGCAGTGGGACGACGGCAACAACACCCTCGCCCTCGCCCCCCGGCTCTGCGTCGGGTACGAGCGCAACGTGGAGACCAACGCGCAGCTGGAGCGGGCCGGCATCGAGGTGATCCCGATCGCCGGTTCGGAGCTCGGCTCCGGCCGGGGCGGGCCGCGCTGCATGTCCTGCCCGCTGGTCCGCGAGCCGCTGCGCGGCTGACCGGCCGCCCCCGCCTCGGGTCAGCGCAGGGTGAGCTGGCGACCGAGCAGGCCCTGGCGGGCCCGGCGACCGGCGGCGTCCAGCGGGGTGGGGTCGGCGAGCGCCTCGGCGTACCGCTTGGCGAACTCGGCGACCGGGTCCTCCCACTCGCCGGCCGGCGTCTCCTCCGGCAGGTCCCAGACCGGCACCAGCCGCCCGTGCGCGCGGAACATGCCGGCGAACCGGGTGTCCCCGCCGAGGGTCAGCGTGCCGGCGGCGCCGAGCCGGGCCAGGGCGTCCAGCGCGGCGTCCTCGTCGTCGGGCAGCACCCAGCGCACGTGCGCCTTCTCCGGCACCTGGCACCAGTAGGCGGCCCGGGCGGCGGTCAGCCGGACGGTCGGGTAGATGGCGGCGTTGGCCCGTTCCAGGGATGCCTGCACGGTCGGGTCCTCGCCCGCGCCCGGGTCGAGCCAGAACTCGAACCCGTCGTGCATGGTGATCTCCAGCGGGCCGTCCACCAGGACGTCCTGCAACCGGGGGCCCGGGCCGGGCAGCGGGGGCACCGCCACCTGGCGACCCGGCTCGGTACGCAGCGCGCAGAGCAGCGCCTCGGCCAGGTCCCGGGAGACGTCACCGGACTGCTGGTGACGCTGGAGCCCGACGAACACCCGGCCGTCGGGCTTGGTCATCGCCGGAGCGGCCATCGGCAGCACGGTGGCGAGCGTGACCGGCCGGTCGCCGAACTCCTCGACCAGGTCGGGTACGAGGCGCAGCGGGGCGGAGGCGGCCGGCACCAGTTCGCGCAGGGCGATCCACTCCGGCTCGTCGGTCAGCCCCTCGAAGGGCCGGGGCACGAAGATGTCGCGCACCTTCTCCCGCTTCGGGGTGGCTTCGGCGGCTCGCTGGCTCTTTCGACGCTTGCTCACGGCGAGACAGCCTAGAGGCCGCAGCCGGGCGGCGTGGGCAGGACCCGCCCCCGGTGGCTGTTCAGCCGGCCACGACCAGGTCCGACCGGGCCACGCCGGCCGGCTCGAACTCGGCCCAGACGCTCTGCCCCAGGCCGTCGCGGTCCACGCCCCACCGGTCGGCCAGGCCGGAGACGATGTGCAGGCCCCGACCGTCGACCGCCTCCGGGTCCGCCGACCGGATCCGCGGGCCCGCGGCCGCGCCGCCGTCGGTCACCCGCAGCACGACCCGCTGGCCCTCGGCGGACGTCCACAGCCGCCAGGCCACCCGGACCACCCCGCCGGGCAGGGGGTCGGCGTGCCGGACGGCGTTGCCGACCAGTTCGGCCAGGACCGCAACCAGATCCGCCAGTAACGTCGGGGGTACGACCTCGGCCAGCTCCTCGGCGAGTCTCCGCCGGGCCAGCCGCGCCCCGGTGGCGTGGTGGGGCACGACCACACACCACGCCCGTTCGACCGCTCCCGTCGACACGCTCGCCCCTTCTCACCTCGCCGCCGCCGGTCACCCGCGGGGCAGCCGCACCTCTGCGACCGTACCGCCACCGGCCCTCGGTCGGAGGGATACCCATCCATTCTGCTGTTCAACGATCCGGCGGACGAGATAGAGACCGAGACCGGCGCCGGGATAGCGCCGCCGGTCCCCGGACTCGCCCTGCCAGAACCGGTCGAACGCCCGCTCGACGTGCTCCGGGCGGATGCCGATGCCCCGGTCGCTCACCCGGAACGAGACGGTCTGCCCGTCGGAGCCGGCGGTGACCTCGATCGGCGAACCGGGCGGGCTGTACTTGCCCGCGTTCGTGCTCAGCTCGGTGAGCACCGTCGCCAGGCTGGGCCGGTAGCCGAGCGCCTTGGGCAGGTCGGCCGGCAGGTCGAGGACCAGCCGGTGGCGCAGCTCGGCCGGCAGGTCGACCACCGCGGCCCGGAGCGCGTCACCGAGGTCGAACGGCGCGGGCGGGTCGTCGCCCGGCACGGGCTCGGCGGCGGAGGAGAGCAGCCGGTCGACCAGCCGGGCCAGCTCGTTGGCGCGCTGGCCGATCACCCGGGCGGCCTGCCGGCGGTCGGTGTCGGTCAGTGACTCCCAGTGGTCGGTGAGGGTGTCCGCGTACCCCTTGATCACGGTCACCGGGGTCCGCAGCTCGTGGCTGGTGACCGCGACGAACAGGTCCCGGTCGTGGTCGCGGCGCTGCTGGTCGGTGATGTCGCGGAAGGTGACCACGCGCAGGCTGCCCGGCCCGGGCAGCTCGCCGGAGGTGATCCGCAGCCACCGGCCGTCGGGCAGCCGGTGGTCGAGCACCTGCCCGGACGGCGGCAGCGGGAACGGCAGCGGCTGGCTGAGCGCCTGGCCGGCCGCCCGGCCGGTCACCTGGGCCGCGGCGGGGTTCCAGAGCCGGACGTGCCCGTCCCGGTCGACCACCGCCAGCCCGTCCGCGAGCGCGGCCACCACCGGGCCGTCGCCGTGCACCGGCAGCCCGCTCTGGTCGCCGTACATGTGCGCGATGCAGGAGGCGAGGTAGGCGAGCACGCCGTGCTGCGCGGTGCCCGGTTCCTCGTCGCCCGGTGGATAGAAGGCGTGCAGGCTGCCGACGGCGAGCCCGCCGATCTCCGCCCGGGAGATCACGATCCGGTGCAGTCCCCGGGCGACCAGCGCCTCGGGGATCTCGCCGGTGAGCTGGTCCGTCCGGACCTGCTGCACCCGGGGGCCGGAGAGCAGCCAGACGGTGGCCGGGTCGGCGGCCGCCAACGGCCGGCCGAGGGTCCACTCGACGGCACCGGTCGCGGCGATCACCCGGCCGCCGGCCGGCCCGAACTCCACGAACGCCATGCCCGCCGCGCCGAGCGCGGGCTGGGCCACCCGGAGCAGTTGGGTGAGCACCGGCAGCCCGGCGTCCCCAGAGTTGATCATCTCGATGACCACGGTGTGGCCGGCGATGAGTGCGGGGAAGTCGACGCGCTCCGGCATGCCCCGAGTGTGCCGCGCCGCCCCGCTTTCGCACACCCCCGCCCCGATCGACCCGGGGGCGACGGCAGCCGGCTCGGCCCTCGCGGTGGCCGTGGGCCGTCCCGGAGGGCGGGCCGTGCGGGCGGTCAGCGGCCGAGCCGGGCCAGCGTGTGCGCCGGGCGGTCGGTGATGATCCCGTCCACCCCGGCGGCGAGCACCAGGTCCAGGTCGGCCGGCTCGTTGACGGTCCAGACGTAGACCTGGTTGCCGGCCACGCGCAGCGCCGGCACCAGCGCCGGGCGGGCCCGCACCAGGCCGATCCCCGGGCCGGCGATCCGGGTGCCGAAGGGCAGCCGGCCCAGCCGCAGCCAGCGCGGCAGCACCTCCAGCAGCAGCACCGTGGGCAGCGCGGGGGCCAGATCCCGGATCCGGCGGACCGCCAGCGGGGAGAAGGACATCACGGTGACCTGTACCCGGTCGTCCGGTTTCGGTTCGGCGAGCCCGTACCGGCGCAGCAGGGCGACCAGCCGGCGCTCGACGTTCGAGCCGTACCGGGACGGGTGCTTGGTCTCCACCAGCAGCCGGACCGGCCGGCCGGCGGCCAGTACGGCGTCGAGCAGCCGCTCCAGGGTGAGCAGGCGGGTGTGCGACTCGTCGAGCACCTCGTCCCCGTCGGCCGGTACGCAGCCCGGGTGCCAGGAGCCGAAGTCCAGCGCCTCCAGTTCGGCGAGGGTACGCGCGCTGACCAGGCCCCGACCGTTGCTGGTCCGGTCCAGCCGACGGTCGTGCACGCAGACCAGGTGCCCGTCCCGGGTCAGCCGGACGTCGCACTCCAGCCCGTCGGCGCCCTCGTCGAGGGCGCGCAGGTAGGCGGCGAGGGTGTGCTCCGGCAGGTCGTACGAGGCACCGCGGTGCGCGAAGACCAGGGGTTCGGCCATCCCGTCCGCCTAGAGGACCCGCCCCGGCTGCCCGTCCTCGCCGACCACCGGCCGCCCGGCGGCGGCCCACTCGCCCATTCCGCCGGCCACGTTGCGCACCTGCTCCCAGCCGTTGCGCTGCAGGTAGGCGACGACCTGGGCGGAACGTCCGCCGGAGCGGCAGATGACCGCGACGTCGCGGTCGGTGGGCACCTCGGCCAGCCGGGACGGCAGCTCCATCATCGGCAGGTGGTGGGCGTCGGGGGCATGGCCGGCGGCCCACTCGTCGTCCTCCCGGACGTCGAGCAGGTAGGTGTCGTCGGCGATCTCGGGCACGGTCACGGTGGGAACCTGGGGTCCGAACACGGGTACCAAGCCTAGATCCTCGCCGGGCCGACCGCCGCAGCCGTGGCCGCCGGTCCGGTCACAACCGGGTCACCCAGCGGGGGTTGGCCCCGGCCCAATCGGCCACCTCGGCATCCCGGACCGCCTCGAAGAGCCCGTCGCCCCCGTTCTCCAGCACCACGTACGAGACCTGGTCGATGGTCTGTGGATGGGAGGGGACGTGCACGCCGCGCAGCGCGTCGGCGGGCAGGTCGTGCAGCGCGACGAGCAGGTCCTCCAGCGGCACGCCGTTGGTGTCCAGGGTCAGCGAGCCGCCCACCGCCCGGATCACCTGGTCGAGCTTGACCGGGTTGGTGCGCAGCCGGTTCTCCGAGGCGCGTTCCAGCATCGCCCGGAGCAGTTGCTGCTGGTGGGTCTGCCGGTCGTAGTCGCCGCCGGGCAGGTCGTAGCGCTGGCGCACGTAGTCCAGCGCCGTCGCCCCGTCCATCTGCTGACAGCCGGGGCTGAAGACGCGGTTGGTGTGGATCGAGCGGACCTCGGTCTGCACGCACATCCGCACCCCGCCGAGCAGGTCGATCACCTTCCGGAAGCCGGAGAAGTCGATCAGCGCCGCGCCGTCGAACCGGATCCCGGTCAGCCGGGCCAGCGTGGCGGAGAGCAACCGCGCGCCGCCCTCGCCACCCCCGCCGTGCTCGAACACGGCATTGATCTTGTCCTGCCCGCCGCCGAAGCCGTTCCGGCCGGGCGGGATGGCTACCAGCAGGTCCCGGGGGACGGAGATCAGGTACGCCGCCCGCAGCCCGGCCGGTACGTGCACGATGAGGATGGTGTCGGTGCGCTGGTCCGGGTTGCTGTTGCCGGGACGCGCGTCGGAGCCGACGAGCAGGTAGTTCAGTGGCCCGTCGAGGTCGGTCCGGTCCCGGCGGGCGGCCGGGTCGAGCAGCTGCTCGCGGAGCACGGCGCGGTCGTACCGGTCGGTCAGGGCGCGCAGGCCGAACACGGCGAGCCCGGCCAGCAGCACGAGCGCCAGCCCGACCCGGAGCAGGATGCGGGACCAGCGCGGCGGCGCGGTCCGGGCGCCCGCCCGGCTCCGTTCCCGTCCGTCCCGCCCCGACCTGGACGTGGCACCCTCCCCGCAGCCAGTACGTGAAACCTGCTCACGTCAGGCTACGGGCGCGCCAGACCGGATCGACCCGGTTTGTCGACATCCGTCCCGGCGGTCGCCGCGGCTGCCGCGACCCGGCCACCGCGAAGCGGATCAGGTGAAGCGGGCGCCGCTACTTGCGGGTGGAGATCACTCCGGGGTTGGCGAAGACGAACTCGGCCAGCTTGTCCTCCTTGACCGCCCGGAACATGGCCAGGGTCTCCTCGCTGAAGGTCTCCTTGCCCGCGCCGTCGCCGTGGAAGGTGCCGCCGTTGGTCTTCAGCATGGTCAACTCGTTGGCGCCGACCCCGCGCATGGTGAAGACGAAGTCGGCCACCGCCACCCCGTTGGTGTCCAGGATGAAGGCCTTGCCCGCCGCCTTGATCAGCTCGTTCAGCTTTGCCGGGTTGGTCAGCGTGCCGTTCTCGCTGGCCTTGCGGGCCATCGCCTTGATCAGCTGCTGCTGGTTCTGCTGGCGGTCGTAGTCGCCGTTCTTCAGGGTCTTGCGCTGGCGGGAGTAGTCCAGCGCCTCCCAGCCCTCCATCTCCCGGCAGCCCTTCTTGTGCACCACCGGGGTCCTCGGCTTGCCGGTCTTCTTGGCGTCCGCGTTCCACATCGGCTTGCCGTCGACGTACGACATGTGCAGCGACTGGACCTCCTGGCTGACGCAGATGCGCACCGAGCCGAGGGTTTCGATGATGTTCTTGAAGCCGCCGAAGTTGATGATCGCGGCGCCGTCGAAGCTGATCCCGGTCATCTTCTTGATGGTCTGCGCCATCAGCTGGGCGCCGCCCTCCCAGCCGCCGCCGTTGCGGGCGCCGGCCTGGAAGGCTGCGTTGATCTTGTCGACCCCGCCGGAGTAGCCGCTCTTCTTGAAGGCCGGGATCTGCGCCTCGGTGTCCCGGGGGATCGAGATCAGGTACGCCTGGTCGTGTGTCGCCGGGATGTGCAGCACGATGATGCTGTCCGCGCGGACGTCGTCGGCGGCCCACCGCTCCCGGGCGTCCACGCCCAGCAGCAGCATGTCGATCGGGCCGTCCAGGTTGGCGCCACCCTCGGCGTCGCTCTTGCCGGCGTCACCGAGCAGGTTCTGCTGGGCGATGTTGCCGGTGGCCTGGTTGATCAGTGCCTTGCTGCCGACGATGGCGATGCCGCTGGTCATCATCAGCACGGCGCCGAAGACCACGGTGAGCCGGGCCCAGAGCGGGTCCCTGCGACGCGGCCGCTTCTTGGCCGGACCGTCGCCGGTCTTCGTACCCTTCCGGGGCTGCGCCGGAATCGTCGTGGACACCCGGGCGGACGCGCGGGGTGGCTCCAGCGACGGGGGGCGTCGGCTGGTCTGAACCGGCATGCGTGCTCCAGCTCGCGTGATCAGGGGGCGGCACCACTGTACGTACGGTTTCCCGTCCTGGCGAGTTCGTCTCACCGCAATTTGCCGTTGTCCTGGCGGCCATCCAGGTGATCTGACCGAACGGACAGATCAATGCGGCCGGTCGGCGGTTGGCCTACCGGAGAGGCGAATCCGAGCGCAGACCCGCGTCGACGTCCGTCGACGTCCCGTGCGCCCCGCGGCGGTCAGCCGCCGTTGCCGTCCACCTTCTGGTTGGCCTTCACCCAGTCGGCCATCGTGTCGCCGGCCATCGCCCGGTACATCGCGAGGGCCTTCTCCCGGTCGGATACCACCACCGACTCCCCGTTGATCGTCTGGCTGCCCACGTGCGGGCTGGTGACGAAGGTGAGGTTCTGGCCGCGCAGGTTGCGGAACTGCACCGCCATGTCCATCAACGAGAAGCCCTGGTCGACGGTTACCGCGTCGGTCACCGACTGGAGGAAGTCGTGCAGCTTCTTCGGGTTGGTCAGGGTGCCGCTGCTCGCCGCCTTGTCCATCAGCGCGCGGAGGAACTCCTGCTGGTGCCGCATCCGGGCGAAGTCGCCGTCCGGGAACTGCTTGCGCTGCCGGATCCAGTCCAGCGCCTCGGCGCCGTCCATGTGGTTGACGCCCTTGGTGAACGTCCGGTACGGCTTGTGGATCGAGGTGATGGTCCGCTCCACCTTCAGGTCCACGCCGCCGAGCGCGTCGGTGACCTGCTTGAAGCCGGCGAAGTCGATCGCCATCACGTGGTCGAGCCGGACGTCGCTGAAGCACTCCACGGTCCGTACCGCCAGCGGCAGCCCACCGAACGCGAACGCCGCGTTGATCTTCCCGCGCCGGCCGGAGCCGCACTCGGCGTTGGCGCTCTCGGGGATCGGCACGTAGAGGTCGCGCGGAATGGAGACCAGATAGGCCTGCTGGTGGTCGGACGGGATGTGCATGACGATGATCGTGTCGGCCCGCCACTTGCTGCCCTGGTCCACCGGGGCGTCCGGGTCCCGGGAGTCGCTGCCGACCAGCAGGATGTTCAGCGCGCCCTCGACCGGCTTCACCGGCCGGCCACCGGTGATCTCCGAGAACGGGTCGGTGCGGGCCAGGTCGTTGTTCAGGTTACGGGCGTAGAACCAGGCGCCCGCCCCGCCGAGCAGCGCGAGCACCAGCACGGCCACGCCGGCGACCAGCGCGATCCGGCCCCACCGCGGGCGCGGGCCGCGCCGCTCCGGCCGGCCCGGGGCACCGGGGCCGTCCGGGCCGATCGGCCCACCGGGGCCGCCGGGCCCCCCGGCCCGCGGCTCGTCGGGCGACGGATACCAGCGCGCCTCGCCCGGGCGGGCGCGTCCGGTGGCGCTCCGACCGGGGCCGGGCACCGACGCGCGCCCGGCGCTGCGCTGCAGGTACGGGAGCGGGAGGCCGGCTGGCGTGGTCGCTGACATGTAACTCAGGGTACGTAGCCGGGGCGAGTACCGCCCTGATGCACAGGCCGGTGTTGTGCCGGCGCGGTTACCCTAGCCGCTCGCGGAAGTACTCGATCGTGCGTCGCAGGCCGTCTTCGGGCGCCACGGTCGGCTCGTATCCGAGCAGTTCGCGGGCGAGGGTCAGGTCGGGCCGGCGCATCTCCGGGTCGTCGGCGCTGCGGGTGACGTACGTCACCTCGGAGCTGCTGCCGGAGAGTGACACGATCGTCTCGGCCAGTTGCCGCATGCTCATCTCGTGCTCGGTGCCGCAGTTGATCGGCCCGGTCTCGCGGGAGTCGAGCAGCAGCAGGATCCCGCGGACGAGGTCCTCGACGTAGCAGATCGAGCGGGTCTGGTTGCCGGTGCCGTGCACCGTGATCGGCTCGCCGCGCAGCGCCTGGGAGATGAAGGTGGGGATCGCCCGCCCGTCGTCCGGGCGCATCCGCGGGCCGTACGTGTTGAAGATCCGGACGATCGCGGCGTCCAGCCCGCGGCTGCGGTGGTAGGCCATGGTGGCCGCCTCGGAGAAGCGCTTGGCCTCGTCGTAGACGCTGCGGATGCCGATCGGGTTGACGTTGCCCCAGTACGTCTCGCGCTGCGGGTGCTCCTTCGGGTCCCCGTACGCCTCGGAGGTGGAGGCCATCAGGAACCGGGCGCCGTCGGCGACCGCGCGGTCCAGCAGGTGCAGGGTGGCCACCGAGCCGACCCGGAGGATCTCCACCGGCAGCTTCTCGAAATCCGTCGGGCTGGCCGGGGAGGCCATGTGCAGGATGGCGTCGAACCGCTCGGCCAGCGCCGGGTGGGCCGGCAGCCCCTCGGAGATGTCCGCCTCCACCAGCGTGAACCGCGGCTCGTCGAGCAGGTGGGCGACGTTCTCCTTCGAGCCGGTGACGAAGTTGTCCAGCGCGACCACCGTGCAGCCCCGGGCGATCAGGGCGTCCACCAGGTGCGACGGCACGAAGCCGGCGCCGCCGGTGACGAGGATGCGGTGATCCGGTCCGAAGCGGGCAGCAACCTTCATGGCGGTCAGCCTACTCACCGGGTGCGGTCCGGCTCCCCTTGACCGCACCCGGTACGCGGGCGGGCCCCCGGTCGAGGTGACCGGGGGCCCGCCGTACCGGACCGGCTCAGTGCGCGCCGGCCCCGGTGAGGGCGCGCACCTCCAGTTCGGCGTACTTCTCGTCGTTGCGTTCCTTCGAGATGACGGTGCCGATCCACCCGCACAGGAAGCCGAACGGGATGGAGAGGATGCCCGGGTTGGACAGCGGGAACCACTGCCAGTCCTGGTCCGGGAACATCGACGTCGCGGCCCCGGAGACCACCGGCGAGAAGAACACCAGCAGCACGGCCGAGAGCAGGCCGCCGTAGATCGCCCAGACCGCTCCCGAGGTGTTGAACCGCTTCCAGAACAGGCTGTAGAGGATCGCCGGCAGGTTGCCGGAGGCGGCCACCGCGAACGCCAACGCCACCAGGAACGCCACGTTCAGGTTCTGCGCGAAGATGGAGAGCACGATCGAGACCGCGCCGATCACCAGCGCGGAGATCCGGGCGACCGACACCTCCTGCCGCTCCGACGCCTGCCCGTTCTTCATCACATTGGCGTAGAAGTCGTGCGCGAGGCTCGACGACGAGGCCAGGGTCAACCCGGCGACCACGGCCAGGATGGTCGCGAAGGCGACCGCCGCGATGACCGCCAGCAGCGTCGCCCCGCCCAGGTCGCCGCCGAGGAAGTCCACTCCGAGCGCCTCGGCCAGCTGTGGTGCGGCGGTGTTGCCGGCCCGGTCCTGGGCGGTGATCGCCTCCCCACCCACCAGGGCCGCCGCGCCGAAGCCGAGGGCCAGGGTGAGCAGGTAGAAGGTGCCGATGATGCCGATCGCCCAGAGCACGCTCTTGCGGGCCGCCTTCGCGGTCGGGACGGTGTAGAAGCGGATCAGGATGTGCGGCAGGCCGGCGGTGCCGAGCACCAGGGCGATGCCGAGCGAGAGCAGGTCCATCTTGTTGTAGAAGGTCTGCGTCGCGTTGCCGGCCACCTCGACCCCGTACCGCAGGCCCGGTTCGAGGAAGGCGCTGCCCTTGCCCGAGGACGACGCGGCGTCGCCGAGCAGCGAGGAGAGGTTGAACTTGTACTTGGCCAGCACCAGCAGCGTCATGATGATCGCGCCGCCCATCAGCAGGAACGCCTTGACGATCTGCACGTAGGTGGTGCCCTTCATGCCACCCACCGTGACGTAGATGATCATCAGGGCGCCGACCATGATGATGGTGGCGATCTTCGCGGCGTCCGCGTCCATGCCGAGGAAGGTGGTCCCCGGCCTGATCCCGAGCAGCAGCGCCACCAGGGCACCCGCGCCGACCATCTGGGCCAGCAGGTAGAAGATCGACACGGTGATGGTGGAGACCGCCGCTGCGGTCCGCACCGGGCGCTGGCGCATCCGGAAGGCCAGCACGTCGGCCATGGTGTAGCGGCCGGAGTTGCGCAGCAGTTCGGCGACCAGCAGCAGCGCCACCAGCCAGGCGACCAGGAAGCCGATCGAGTAGAGGAAGCCGTCGTAGCCGTAGAGGGCGATGAGGCCGGCGATGCCGAGGAACGACGCCGCCGACATGTAGTCGCCGCCGATCGCCATGCCGTTCTGGAAGCCGGAGAAGGACCGGCCGCCGGCGTAGAAGTCGGTGGCGGTCTTGGTCTGCCGGCTGGCCCAGATGGTGATGGCCAGGGTCACCGCCACGAAGACCAGGAAGAGCGTGATCGTGAGGTTGCGGGCGGTGGTGTCGCCCGCCTCAGCCGCGAGGACCGTGTTCATGGGTCACCTCCCCGATCTCGGCGCGGATCCGGTCGGCGACCGGGTCGATCTTCCGGTCGGCGTACCGGGAGTAGAACCACGCGATGAGGAACGTGGACACGAACTGGAGCAGCCCGAAGACCAGCGCGACGTTGATGTTGCCGAAGAGCTTCGTGCCCATGAAGTCCCGGGCGTACGCGGACAGGATCACGTAGAGCGCGTACCACAGGAAGAACGCGACGGTCATCGGGAAGACGAAGCCGCGCAGCGCGCGGCGTAACCCGGCGAACTCGTCCGACCGCTGTACGGCGAGATACCGGTCCGGCGTGGACGCGTCGGCCGGCGCGGGTGTGTCCGTGGACATCTGTGGATCACCACCTTCACAGGCATCGGGGATTTCCGCGCACGGTAGGAAGCCCGCGGCCCGCCGGGGAAGGGTGAGATCGACGCTGGTCGCCGGTTGCGCCGAACGGCACGGTGGCTGCGCCGAGTGACCCAGCTCACTCCGATGAGCGGTCGGGTGGTGGGCCCGGTCGACGGCCGGCGTGCTCGCCGGGGTGGATCAGGCCAGCTCGCGGTACCGGCCCCGGTAGTGCAGCAGCGGGTCCGTCTCCTCGGTCAGCTCGACGGCCACGATGACGGCCTCCACCAGCAGGCCCCAGCCGTACTCCCGGGCGGTGTCCAGCCGGCAGCCGGCCCAGCCGCCGGCGTCGGCCGGCACCGGACCGTAGGGCGTGTCGGTCCACCCGCCGGTGGCGAAGAGGCCGCCGGGCGACGGGAAGAGACCGGCGAACCGGTCGGCGAGTTGCCGGTGCGGCGGGCCCAGCGGAGCCACCGCGAACCGGCCGGCCTCCTCCGCCGCCGCCCACAGGTCGGACTCCGGGTCGATCAGCCCGAGCAGCCGGTCCGGCTCGCCCTCGGCCACCAGGGTGGACGACACCGTCAGGCCCGCCGGCCCGGGCGCCGTCCAGAGCGTCACCGGCGCGGCCAGCCGACCCCGCAGTCGGCGTACGGGGGAGCGCTGCCCGGCCGGCACGGCGAACGGATCGGTGTGGTGGATCTCGGCGCCCGGCTCATGATTCACGTGGAACATTCTGCCGCCCGCCCCACCCGCCCGTGCCGGCTCTGCCCGCTCGGCCCACGCCGGGGGCGCGGCGCTAGTAGATCTTGGACGATTCCGGCCCCCCCGGGGGCCCTTTCTCTCCAAGATCTCAACGATGCCCTCAGGTTGTGCCGGCGGGTGGCGGCTCTTCAGCGGGGGCGTCGGCGGTCAGCGGCGCGGGGTGACCGTGGCGAGCAGTTCCGGCTGCCGCCGGTCCAGCACGTCGCCGGCCAGGTACGCGCCGAGCAGCGCCGCCCCCACGCCGTAGCCCGCGCCGACCGGCAGGGCCAGCCAGTGCCAGACGTCGCCGAGCAGTGCCGCGGCCACCACCATCGGCACGGCCGCGACCGCGGTGCTCACCATGGCCAGCAGGGTGAGGAAGCTCTTCGCCACCCCGGCGCCGCTGTTCAGCGCGAACGGGTTGCTCGTCTCCGGCAGCGCGTACGCCCCGAGCACCGAGACGAAGCTGTTCACCGCCAGCCCGGCGCCGTAGGTGGCGAGCAGGCTGCCGGCGGTCACCCCGATCCAGCCGGGCCGGCCGAGGATCACCGCCAGCGCGACCGAGACCAGCCCCAGCATCGGCAGCACGTAGAGCGAGAAGGCCGCCATCCGGGCCCGCAGCTCCTGCTGGCCGGGCACGCCGGCCACCACGTGCGCGGCGTACGCGCTGCCGTCGAAACCGAACTGGTTGGCCAGGGTCACCGAGGCGAGCACGCCCACGAAGAGCATGGAGAGGCTGACCAGCACCGGCGACGAGGCGTCGGGCACGGCGAGCCCCGGGGTGTCGCCGGCGGCGAGGTTCGGGCCGCCCAGGTTGACCATGACGGGGACGAAGAGGCCGACGACCGCCACGGTGATCAGGTTCGCCCGCCGCCGGGCGTCCCGCCACCAGTAGCGGGCCTCCCGGGCCACCAGTGCGCCGAACCGGTCCCGCCGGGCCCAACCGACCCAGCGCGGGAAGAGCTGCGCCACCGCGCCGCCGGCCGGGCCGCGGCGCGCCGGGGCCGGCCCGGCGCTCGCCGCACCGACCATGGCCGACTCCAGCGACCGGGACCACCAGGCGAGCAGCGCCAGCAGGGCGAGCGCGGTGATCAGCAGCTTGAGCGGCGCGGCCCAGACCCGCCCCTCGGCCACGTCGACGCCGGCCGTCCAGGGCGCGCCGAACGGGGTCCAGCCGACCACCTCCGCCACCGGATCGAGCCGGTCCCAGTCCGTCTCGCGCAGCGCCGCCAGGCCGAAGATCTGCAGCGGGCCGAGCAGCGCGGCGGCCACCGCGAGCAGCACGCCGGCCAGGTCGCGGACCCGGCGCGAGCGGAGCATGGACGCGAACGCGCTGGTGACCGCCCGGGCGGCGGCGACGCAGAGCAGCAGCCCGGCGACCACCCCGACCGCTTCGACCAGGGCCGCCGACCAGCCACCGAGCGCGCCGGCGGTGACCACCAACCCGGAGAGCGCGAGCAGCACCGCGACCGCCGGCACGCTCACCAGGGCCGCCGCGAGCAGCCCGGTGACCAGGGTGCGCCGGGACAGCGGCAGCAGCGCGAACCGGGCCGGGTCGAGCGTCTCGTCCACCCCGAAGAAGACCAGCGGCAGCAGCATCCAGCCGAGCACCATCAGGCCGCCGCCGAACGCGGCGACCATCAGCGCGTACCGGTCGCTGCCGGCCAGGCCGGGGGCGGCGAACAGGAAGAAGCCGCTGCCGGCGAACCAGAGTCCGACCACCGCGCCGACCACGTAGAGCGCGATCCGCCAGCCCTGGCCACGGAAGTTGTTGGCCATCACCCGGAGCTTGAGCCGGACGAAGTGGCGCGCGGACACCCGGCGGGCCGCCGCGGCCGGGGCGGTCACCGGGACAGCCACGCCAGTTCCTCACCGGTCGCCGTCCGCCCGCCGACCACCTCGACGAAGACCTCCTCCAGCGACCGGCCCCCGCGGACCTCCGCCAGCGTGCCGACCCGCTTGATGGTGCCGGCGGCCAGGATCGCCACGTGCGAGCAGAGCCGCTCGACGACCTCCATCACGTGACTGGAGAAGACCACCGTCCCGCCGCCGGTCACGTACCGCTGGAGGATGTCCCGGATCAGCGCGGCGGAGACCGGGTCGACCGCCTCGAACGGTTCGTCGAGCACGAGCAGCCGCGGCCCGTGCAGCAGCGCGCAGGCCAGGCCGATCTTCTTCTTCATGCCGGCGGAGTAGTCCACCACCAGGGTCCGCCCGGCGTCGCCGAGCGCGAGCACGTCGATCAGCTCGGCCGCCCGCTGGTCGACCACCGCCGGGTCCATGCCGCGCAGCAGGCCGTGGTACGCGAGCAGCTCCGCGCCGCTGAGCCGGTCGAAGAGGCGTACGCCGTCCGGCATGACGCCGAGCAGCCGCTTCGCCCCGACCGGGTCGGCCCAGACGTCGTGCCCGAGCACCCACGCCCCGCCGGCGTCCGGGCGGAGCAGCCCGACGGCCATCGACAGGGTGGTGGTCTTGCCGGCGCCGTTCGGGCCGAGCAGGCCGTAGAAGGAACCGGCCGGCACGTCGAGGTCGACGCCGGCCACCGCGACCTTGGCGTCGAACCGCTTCGCCAGGCCACGCAGCGACAGGGCGGGGTGCTCACCAGTCATGGACCCGACCGTATCCGCCCGTGACCAGTTGCTGGTCCGGCCGAGGAATGACCCGCTGTCATCCCGCAGGCGTATCCGGCGGGCCACCCGACCGGCTCTGCGAGGTGGACAACTGCTGCTGACCCGCTAGAGCCGCAGGCTCTCCGGGGTGTGCAGGCGGAGCATGGTGGCCCCGACGTCGGCCGGGGCCCGGCGGCGGCTGGCCAGCGACACCGCCACCATCACGGTGAAGGCCAGCGGCACCGTCCAGGCGGCCGGCTGCGCGGTGAGCGTGGCCGGCCAGCCGGACAGCGGCGGCCCGACGACGGTGACCAGCACCGCGACGATCGCGGCGCCGCCGCCGACCAGGATCCCGGCGGCGGCGCCCAGGTCGGTCAGCCCGCGCCACCAGATGCCGAGCACCAGCAGCGGGCAGAAGCTGGACGCGGCGACCGCGAAGGCCAGCCCGACCACCTGCGAGACGTCGAGCCCGGCGAGGTTGAGCGCGAGCACCGTCGGCACCGCGCCGGCGATCACGGTGGCCAGCCGGAAGCCGCGTACCGAGCCGCGCCCGAGCACGTCCGTCGAGATCACCCCGGCGACGCTGGTGAGCAGCCCGGACGAGGTGGAGAGGAAGGCCGCGAACGCGCCCGCCGCGACCAGCGCGGCGAGTAGCCGCCCGGTGGTGCCGTCGCCGAGCGCGGCCTCGGGCAGCAGCACCACCACCGCGTCGGTCTGCCCGGTGACCAGCAGGTGCGGGGTGTAGATCCGGCCGAGCACCCCGTAGATGGTGGGGAGCAGGTAGAACGCGCCGACCAGGGCGAGCACCACCAGTGTGGTGCGGCGCGCGGCCGCGCCGTCCGGGTTGGTGTAGAAGCGCACCAGCACGTGCGGCAACCCCATGGTGCCGAGGAAGGTCGCCAGGATCAGCGAGTAGGTCGCGAAGAGTCCCCGGTCGTCGTCCCCGGCGGTGCTGGGCAGCAGCCAGTCGGTGGCGTCGGTGGCGACCCCGGAGACCTTCGGCACCGGGTCACCGGCGGCGAAGGCCAACTCGTCGCCGGGGCGTACCTCCCGGGTCCGGCCGTCGGGCAGGGTGAGGGTCGCCCGGTGCTCGACCACGACGGTGGTCGCCGCCCGGAACGTCGGCCCGTCCGGCGGGGTCACCGCCGGGCGGGCGTCGGCCTGCCACTGCAGCGCCAGGAAGATCGCCGGTACGGCGAGCGCGGTCAGCTTCAGCCAGTACTGGAAGGCCTGCACGAAGGTGATCGCGCGCATGCCGCCGAGCGCCACGTTCGCGGTCACCACCACGGCCACCACCAGCGCGCCCACCGGGTACGCGGCGCCGGTCACCGTGGTCAACGTCAACCCGGCCCCCTGCAACTGCGGCACCAGGTAGAGCCAACCGATGAAGATCACGAAGACGGTGGCCAGGGTGCGCAGCCGGCGCGAACCGAGCCGCAGTTCGCAGAAGTCGGGCAGGGTGAACGCGCCGGAGCGGCGCAGCGGCGCGGCGACGAAGAGCAGCAGGGCGAGGTAGCCGGCGGCGAAGCCGACCGGGTACCAGAGCACGTCCACGCCGTACTTGAGCACCAGGCCGGCGACGCCGAGGAAGCTCGCCGCGGAGAGGTACTCCCCGCCGATCGCCGCCGCGTTCCAGGTGGGGCTGATCACCCGGGAGGCGACCAGGAAGTCGGAGGTGGTGCGGGCCAGCCGCAGCCCGTAGAAGCCGATCCCGACGGTCACCAGGGTGACCGCGACGATCGCCGGCACCACGAAGCTGTTGCCCACCTCAGCGCTCCGGTCGCTGGACCAGGTCGGTGAAGTCCTGCTCGTTCCGCTCGGCCAGCCGCACGTACGCCCAGCCGACCGCGATCAGGAACGGAAACGACACCACGCCGAGCAGCAGCCAGGGCAGGTTGACGCCGAGCACGGTGACCCGGCCGACCGAGGGCGCGATGGCGAAGAGCCAGGGCAACCCGCCGAGCCCGATCGCGACCACCAGGGACAGCCGCAGCGCCAGCGCCAGTTGGGCGCGGACCAGGCCGCGGACCAGCGCCTCGCCGACGCGGGTCTGCTGGGCCAGCTCGGTGCGGGTGCGGTCGGCCCGGTCGTCGCGCCGGGACACCTCGGCCAGCACGATCCGGGCGCGCCGGGGCGGCTCCGGCGCCCGGGGCGCCGGGACGGGATCGTCGGCAGCGGCCACCTGGGCAGTCTCATCTGCTCAACGGGAATGTCAAGAGTTGTCCACCGAGGCTGTGGACAACCTGTGGACAACGTGCGCCACCGACGTCCGTGGGCGGAGCATCCGTGAGCTTCCGTGTTATCGTGCAACGTCTCGTCGATGCCCCAAGGATCACCTGGCCGCAGCTGCGCATTCAACGGGGCGCCGAGGCGCTCTGCTGGTCGCCCGAGTGCGGAGCTGTACCCCTGAATTGAGCAACTGTGGGAGCACTCCGTCAGCGCGGTGCTCGCCTGATGGTTGAGAGGTTCCTGGCCGTATGACAACTTCAGCCCTCGTCCGGTCGCGTGGCACGCTGGGTGACCTGCTCTCGGGCCGAAGCAACGGCATCGGTCTGATCCGGCTGTGTCTTGCCCTCGGCGTAGTGCTGTCGCACTCGAAGCCGCTCGGTTTCGGGGCCCACGACCTCGGCTACCACCTCACCGGACGGCAGACCAACGTCGGCACCCTGGCTGTCTACGGCTTCTTCGTGCTCTCCGGGCTGCTGATCACCCGCAGCGGCCGGCGGGCCAGCCTGGGCCGCTACATCTGGCACCGTTGCCTGCGCATCTTCCCCGGCCTGTGGGTGTGCCTGCTGGTCACCGCGTTGGTGGTCGCGCCGCTGGTCGCGCTGCGCGAGACCGGCACCATCGGCGGATACTTCGACGAGCCGTGGAGCTCGGGCGGCCCCCTGGCCTACCTGCAGGCCAACTGGTGGACCGGCGTGCGGCAGTACGGCATCCACGACCTGCTCGCGGAGAGCACGCCGTACGGCCGCAAGACCGGCAACAGCGTCTTCAACGGCGCGCTGTGGTCGCTGAAGTACGAGATGTTCTGCTACGTCCTGGTGGCCGTGCTGGCGACCACCGCGGTGCTGCGGCAGGCGCGGCGCTTCGTGTTCTTCGTGACCGTCGCCCTCTACTGCTTCATCGCGATGGACTGGTGGAGCTCCGAGCAGTGGAGCGGGCCGGCCTCGACGGTGAGCGGGAGTTTCCAGGCGCCGCTGGTCGGCGGGCTCAGCTTCCACTGGATCGTCTACCTCGGCTTCCTCTTCGCCGTCGGAGCCACCCTCGAGCTGTACCGGGAGCGGGTGCCGATCAACGACGCGCTGGGCATCGGCTCGGCGGTGGCGCTGGCCCTGTCGCTGCTCTTCGGCGGCTTCTTCGTCATCGGCCTGCCCGCCTTCGCGTACCTGCTGATCTGGCTGTCGGTGCGGATGCCGCGCCAGCTCCACTGGGTGGGTCGCAAGAACGACTACTCGTACGGCATCTACATCTACGGCTTCGTCTTCCAGCAGGTGATGGCGAGCCTCGGGTGGAGCCGCTGGGGCTTCGTGCCGTTCGCGGCGATGTCCATGGCGGCTGCCTGGGCGGCGGCGTTCCTGTCCTGGAAGCTGGTCGAGAGGCCGGCGCTGCGGCTCAAGGACTGGACCCCGAGCTTCCTGCTCCGGCGGTCGGGCTCCCAGGTGGCCGCTTCCGAGCAGAGCGCGGTCGCCGAGGAGCCGGGGCGCCCGCTCGCGGGATCACCTCGGGCGCCGCTGGACGACGCGCCGACCGAGGTGATCCCGCAGCAGCGGGCCATGCTGGGTTCCGGCGGGTAGCTGCTCCGGTCCGGCCTGGGTACGCCCCGCCTCGCGTACCGACGGCCGGTAGCCGGGTCAGTCCAGCCCGACCCGCTCGGGGCGGGCGGAGGCGGAGCCGAGCCAGGTGTGCGGGTTGCCGTACCAGCACCAGCCGAGCTTCGGCGCGCCCTGGCTGATCCAGATCGCCGGCACCCGCTTGTCGCCGCAGCGCGAGCCGACCAGCGAGAAGCACTTGTTCTTGGCCAGCGCCGCCGGGTACAGCGTGACGAAGGCGAGCCCCTCGTCGATGGTGAGCGGCAGCCGGTCCTGAGCGGTGATCACCTCCATCGCGGCCGACGGCGCCAGGTTCAGCGTCTCCTCGCCCCGGTCCACGTCGAAGAGCAGGTACGCCGGGCCGTCGGGCACCTCCAGTTCCTTGATCGGGTCGAACCTCGCCAGGTCGCCCTCGGCGTAGTGCCGGTCCAGGAAGCCCGTCTTGCGCTTGCCGGCCAGCGTGGTGAGTGCCAGTCGCTCCTCGACCGGCACCAGGTCACGGGTGACCACCAGCAGGAACGGCACCCGTGCCTCGGTGGGCGCGGGCAGGCCCGCGGTGCCGGTGACGGCCGCCGCCCGCAGCGGGGCGACCAGTTCCCGGAAGGCGTCCTCGGTCAGGTTGGCGAGCGCCGGGTAGCCCAGTTCCACCAGGCGGTCGAGTTGGCGGTCGAATTCGGTCGCGGCGTCGAACAAGGCGGTCTCCATTCTCGTACGGAGTACCGTACAGCGTACGAAAGGCGGCTCCTATTCCCGGCGTCCGGAAGCAACCTTTGGCGGCGCATCGCCGCGCAGCCGGAATCCCCGCTGTCCCGGGACCGGGTGACCGCCATCCGCGTTACCCAAAGGGGCGGGTCGAGGCCTGACGGCCGCCGGAGCGGGCCGGGCTGGCGCCGCGGTCAGCGGTTCCAGTCCTGCTTCGCCGCCCGCACCAGCTTGTCCTTCAGTTCCCGGGTGTGCCGCCGGCTCACCGGCAGCTCGGTCGAGTCGATCACCACCACGTACCCGGAGTTGACCAGCCGCAGCTCGGCGATCAGCTTCAGCTGCACCAGGTACGACCGGTGGATCCGGACGAACCCGGCGTCCGCCCAGCGTTCGGCCAGGGTCGCCAGCGACACCCGGACCAGGTGCGAACCGTCGGCGGTGTGCAGCCGGGCGTAGTCGCCCTGCGCCTCCACCCAGCGCACCGCCGAGCGGGGCAGCATCCGGGTGGTGCCGGCGAGCTCGATCGGGATGGTCGGGTCCTCCTCGGCCCGGGCCAGCGCGGCCGGGTGCGACGGCACCACCCGGGAGCCGATCACCCGGCGCAGCGACTCGGCGAGCCGCTCGGCGCGGACCGGCTTGCGGACGTAGTCGGTGGCGCCGAGGTCGAAGGCGTCCACCGCCCCGTCGTCGTACGCGGTGACGAAGACGATCGCCGGCGGCCGGGCGAACCGGCGCAGCACCCGGGCCAGCTCCATGCCGTCCAGGCCGGGCATCCGGATGTCGAGGAAGACCACGTCCACGTCGCCGTCGCGGAGCACCCGGAGCGCCTCGGTGGCGTCCCCGGCCGTGTGCAGCCGGGCAACCCGGGGATCCGACCGCAGGTGGTAGGCCAGTTCGTCCAGCGCCGGCGGTTCGTCGTCGACCGCCAGCACCCGGAGGAACCCGGACGGGCTCACCGGGCTGACCCGCTCCGTCCGCTCGCTCACGGCACCAACCCGGTTCGCGGCTGTGGGGCTCGCAGACCCGGCGCACTCCTCGCGCTCACGAGCCCGCCCGTACGCCCGGGTGGAACTTCGGCACCCGCATGCTCACCTTGGTGCCCGAGCCCAGCCCGGTCTCGACGACCAGGCCGAAGCCGTCCCCGAAGACCGACCGGAGCCGCTCGTCGACGTTGGAGAGGCCGACGTGCTGGCCCGGGTCGTCGCCCGGGTCGCCGGCCGCCAGTTCGGCGATGCCGGCGGTCAGCGTGGCCGGATCCATCCCCACCCCGTCGTCCTCCACCGTGATGTGGCACTCCGCGCCCGCGTCCCGGGCCTCGATGCTCACCATGCCCGTGCCCGGCTTGCGGGACAACCCGTGCCGGACCGCATTCTCCACCAGCGGCTGCAGGCAGAGGAACGGCAGCGTCACCGGCAGCACCTCCGGGGCGATCTGCAACCGCACCTGGAGCCGGTCGCCGAACCGGGCCCGCTCGATGGTCAGGTAGCGGTCGATCGAGCGCAGCTCCTCGGCCAGCGTGGTGAACTCCCCGTGCGCCCGGAACGAGTAGCGGGTGAACTCGGCGAACTCCAGGATCAGCTCCCGGGCCCGCTCCGGGTCGGTGCGGACGAAAGAGCCGATCGCGGTCAGCGCGTTGTAGATGAAGTGCGGGCTGATCTGCGCCCGCAACGCCCGGATCTCGGCCCGGGCCAGCCGCTCCCGGGACGAGTCCAGCTCGGCGAGCGCGAGCTGGTTGCCGGCCCAGTGCGCGGTTTCCAGGGTGGCCTGCACCAGCCCGGGCGCGGGCGCGGCGTCGGCGATCGCGACCAGCGCGCCGACCACCCGCCCGTCCGGGCCGGCCAGTGGCGCCACCACCGCGCCGCGGACCGGGCAGTCGACCCGGTCGCAGTGCAGCTCCGCGCTGCCCAGCACGGTCGAACGCCCGGCCGCCACGGCCCGGCGGGCCGCCGCGGCCAGTTGCCCGCCGTGGTGCCCGCCCCGCCCGTCCAGGGCGAGCAGCTCCGCCTGGTCGGTCAGGGCCAGCCCGACCGCGCCCACCAGGGCGCGCAGGTGGCGTGCGGCCTTTGCCGCGTTCGCCGCGCTCAGCCCGGCGCGCAGCGGCTCGGCGGCCAGCCCGGCGGTGTGCAGCACCTCGTAGGTGGCCCGCTGGGTGGCGGTGGCGATGCCCCGTCGGCCGCGCAGCCGGACCACCGCGAACAGGGCCGCGCCCAGCGCGGTGACCAGCGAGACGACGCCGAAGACGGCGGAGAGGTTGCCATCCACGCGCAGATCCTGTCGGCTCCGGGCCCCCGACGCCAAGGGGTCAGTACGCGCCCTTGCGGGCGAGCACCACGCCGACCGTGCGCCACAGGATGCTCAGGTCGTACGCCAGCGACCAGTTGTCGACGTAGTAGAGGTCCAGCCGGACCGCCTCATCCCAGGAGAGGTCGGAGCGGCCGGAGACCTGCCAGAGCCCGGTCATGCCGGGGCGGACCAGCAGCCGGCGGCGCACGTCGCCGAGGAAGTCGCCGTCGTCGGCCGGGAGCGGACGCGGCCCGACCAGCGACATCTCGCCCCAGAGCACGTTGATCAGCTGCGGCAGCTCGTCGAGCGAGGTGGCCCGCAGGAAGCGGCCCACCGGGAAGACCCGGGGGTCCTGCTTCATCTTGAACAGCATGCCGTCGGTCTCGTTCTGGTCGACCAGGCTGGCCAGCCGCTCCTCGGCGTCGACGTACATGGTCCGGAACTTCCACACCCGGAAGGTGCGCCCCTCGTGGCCCACCCGGGGCTGGCGGAAGAAGACCGGCCCCGGGTCGGAGATCCGGATCGCGATCGCGATGGCCAGGAAGACCGGGATCAGCAGCAGCAGGCCGAGCCCGGCGGCCACCCGGTCCATCAGGTTCTTGGCCAGCAGCGCCGGCCCGGACAGGGTCGGCTCCTCCACGTGCAGCAGCGGCAGGCCCTCGATCGGCCGGATGTGCACCCGGGGGCCGGCGATGTCGGTCAGCTGCGGCGCGACGACCAGGTCGACGCCGGAGCCCTCCAGCTGCCAGGCCAGCCGGCGCAGCTCACCCGGCTCGGCGCTGGCCGAGCCGCAGACCGCGATGGTGTCACCGCCGACCTCGCGGACCAGGGCCAGCACGTCGCGGCCCGCGTACACCGGGACCGGGGTCTGCATGCCCCGGGCGGCCGCGTAGCCGTCGGTGACGTGGATGGCGACCGGCATCAGCCCGGCCGCCGGGTTGCGGGTGACCGCGGTGTAGACCTCGAGGCACTCCGGCAGGGTGCCGACCAGCACCATCCGGTGTCCGGCCTGGCCGATGTTGCGGCGGACCACGTGCAGCACGAAGCGGCAGAGGATCCGGTTCAGCAGGATCAGCATCAACGCCGCGAGCAGGGCGGTGCCGACGGTGTACCGGGACAGATCGGTTTTGGTGGCGAAGGCGATGAACGAGACCGTGGCCGCGACGGCGACGCCGGCCCGGATCACCCGCTTGAACTCGTCCGGGCCGAGGCCGAGGTAGCGCCGGTCGTAGGCGCGGTTGCCCCAGAGGATCACCACCCAGCCGAGCGGCAGCAGCACGAACGCCACGGTGTGGAACCAGGTCGGGTCCTGCTCGGCGTTGTAGAAGCCGGCCCGGGACTGGTCGAACGCCTGGATGGCGATCAGGCTGGCCACGGCCGCCGCCGCGAAGTCGAGCAGCAGCAGCAGGGCGATGTAGGGACGGTGCCAGCGTGACACGCGGCGCCGGGCCCGGGCCCACGCCGAGCGGGGTACGCCGTTGTGGGACGGCGGTGCCGGCGGCTGGATCTCGAAGCTGTCGACGTGCCGCACGAGTTTGCTCCGGCCTTCGTTGGTTACCGGGCGCTGGAGGCTTGTCGTCACCTCACCCATGTCCTCCCGCATGACACGTGCCGCTCACTCGCCGTGAGGGCCCGGGTCGCCCACCGTCCCAGTCTCCCACGCGGGCACCGGCCCGACGCCGACCCGGAGGACAGTGCGCCTGGCTGGTGCGGCAGGGATCTGGCCGGCTCCGTGCCCTTTGGAAGCCGGGGACCGAGCCACTATACCGATGGATGGCCACCCTGGAAGAGACTCGGACCGGAGGTTCGGCGATCGAAGTCCGATTCCTCTCCGTAACCGTGGAGTGGCGTTACTCACCGTACAAGTCGGGACAACCGTCGGTCAGCCAGCGGCTTGCCGCCGGTCTGACAGGTCGGGCAGTACTGGAGGCTGGAGTCGGCGAAGGAGACCTCCCGGACGGTGTCCCCGCAGACCGGGCAGGGCTGGCCGGTACGGGCGTGCACCTTCAGTCCGGAGCGCTTCTCGCCCTTCAGCTCCGCCGCCTTCTGGCCGAGCGACCGGCGCACCGCGTCGCCGAGCACCTCCCGGGTCGCCGCGTGCAGCGCCGCCAGCTGGTCGTCGGTCAGCCGGTCGGTGATCGCGAACGGGGAGAGCTTCGCCGTGTGCAGGATCTCGTCGGAGTACGCGTTGCCGACCCCGGCGAGCACCGCCTGGTCGGTCAGCACCCCCTTGACCTGGCCCCGGCGGCTGCGCAGCCGGGCGCTGAAGGTGGCCAGGTCGGCGGCGAGGGCGTCCGGGCCGAGCTTGGCCACCCCGGGCACCGTCGCCGGGTCGGTGACCAGGTAGACGGCCAGCTTCTTCTGGGTGCCGGCCTCCGTGAGGTCGAAGCCGGAGCCGTCGTCGAGGCGTACCCGCAGCGCGATCGGCCCCTTGCCGGGGCGTAGCGGGGCCGCCGACCCGAAGGCCTCCCGGTAGTGCAGCCAGCCCGCCCGGGCCAGGTGCACCACCAGGTGCAGGTCGCCGTCGAGCACCACGTCGAGGAACTTGCCGTGCCGGCGGGCGTCCACCACCGCGCGCCCGGCCGCCGCGGTCGGCGCCGGGTCGTACGTCTTCAGGGCGCTGATCGCGGCGACCTCCAGCCGGTCGACACGCCGCCCCACCGCGCGCTCGCGCAGGTAGCCCGCGAGCGCCTCAACCTCCGGGAGTTCGGGCATCAGCCAACGGTAGCCTTCTTTCCCGTGAGAATCGTGGTGGCGCACAACCGGTACCGGGAAGCCCAGCCGTCCGGTGAGAACACCATCGTCGACGCCGAGATCGCCCAGCTCACCGCGGCGGGCGTCGAGGTGCTGCCCTTCCTGCGCAGCTCGGACGAGATCCCGACGATGCCGAAGACGGCCAAGGCGCTGCTGCCGATCTCCCCGATCTACGCGCCCCGCGCCCAGCAGGACCTCAGCCGGTTGCTCACCGAGCACCGGCCGGACGTGCTGCACCTGCACAATCCGTACCCGCTGATCTCGCCCTGGGTGGTGCGGACGGCGCACCGGCACGGCGTGCCGGTGGTGCAGACGGTGCACAACTACCGGCAGGTCTGCTCCTCCGGGCTCTACTTCCGGGACGGGATGATCTGCCAGGACTGCCGGGGCCGGGCGCTGGGCGTGCCGGCGATCGTCCACCGCTGCTACCGGGGGTCGCGGGCGCAGAGCGCGCTGATGGCCACCACGCTGGCGGTGCACCGGGGCACCTGGCGCTCGGTGGACCGGTTCATCGCGCTCACCTCGGCGGTCGCCGACCACCTGCGCGACTACGGCATCCCCGCCGAGCGGATCGTGGTGAAGCCGAACGGCATCCCCGACCCGGGCCGGCCCGCCCCCCTCGGTGACGGCTTCCTCTTCCTCGGCCGGCTCTCCCCGGAGAAGGGGCTGGATCTGCTGCTGGACGCGTGGCGGCGGCACCCGGACGGCGCGCTCGGCCCGCTGCGCATCGCCGGCGACGGTGAACTGCGCCCGCTGGTCGAGGCGGCGGCCGCCGAGCGGGCGGACGTCACCTTCCTCGGCCCGCTGGACCGCGCCGGAGTGCGTGCCGCGCTGGAGTCGAGCGCGGTGGTGCTGGCCACCTCGACCTGGCACGACGTGCTGCCCACCGTGATCATCGAGGCGCTGGCCGCCGGCCGGCCGGTGCTCGGCACCGCCCTGGGTGGCATCCCCTACCTGGTCGGCGCGGACACCCCACGGGAACCGGCCGGCACCGGCCCGGCCGCGGTCGCCTCCGCCGTCCCCGGTGCCGGGACGGCCGCCCTGCCGACCGGCGTGGTGCCGGGCGAGGCGGGCTGGGTGGTGCCGCCGGAGCCGGCCGCGCTGGCCGGTGCGCTCCCGGTGGCCCGGGCCGGCGCCGCGACGCTGGCGGCCGCCGCCCGCGCCCGCTACGAGCGCACCTTCCACCCCGACGTGGTCACCAAGCAGCTCATCGACATCTACGCCGACGTGATCCGCACCGGAAAGCCCGTCGACCGCTGACCCCGCCGCCTCAAGCCCGTCCCGACCGGCCCGCCCGTTTCGCCGTCCCGCCCCGGCCCCTTGTGACCGTCAATTGGGAGCACCGTTCCACTCGCTGGCATGACGAATAGATCTTGGTAGGAAACGGCCCCTATAGGGGCCACTTGCTACCAAGATCTCTCGACGCGGGACGCGGGACGCGGGACGCGGGGCGTCAGCGGAGTGAGGCGCGGGCGGAGAAGGCGATGCTGGCCAGCAGGAAGCCGCCGTTGACGACGGTGAACGCGACGATCACCCAGAACGCCAGGGCTGGGGCGAGGAGCAGCACCAGCGCGGCCACGAAGATCACCGCGCCGTAGTCGCGGACCAGCTTCGCCAGGCGTACCGGCAGCGAGGTCGAGGTGACCATGCTCGCGGCGTTCGGGCCGGCCTGCATGACCGAGGTGACCAGGTTGACCATCCAGGTGCCGGCGAAGATCGCCACCAGCCAGGTCGGGGTGGACGGCCGCTGCGCCACCGCGGTCGCCGACAGGGCGGCGACCAGGGCGATCTGCGCCGCCACGTCGCAGAGCACGTCGACCCGGGCGCCGGCCGCGCTGCCCTGGCCGGTCACCCGGGCCAGCTGCCCGTCCGCGCAGTCCAGGGAGTACGCGACCTGCCAGCCGACCAGCGCGAGCAGCCCGACCAGCCAGGCCGGCACGTCGCCGGCGGCGACCGGCCCGGCGAGCGCCACCACGGTGACCGAGGTGGCCAGGCCGAGCACCAGGTTGGTGACGGTCAGCGCGGTCGGCCGCAGCCCGAGGCGCTGCGCGACGAGCGCGAAGACCGCGCCCAGCCACTGGCTGATCGATTCGCTGAACAGACCGCCGCCCCGGTTGACCCGGTGGAAGTCGGCGACGGTGGGACGGGGCTCAGCCAAGGTGGTCGCGGATTGCACCGGCGTAGTCTGCCAGCCGTTGCCGCGTCTCGGTAGGCGTCATCGCCAGGTGTTCGAGGATCGTGTAGCGGTCCGGCCGGGTGGCCGGCGCGAACTGCACCGCCTCCACGAACTGGTCGTCGGTGAGCCCCACCTCGCCCGGGAGCCGGGGCAGGTTGTGCCGGGTCAAACAGGCCGACATCTCCGCGAAGCGCCGCTGGTCACCGCGGAGCCAGGTGCAGAACAACGCTCCGAGCCCCGCGAGTTCGCCGTGCGAGGCGGTGCCGGGGAAGAGCGCGTCGACGGCGTGCATGATCTCGTGGCAGCCGCCGCTGGACGGCCGGCTGGTGCCGCAGACCGCCATCGCCAGACCGCTGGAGATCAGCGCCTCGGCGAGCACGGTGACGAACGCGTCGTCGGTCATGTCGCCGGGGTGGGCGAGCACCGCCTCGGCGCCCATCCGGGCCAGTGAGGCGGCCAGGCCGTCCACCGGCTCGCCCCGGACCCGCCGGGCCAGCTCCCAGTCGGCCAGCGCGCTGATGTTGCTCACCACGTCGCCGATGCCCGCGCGGTTGTGCCGCTCGGGCCCGCTCTCCACGAAGTCGAGGTCGACGATCACCGCGATCGGGATGTGCACGCCGTAGGAGCCCTTGATCCCGTCGGTGACCAGGCTGGCCACCGGGGAGGCGATCCCGTCGTTGGCGAGGCTGGTGGCCACCGAGACCATCGGCAGGCCGCGACGGGTGGCGGCGTACTTGGCGACGTCGATCGTCTTGCCGCCACCGATGCCGACCACCGCGTCGTAGGACCGGGCGCGGAGCTTGCTGCCCAGGTCGTCGGCGGAGTCGAGGGTGGCACCCGCGACGGTGAACACGTCCGCCGACCGCAGCGACGGCCGGATCAGCTCGGCGATCCGCTCGCCCTGACCGGGGCCGACCACCACCGCGACGTCCCCGCCGGACGAGATCCGCCCGTCGACCAGGATCGAGGCCAGGTCGGCGACCGCCCCACGCCGCACGTCGATGTGCAGCGGGGTCAGCACCGTACGGGCTAGTAGCGGCACGCGATCTCCCGGGCCCGGGCCAGGTCGGCGTGGTTGTCGACCTCGACCCAGGAGACGTCCCCGATCGGCGCGGCCCGCACCTCGCCGCCGCGGTCGGCGAACTCCTGGTAGCCGTCCTCGTAGTAGAGGTTCGGGTCGCGCCGCCAGGTCGCCTCCAGCGCGTCGGCCAGGGCGTCGGCCACCTGCGGCTCGATCAGCGTCGCGCCGATGTACTCCCCGTACGCCTCGCCGGGTTCCATGACCTTGGTGATCCGGGTGAGCTGGCCGGCCGCGTCGAAGGTGGTCTTCATCTCCTCCTCGGCCAGCGCCTTGATCGTGTCGATCGCCAGCAGGATGCCCGGGCCGCGCTCGGCCAGCAGGGTCTTCTCCACGCTCACCGGGTGCACGGTGTCGCCGTTGACCAGCAGCACGCCCCGGGCGAAGTGCTCCCGGGCCAGCCAGAGCGAGTAGGCGTTGTTCCACTCCTCGGCCTTGTCGTTGTGCACCAGGGTGAGCGTGACGCCGTACCGCTTCTCCAGGTCGGCCTGCCGCTCGCGGACCGCGTCCGCCGCGTAGCCGACCACGATCACGATGTCGGTGAGCCCCACCTCGGCCAGGTTGCGCAGCGCGATGTCCAGGATGGTGGTGTCCCCGTCCACCGGCACCAGCGCCTTGGGCAGGGTGTCGGTGTACGGGCGCAGCCGGCGCCCCGCCCCGGCCGCGAGCACCATCCCGATCATCCGACGTCCTCCCTCGTACGACTCCCGGTCACCGGTGGAGGATAGCGCTGCGTGACAGAGCGGCCGTGGCCAACCGGTTCAGCCGGGCAGCGCCGCCAGGTCGGCGAGCATCGCCAGCCGCTCCTCGGGGGTCAGCACCAGATAGGGCGGGGCCGCCCGCCGGTCGGTCTCCAGGTCGATGGCGAGCCGCTCCGGCCCGGCCGGCAGGGCGGCGACGCTCGACGCGGTGTGCCCGGCGGCGGCCCACGCGGCGGCGTGCGCGTCGGCCCGGTGGTAGCGCAGCGTGCCGAGCCGGTTGAGCAGCAGCACCCCGGGCGGGGTGCCGTCCGGCTCGTACGGCGGCGCCGTCGCGGCGAACGCCGCGCCCGTTCCGTCCCCCTCCTCCTCGGCGTGGACCAGCGCGTACGTCAGCAGCCGGCCGAGCGCCGCGACCAGCCGGACGACCCGCTCCTCGTGCCCGGCCCAGAGCTCCTCGGTGACCTCGGCGTGCACCTGCCACAGCTCCGTGAGGAAGGCCGCGCCGCGGTCGGTGGCGGAGAGGCCACCGTCCGGCCGGCGGTGGATCATCCCGTACGCGACCTGTTTGTCCAGGGCCCGCTGGCAGGCGGCCGGGTCCCGGTAGCGGGTGACCGCGGCGAAGCCGGCTCCGTCCACGGTCCCGCCGGGCATCGCGAGCCGGGTGCGGAACTCCACCAGGAAGCCGGTCGCGGCCGGTCCGCCGTAGCGCTGGCTGAGTTCGGCGCCGCCGCCGTCGCGTCCGGCCAGCATGGCGGCGACGAAGGCCCGGTCGACCGCCGGGGCCACCAGCCCGGCGAACCGGTGCGGCGGCAGCTCGACGGCGTCGTTCACAGACCGATCGAACGCAGGGCGGCGAAGGCTTCCTCGGCGATCCGCCGGATCAGCCCGTCGTTGACGTCGCGGTGCTCGTCGAGCAGGGCCAGTTCGTCGGCGCGGAGCCAGCGGAACTCGGTGTGCTTGCCCGCCTCGAGCCGGGGGCGGGCCAGGTCGCCGTCGACCCGGACCAGCCAGTCGCTCTCCACCCGGGCCACCCCGTCGTCGCCGACGTAGCGGTACTCGCCGACCTGGCCGAGCACGTGCGAGACGGTCCACCCGGTCTCCTCGGTCACCTCGCGGCGCAGCGCGTCGTCGACCTCCTCGCCGGGCTCCAGGTGCCCCCCGACGATGTCCCAACAGTTGGGAAAAAGGCGCCGGTCGGCGGACCGCCGTTGGAAGAAGAGGCGGGCGTCGTCGTCGACGATCAGGGCGCCGGCGCAGCGCAGAGGCTCGGTGGACACGCCACGACAGTAGCGAGCGCCCGGGCGTGGCGGCGATGCCCGGTCTTGTCCCGGAAACCTCCGGGGTCCACGATGTCCGTACCGGGTGCCACCGTCCCACAGGGGTGATGCGTGATGCAGGTTCGGGAAGCGATGTCCAACGAGGTTCTCGTGGTCGGCCCGGAGCACACGCTCCGTCAGGCCGCGCGGATGATGACGGCCCGCGGGGTCGGGTCGGCGGTCGTGATCGACCCGGACTCCGAGGGAGTCGGGATCATGACGGAACGTGACGTGCTGAAAGCGATCGGGGCCGGGCTGGACTGCGACGTCGAGCGGACCGGTGAGCACCTGACCTGGGACGTCGTCTACGCCGGGCCGGAGTGGACGGTGGAGGAGGCGGCCGCGGCGATGGCCCGGGGCGGGTTCCGGCACCTGGTGGTGCTCGACGGCCGCGAGGTGGCCGGGGTGATCTCCGTCCGGGACATCGTGCGGGTCTGGGCCGGCAGCCGGATGGTCGGCGCCGGCTGAGCCGCGGCTCCGTCCGGCGCACGGCTCGCGGGTCGGGGCGGAGGGGCTGTTCCGGTACGCGCAGCACGACCCGCTCGGCCTTCCGGTCCGATCTGTCGGCCACCGGTCGACGCAGGTCACCCGACCCGGTGGCTCAGGATGCGGACATCGCCGTGCCGTCCGCGCGCACCCCGTCGCCGCCCGTACGCTGAACAGCCATGACCGCCGAGCAGCTGATCTCCTTCGCCCGTGGCGCTCCCTCACTGGACATCGTCGATGTCGAGGGGCTCAAGGCCGCCGCCGTCCGCGCGTTCGACGCCGACCCCGCCGGGGTGACCGCCTACGGCACCTCCGTCGGCTACCTCCCGTTGCGCGAGTGGATCGCCGCGAAGCACGGGGTGAAGGCGGAGCAGGTGCTGGTCACCAACGGCTCGTTGCAGGCCGACGCGTTCCTCTTCGACCACCTGGTCCGCCCCGGCGACGCGGTGGTGGTCGAGCGGCCCACCTACGACCGGACCCTGCTCAATCTGCAGCGGATGGGCAGCGAGCTGCACGGCGTCACCATCCAGCCGGACGGCCTGGACACCGCCGAGCTGCGCAAGCTGCTGGAGTCGGGGGTGCGCCCGCGGCTGGCCCACATCATCCCGAACTACCAGAACCCGGCGGGCGTGACGCTCTCCCTGGAGAAGCGGCGCGAACTGCTCGACCTCGCCGCCGAGTACGAGTTCACCATCTTCGAGGACGACCCGTACGCCGACATCCGGTTCCGCGGCGAGGCACTGCCCTCGATGCTCTCGCTGGACACCCGGGGTGTGGTGGTGCACGCCTCCAGCTTCACCAAGACGGTCTGCCCCGGGGTGCGGGTCGGTTACCTGGTCGGTCCGGCGGACCTGATCGCCGACATCGCCAAGAAGGCGACCAGCCTCTACATCTCGCCCGGCATGGTCTCCGAGGCGATCGTGCACCAGTTCTGCGTCTCCGGCGACATCGACCGCTCGATCGAGACCGTACGCGCCGCGCTCGGCGAGCGGGCCCGGGTGCTCGCCGAGTCGCTGCGCCGGCGCATCCCGGAGGCCCGCTTCGTCGAGCCGGACGGCGGCTACTTCCTCTGGATCGAGCTGCCCGAGGACGTGCTGGTCGACCGGCTGGCCCCGGCCGCCGCCGAGCGCGGGGTGGCCGTGGTCAAGGGCAGCGACTTCGTCGTCGAGGGCGGCCAGCACGCCCTGCGGCTGGCGTTCTCGGCGGTCACCGCCGACCGGATCGACGAGGGTGTCCGGCGGCTGGCCGAGGCGGTCGCGGCCGTCCGGGGCTGACTTCTGTCGGGTTTCCGACAGTATGACGATACCGGCCGTCCCGGGACTCCCGCCGGGGCGGCCTGCGGCCCACAATGCTGCGAGCGTCATTCACCACGTGTCGCGGAATTCACTTCCCGGCCGGCCCCCGAGGTCACCGGCGGTAACGCCGGCCCAGCCGATCCGCCCCACGGTGCGTGGCGCGACCAGCACAACCCCCGCCCCCAAAGGGCGCCGGGTGGGCCGTGTCGTCCCTTCACCCCCCGATGCGGCCCGGCCCGCCCGGCGCCACCCCCGCGCGCCGATCGTCACCGGCGGTGATCGGCGCGGCGGCGTAGCCTGCAAACCGCAGCGAAGCGTGGAAGGGGGCGCGATGACGGACCGGGCCGAGCGGGAGCGGGTGGTGCCGCAGAGCGCCGGGCGGGTGCTCAAGCCCCGGGCCTGGGTGGCGCCGGTCCGGGCGATGGCCCGCCGCCGAGGCGCCGAGGAGCCCGCGGACACCTCCCCGCCCACCGGCCCCGGGCGCAGCGCCGTGGTCGACTGCGCGCTCTACGTCGACGGCCGGCGGCAGCCGGGCGACTGGCAGTACGCCGAGGCGCTCCAGGCCGCCCGCCGGGCGGAGCACGGTTTCGTCTGGCTCGGCCTGCACGAACCGTCGCTGGACGAGATGACCGCCATCGCCGCCACCTACGGCCTGCACGAGCTGGCGGTCGAGGACGCGGTCAAGGCCCAGCAACGCCCCAAGCTGGAGCAGTTCGGCGAGGTCAGCTTCCTGGTGCTGCGGACCGCCCGGTACTGCGAGCACGCGGAGCTGACCGAGACCTCGGAGGTCGTCGAGACCGGCCAGGTGATGCTCTTCATCGGCCCCAACTTCCTGATCAGCGTCCGGCACGGGGACGCCTGCCGGCTCTCCCCCGTCCGGGCCGATCTGGAGACCAAGCAGGAGTTGCTGCTCCAGGGACCGTGGGCGGTGGCGTACGCGGTCACCGACCGGGTGGTCGATCTCTACCTGGAGGTGGCCGACCGGCTGGAGGACGACCTCGACACGCTGGAGGCCGAGGTCTTCGACCGGCACGCCAGCGGGCGGATCCAGCGGATCTACCAGATGAAGCGGGAGCTGGTGGAGTTCAAGCGGGCGGTGACCCCGCTGCAACGGCCGCTGCTGACGCTCACCTCGCAGATGAACCGGGACGTGCCGAAGGAGGTCCGCCGCTACTTCCGAGACGTGCAGGACCACCTCAGCCGGACGGTCGAGCAGGTCAACTCCTACGACGACCTGCTCAACTCGATCCTCCAGGCGCGGCTGGCCCAGGTCACGGTCGACCAGAACAACGACATGCGGAAGATCGCCGCGTGGGCGGCCATCGCCGCGGTCTGGACCGCCATCGCCGGCATCTACGGGATGAACTTCGACGTCATGCCGGAGCTGCGGATGACGTACGGCTATCCGGTCGTGCTCGCGCTGATGCTGGCCATCTCGCTGGCCCTCTACCGCTGGTTCCGCCGCAACGGCTGGCTCTGACGCGCGCCGGCGGTGCGAGCACCACCTCGGGCGCGTCGGATCGCGGCTCGCCGAGGCACGCGGAAGCGCCGGCGTCGCGGGGTGCTCCCCGCCTCGCCGGCGCTTCCCGCGACCCGCGGGTCAGCGGCGTCGGTGACCCCCAGGGTCAGCGACGACCGTTGGTCCGGGCGGTGTCCTTGCCCATCGCCTTGCTCAGGTCGTCGGTCGGGCGGCCGGAGACGTCCCGGGCTCCCTCGGCCACCGACGGGACCTTCTTCGTCTCCTGGATGGTCGGCTGCTTGCCGGGCGAGGT
Source organism: Micromonospora sp. R311 (assembly GCF_056780015.1). Taxonomy (NCBI): domain Bacteria; kingdom Bacillati; phylum Actinomycetota; class Actinomycetes; order Micromonosporales; family Micromonosporaceae; genus Micromonospora; species Micromonospora sp. R311. The sequence continues at coordinate 83,710 of NZ_JBSWCE010000017.1, forward strand.
GGTGGAGGCGCTGTCGCCGCCGGCCACCGCCGAGCTGCCGGCCCCGGTCGGGCCGCCGGCCACCGCCGAGCCGCTGGACATCGTGGACGCGTCGGTCACCGTCGTGCCGCCGGCCGAGCGGGTCTTCACCTCGATGGTGTCCACCTCGTCGCGCATCGGCTCCAGCGTGCGGGTCGGGTCGTACTCGGCCCACTCCTGCTGCTCGCGGCGGCGGCGCAGGGCCATCGCCCCGGCCAGGCCGGCCACCGCGCCGGCGGCGAGCAGACCGGTCATCATGGACCCGCGACGGCGGGGCTGCTTCTTCTTGCCAGTGATCCGCATGTTCTTCGCCTTGGCCTTCCTGGTCATCGAGCCCGCCTGCCCGGCACCGTCACGGGCGGCGGCGGCCAGCGGGGCGAGCGTGGTGAGCGTGGTCCCCCAGCCGGTCGCGGCGCGGTCACGCACCTTCGCCGCCGTCGGCGCGACGAAGCCCCGGGCCGCCTGGACCCGCGGGCTGACGTTCGCGCCGGCACCCTTCGCGGCATGGTTGGCTGCCTGCATCAGGTGGCTGATGCTCTGGTTCAGCTCGGCCCTGGCGAGCTGCCCCTGGGACTTACGCCGCCCGATTCCAAACACGGTCCCACCTCCTGGGAGTTGTTCCTCCGTCATCCTCCACCTTCGGATGCCTCCGCATGGCCAGATCGGGCACATGGGAGGATCCGCATGGAACTGACCAACGAGTGAGGAGTACCCGTGGCCGAGGCTGTCTACGCCACCTTGCACACCAACGCCGGCCCGATCCGGCTGGAGCTCTTCCCCAACCACGCGCCGAAGACCGTCCGCAACTTCGTCGAGCTGGCCGAGGGCAAGCGCGAATACATCGACCCGCGTACCGGTCAGCCGGGCAGCGGCCCGTACTACGACGGCACCATCTCGCACCGGGTGATCAGCGGCTTCATGATCCAGATGGGCGACCCGACCGGCACCGGTCGCGGTGGCCCCGGTTACAAGTTCGCCGACGAGTTCCACCCGGAGCTGCGCTTCGACCGGCCGTACCTGCTGGCCATGGCGAACGCCGGGCCGGGCACCAACGGCTCGCAGTTCTTCATCACCGTCTCGCCGACGCCGCACCTCAACAACCGGCACACCATCTTCGGTCAGGTCGCCGACGAGGCCTCGGTGAAGGTCGTCGACACGATCGCCAACACCCCGACCGGCCCGAGCGACCGGCCGCTGCAGGATGTGGTCATCGAGCGGGTCGAGATCGAGCACACCGAGGGTTGAGCCTCGGCGAGGTACCTTTGCTCGCATGACTGAGCGCTCCGGAGGGCGGGCCCGGCGGGACCGTACGGTCCCGGAAAAAAGGCCGGCGCGATGAGCGAGTCGCCGCCGACCACCCCGGTCTGCTACCGGCACCCGGGCCGGGAGACCTACGTCCGGTGCACCCGCTGCGACCGGCCGATCTGCCCGGACTGCATGCGGGAGGCGTCGGTCGGGCACCAGTGCCCGGAGTGCGTCAACGAGGGGCGCCGTAGCGTGCGGCCGGCGCGTACCGCCTTCGGTGGCGGTGCCGCCGGCCGGCACGGCTACGTCACCAAGGCCCTGGTCGCGCTCAACGTGCTGCTGATGCTGCTCTCCATCGCCTCCGACCGGGGCGGGGACGCCGCCCTCGGCGGTTCCGGCTTCGGTGGCCTGCTGGGCGGCACCACCCCGCTCACCGACTGGGGTTCGGTGCTGGGCGGTGCGGTGTTCCCCGACGGCACTGTCGGCGGCATCGCCGAGGGCCAGTGGTACCGGCTGGTCACCGCGATGTTCCTGCACTTCGGCGTGGTCCACCTGCTGCTGAACATGTGGGCGCTGTGGGTGCTCGGCCGGTCGCTGGAGGCCAACCTCGGGCCGTTGCGCTTCCTGTCGCTCTACCTGCTCGCCGGGTTCGGCGGGAACGTCGCCGCGTACCTGTTCAGCGAGCCGAACGTGACCACCGCCGGCGCCTCCACGGCCATCTTCGGGCTCTTCGCCGCGCTCATCGTGATCGAACGCAAGATGGGCCGGGACATCTCCCAGGTCATCCCGATCCTGGTGATCAACCTGGTCTTCACCCTGACCGTGCCGGGCATCTCCATTCCCGGGCACCTGGGCGGCCTGGCGGTCGGCGCGGCGATGGCGCTGGTGCTGGCGTACGCCCCGCGGTCGCGGCGCACGCTGGTGCAGCTGGCCGGCGGCGCGCTCCTGGTGCTGGCGCTGCTCGGCCTGGCGCTGATCCGCACCGCCGCCCTGGTCGGCTGAGCGGCGGGTCAGCCCGCCGGGCGGGCCGCGCGCAGCGCCTCGGCCACCTCGGCCGGCTCGGCGCCCAGGTCGGAGCGGCCGAACAGGTGCAGCGACTCGCCGGCGTCGATCTCCAGCACCTCGCCGGTCAGGCCCAACCGGCCGCGGCGGTCCACGGTGATCGCCTCGACCGCGGTCCAGGGCAGCCGGCGGCGCCCGGCCCAGCCCGCGACGACCGTGATGCCCTCGGGGCCGACGGCCAGCCGGACCGGGGCGACCACGTCGCGCAGCGCCCAGCCGAGCAGTGCGGCGGCGGCCAGCCCGGCGAGCACCAGCTGGACCGGGTCGTCGCCGGCGAGGAGCAGCCCGAGCGCCACCAGCACGACCGCGCCGGCGGCCTTCAGCACCGGCAGGGCGGCGGGCACCCGCCACTGCCCGGACGACTCAGCTTCCATCCGACCAGCATGCCAGCGCCCCGCGGGGGGACGACCGCCCCGCCGAGGACGTAGGATCGGGGACGACCCAAGTTACCGGGGAGTAGACATGAGTGACGCGGTTATCGTCGGCGCGGTACGCACCCCGGTGGGGCGGCGCAAGGGCAGCCTGGCCACGGTCCACCCGGTGGACCTGTCGGCGCACGTGCTGCGCGCCCTCGCCGAGCGCACCGGCATCGACCCGGGCCAGGTCGACGACGTGATCTGGGGCTGCGTGTCGCAGGTCGGCGAGCAGTCGTGGAACATCGCCCGCAACGGCGTACTGGCCGCCGGCTGGCCGGAGTCGGTGCCCGGCACCACGCTCGACCGGCAGTGCGGGTCCAGCCAGCAGGCGCTGCACTTCGCCGCCGCCACCGTGCTCTCCGGCCAGGCCGACCTGGTGGTCGCCGGCGGCGTGGAGTCGATGACCCGGGTGCCGATGGGCTCCAGCGTGGCCGGTGGGATGCCCTTCAGCGACCAGGTGCGCGACCGCTACCGGGGCGTGGCGGGCTTCGCCGACGAGTCCCCACTGCCGTTCAACCAGGGCGTCGGGGCCGAGCTGATCGCCGCGCGCTGGCGCTTCTCCCGGGCCCAGCTCGACGAGTACGCGCTGGCCAGCCACGAGAAGGCGGCCGCCGCGCAGGACGCCGGCGCGTTCGACGCCGAACTCGCCCCGGTGGCGCTAGCCGACGGCGCCAAGTTCGCCGCCGACGAGGGCATCCGGCGGGACACCTCGCTGGCGAAGCTCGGCGAGCTGCCCACCCCGTTCCGGCCCGACGGCGTGGTCACCGCCGGCTCCGCGTCGCAGATCAGCGACGGCGCGGCGGCGCTCGCCGTCACCACCAGCGAGTGGGCCAGCCGGCACGGCCTGCGCCCGCTGGCCCGCGTGCACACCGCCGTGGTCGCCGCGGACGACCCGGTCACCATGCTCACCGCCCCCATCCCGGCCACCGCCAAGGCGCTGCGCCGCGCCGGGCTGGGCATCGAGGAGATCGGGGTGTACGAGGTGAACGAGGCGTTCGCCCCGGTGCCGCTGGCCTGGCTGGCGGAGACCGAGGCGGCCCCGGAGCGGCTCAACCCGCGCGGCGGTGCGATCGCCCTCGGGCACCCGCTGGGCGCGTCCGGCGCCCGGATCATGACCACGATGCTCGCCCACATGCGCGACAACGGCATCCGCTACGGCCTGCAGACGATGTGCGAGGGCGGCGGCATGGCCAACGCCACCATCGTCGAGCTGCTCTGACCCACCGCCCCGGCCGGGCGTCGCGGGCGAGCGGGTGCGGCCGGTGGCCGCCGCGGGCCGGGAGCTGCCCGCCGAGTCGGCGGGCGTCCCCGGGCATCCGCCGGTCGGTGCGGGCGGGCGGCGGCCGGTAACGGCCTCGCCCGGCGGGCGACGGGGGCCTAGATTGCCTGCGTGACCACCACCTCGACGCCGCACCCCGGCTGGACCGATCCGCACTGGCAGGCCGCCGCCCTCGACTGGGTGACCGACCAGCTCGGCCGGCAGGGCCGGCGGGTCACCGGCCCGGTCGAGCCCCGGATCCGTCCCTGGTCGCTGGTCTGGCGGGTGCCGACCGACGCCGGGGACGCCTGGTTCAAGGCGAACAACCCGGGCACCGCGCACGAGGCCGGGCTGCTGGCCGTGCTGGCCCGGCGCACGCCCGGCCGGGTGCTCGACCCGATCGCCGTGCACGCGGACCGGGGCTGGTCGCTGCTGCCCGACGGCGGCGAGTCGCTGCGCGACGTGCTCGCCCGGGACCGCGACCTGGCCCGGTGGGAGCAGGTCCTGCCCGACTACGCGGCGCTCCAGCTCGCCCTCGCCCCCCGGGTCGACGAGTTGCTCGCCGCCCGGGTGCCCGACCACCGGCCCGAGCTCCTGCCCCGCCTCCTCGCCGAGCTGCTCGACGATCGCGAGTCGCTGCTGGTCGGCGCCGAGGACGGGCTCAGCCCCGAGACGTACGACCGGCTGCGCGGGCTGCTGCCGGAGTACGCCGACCGGTGCCGGCGACTCGCCGAGATCGGCATCGCGGCCAGCCTCCAGCACGACGACCTGCACGACGGCAACGTCTTCGTCACCGCCGACGGTTACCGCTTCTTCGACTGGGGTGACGCCTCGGTGGCGCACCCGTTCGGCACCCTGCTGGTGACGCTGAACTCGGTCGGTCGCGTGCTCGACCTCGCCCCCGGTGACGCGGCGCTGGTCCGGTTGCGGGACGCGTACCTGGAGGCGTGGACGGACCGGTACGACCGGGCCACCCTGCGCGAGGCGGCGACGCTGGCCATCGGGGTGACCAAGGTGAGCCGCTCGCTCTCCTGGCGGCGTTCCCTGGACACCGCCGACCCCGCCCGGGCCGAGTACGCCGCGGCGGTGCCCGGCTGGCTGGCCGAGCTGCTGGAGCCGGATCCGGCCTGACCTCATCGCCGATCTACCCGATTGGCCGGACGGAAGCTCGGCGTACGACCGAACTGGACAGTCGGCGGCGGAACCGGGATGATCGATCGCCGACGTGGGACGGTCCACTCGACCGGTCATCCCCCGGCCCCGCCTCGCCGCCAGATCGGGAGACCTGTGATCACCATTCCTGCCCGGTCCGCCCTGCGCCGTACCGCCCGGCGTGTCCTCGCCACCGCCGCGGTCGCCACGCTGATGGCGGGCGCCGCAGTGATCAGCCGGCCGGCGCCGGCTGCCGCGGCCGGCTACACCGGACCGCACCCGGGCACCTTCACCGGCCTGGGGTTCGACACCTGCGCCGCGCCTTCGAACGCGCAGATGAACGCGTGGCTCCAATCGCCGTACCGGGCGGTGGGCATCTACATCGGCGGGGTCAACCGGGGCTGCGCCCAGGCCAACCTGACGAAGGAGTGGGTCAGCACCCAGCAGGCGGCGGGCTGGCGGTTCTTCCCGCTCTACGTGGGGCTCCAGCCGCCCTGCACGACCTACCTGCGCCGGATCGACCCGACGCGGGCAGCCGCCCAGGGGCGTGAGGCGGCCGACGACGCGGCGCGCAACGCGGGGAATCTGGGTCTCGCGGCGCGCAGCACGATCATCCTGGACATCGAGCACTACGAGGGCGACGCCGCCTGCACCGCCGCGGTCGACACCTTCGCGAGCGCGTGGACCAGGCGGTTGCACGAGCTCGGCTACCTGTCGGGCCTCTACACCTCGGTGGGCTCGTACGGCCTCCGTGACCAGGTGGCGGCCTACCAGCGGCCGGGCTACGCCCGTCCCGACCTGCTCGACTTCGCCCGCTGGGACGGCGTCAGGACGGTGTCGGACCCGGCCATCCCAGCGAGCTACTGGACGCCGAAGCGGCGGATGAAGCAGTACCAGGGCGACCACCATGAGACCTGGGGCGGCGTCCGGATCAACATCGACAGCAACTACCTCGACCTCGAGCAGCCGGCGTTCCCGGGGTGGGTGCTGGCGCAGCCGAAGCCGCGCTGGCGCGGCACGGGGGGATCCGTGACGTTCCGCCGCTGAAGCGCTGACGGCGACGGCCCGGTCGCCGGCGCCGCCCGCCGTCGCACAGGCGGTGCGACACGGCGTCGTGGAACTTCCAAAACTGCCGTGTGAGCCGCGTCACCCCCGTGCGGCCGTCGTTGGGCAGGGCATGGACGTCTTCTCCCGAACGTTCCTCCCGGCCGCCTCCGAGGCCGGCCTGGCGGTGCAGACCGCCACCCGGCACATGCCGATCTTCCGCCGTTGCGTCGGCTCCGGCGACGCGACCATCCTGGTCACCCGGTGCAGCCGCCCCGACCGCCCGGTGGGGGGCGAGTACCTGCTGCTGCTCACCCACCGCCGGCTGGTCGTCACCCAGCAGACCCGGGTGCTGCACCGACTGCGCCTGCACCTCAACACCGAACTGCGCGAGCTGAGCAACGTCACCTGGAGCCCCGACCCCCGGCTGCACTCCGTCGAACTGGCGGCCACCGCGATCGACGGGGTCCGCGAGCGGTTCGTCATCCGGACCCAGCACCCGAAGCAGGTGTGGCAGCTCGACGCCCTGCTCAACCACGCCTTCCGGACCCGGCTGCGCAGCGCCCGGGAGCGGATCGTGGCGACCATCGGCGACGCCCCGGCAGCCGCGCGGTCGGCCACCTTCCGTCCCGCCACGGTCCGCTGACCGCCGGCCAGGGCATCCCGCCCCGGCGTGTCCTTACCGAACCCGAACATCCGCCGACGTCCGCGTCGCCGCCCCGGTGGGCAATCATGGGCCGGTGACCGTCGACGCCCAGCCGCGCGGGCTCGTCCTCGTGGTCGAGGACGAGCCGGCCATCGCCGACCTGGTCCGGCTCTACCTGACCCGGGACGGGTTCGGCGTACACCTGGAACGGGACGGGACGGCCGGGCTGGCCGCGGCCCGCCGGCTGCGCCCGGTGGCCTGCGTGCTCGACATCGCGCTGCCCGGGCTGACCGGCACCGAGGTCTGCCGGCGGCTGCGCGAGGCCGGCGACTGGACCCCGGTCATCTTCCTCACCGCCCGCGACGACGAGGTCGACCGGGTCGTCGGCCTGGAACTGGGCGCGGACGACTACGTCACCAAGCCGTTCAGCCCGCGCGAACTGGTCGCCCGGGTGCGGGCGGTGCTGCGCCGCACGGCGGGGCCGCCCGAGGTGGACCGGCCCCGGGCGATCGGCCAGGTGACGCTCGACCCGGCCCGCCGGACGGTGACCGTGGCCGGCGCCCCGGTCCAGCTGACCACCACCGAGTTCGACCTGCTCGCCCATCTGATGGCCCGGCCCGGTCGGGTGTTCACCCGGGAGGAGCTGCTGGCCGCGGTCTGGGGCTACGCCGCGCACGCCGGCACCCGGACGGTCGACGTGCACGTGGCGCAGGTGCGGGCGAAGCTCGGCGGGGCCGGCGTGATCCGCACCCACCGGGGCGTCGGGTACGCCGCCGATGGCTGAGCCGACCCTCGCCCTGCCGGTGGTCGGCCCGCCGCCGGCCCCGCCCCGCCACCGCCCCGGCCGTACGCTGACCTCCCGCGCGGTGCTGGTCACCTGCGCGGTCGCGCTGGTCTCGGTGCTGGCCACCGCGATCGTCGCGGTGCCCGTGGCGATCCGCGGGGTCGAGCGGCGCGAGCAGGCGGCGCTGGCCGCGCAGGCCCGGCTCGCCGCCGAGGTGCTGCGCCCCCGGCTGGAGACCGGACGCACCGCCGACGAGGAACGGCTGGTCCGTCAGCTGCGCGCGCAGGGCATCGACGCGTACCTGATCCGGCGGGGCGTCGCGGACCGGCCCGGGCTGCCGCCCCGGGTGGTGCAGCGGGTGGCCGAGGGGCGCAACGTCTCGACCCGCCGGCCGGTCGACGGGCGGCGCGCCCTGATCGAGGGACGTGCCCTGCCCGGCGGCAACGGGGTGGTGCTGACCCGTTCCCGGTCCGTTGCTCCGTGGCGGCAGGTGCTGCCGAGCCTCTGGCTGCCGCTGCTGGCCGGGCTGGCCGCCGGTCTGGTCGCCGGGCTGCTGCTGGCCCGTCGGCTGGCCCGCCCGATCCGGCGCGCCGCCGAGGCCGCCGCCCGGCTGCGCGCCGGGGACCGGACGGTACGGGTGCCGGTGGAGCCGCCCGACGAGGTGGCCGACCTGGCGTACGCGCTGAACGGGCTGGCCGCCGCCCTGGCCACCAGCGAGGGCCGGCAGCGGGAGTTCCTGCTCTCCGTCTCGCACGAGTTGCGCACCCCGCTGACCGCGATCCGCGGCTACGCCGAGGCGCTGGCCGACGGCGTGATCCCCGCGGCCGAGGTGGCCGGCACCGGGCGGACCGTGCTGGCCGAGGCGGAACACCTGGACCGGCTGGTCAGCGACCTGCTGGCGCTGGCCCGGCTGGAGGCGGCCGACTTCCCGCTGGAACCGGTGCCGGTCGACCTGACCCGGCTGGCGGTCGACGCGGAGCGGACCTGGGCCGGCCGGTGCGCGGCGGTCGGGGTGACGTTCCGGGTCGAGGTCCCGGACCGGCCGGTGCCCGTGTACACCGACCCGGGCCGGATCCGGCAGGTGGTCGACGGGCTGTTGGAGAACGCGCTGCGGGTCGTACCGCCGGGGGCGCCGGTGGTGCTCGCGGTCCGGCCGGCGGGCGCGGACCCGGCCAGCGGCGGCGTGGTCGAGGTCCGCGACGGCGGGCCCGGCTTCACCGACGACGACCTGGCGGTGGCGTTCGAACGCGGAGCGCTGCACCAGCGGTACCGCGGGGTGCGCAAGGTGGGTAGCGGGCTGGGGCTGGCGCTCGCCGCCGGCCTGGTCCGCCGGCTCGGCGGGGAGATCGGGGCGGGACACGCCCCGGAGGGTGGCGCGGCCTTCACCGTCCGGCTCCCGCCCGATCCTTACCCGGCTCGAACATCGACCTGACGCTCCGCTCGCCGACGCGGGGGAGGCTGGCAGCACCACGGACGAGAGGAAGACTCATGGCACGTTGGGGATTTGCCGCCACCACACTGCTCGCGGCGGTCACGCTCGGCGTCGCCGGCTGCGGGGCCGCCGAGACGGCCGGTCAGCCGGTCCGGGAGACCGCCGTCGAGGTGGCCGCCGCGATGGGCGCGGAGGGCCAGGCGCTCGCCGCGCTGGGCTTCGACGCCGTCGACCTGGAGGTGGACACCCTGGCCGCGACCGCGCCGCCGGCCGCGACCGGGGAGAAGCCGCGGCGCGAGCGCGCCGAGGAGTGGCGCGAACGCCGCAAGGCCCGGGTGCTGCTGCGCCGCAACACCCTGCACGGCGAGGCCGTGGTGCAGACCAAGGACGGTACGAAGACCGTCGCCGTGCAGCGCGGCGAGGTGACCGCGATCGACGGCGACTCGATGACCGTGAAGTCCACCGACGGCTTCACCATGACCTGGACCTTCGGCGACAAGCTGCGCGTCGTCGAGCGCCGCACCACGATCCAGTCGACGGACATCACGGTCGGCACCACGATCGGCGTGGCCGGCGCCAAGGACGGCGACGGCGGCGTGGCCCGCCTGATCGTCGTGCCGGTGAAGCAGAAGTAGCCCGCGTGAGCAGTGGCCGCCCTGTCAGGGGCGGCCACTGCCGGTGGAAGGATCGATCAGTACACCCGCGACCCGATGAAGTCGTCGTGGCCGTAGCCGACCGGGTTGGCGAAGTTGCGGGACTCGAACGACCACTGCTGCCGGGTGCTCGTCGAGCAGTTGGCCAGCCGCAGCCGCGGGCTGCCCAGCCACGGGCTGTCGAACGCCAGGCAGAGGTTGGTGTTGCCGGCCGCCTTGATCTGGTTGCCGGCGAGCACGAACTTCTGGTTGACGCCGCCGTGGCAGTCGTAGATGTTGACCGCGGTGCCGGCGCTCAGCGTGCCGCCGGCCACGTCCAGGCAGCGGTCGTGGGAGAGCTCGGAGTGCAGCGACTGCCGGGTCGGGTCGTACCAGAAGCCCTGGTTACGCCCGCCGTGGCAGCCGTACGACTGCTGCGGTGTGCTGTTGCGCGAGTCGTAGCCCTTGCCGTCCACGCAGGTGCCGGTGGCGACGTTGCGCAGCTGCTTGAACTCGAACAGCCCCGGGTAGAGCACGCCACCGCCGGTGCTGGCCGGGTCGACGCAGGTCGCCCGCTGGAGGCCTGCGTTCCAGAACTGGGTGATGCACTGGGCGAACATGCCGTGCCCCCGGTAGTTCGGGTGGAACGACTGCCGCGCCGCGTTCTCGTCCCAGATGCCGACCTCGATGTAGAGGCCGCGGACCGAGGTGTTGTCGGTGCACACCTCGTGGCCGTGGAACAGCCGGCTGGCGTCCAGGTAGCGGGTGCCGGTGTTGGTGGCCGCCGCCCGGATCGCCGTCTCGAACAGCGGCACCGCCTTGTTCCGGGCGAACGCCGCGTCGGCCAGGTAGAGCAGGCAGCCGCCGGCGTACCAGCCGGGGAAGTTCGGGTTGTCCTCCACGTCCGGGCTGCCGGGGCTCGGGTACGACATGAGCACCAGCTCGTAGTCCGACCGCAGGTAGCCGGCGTCGGTCATGGTCCGCCGGATGTCGGTGAGCGCGTCCTCGACCGCCCGTCGGCTGCCGTCGGTGCGGATCGTCCACTGGTCGGTGTAGGTGGGGTAGCACGGGCCCTGGAAGAAGACCCGGCGGATGGTGCAGTCGGTGGCGACCGGCCCGAACTGGATCGTGCCGTCGCCGTTGGCGCCGACCACCACCCAGATCAGCTTGACGTGTGTGTTCCGCGCCTTGATCGCCAGGTGGTCGCCCTGGTTGAGCTCGTTGTGCTGGGTGGGCCCGCCCCGGATCAGGTTCCACGGGGTCGCCCCGGAGCAGGCGATGTTGTACTTCTCGTCGGCGGCGATGCCGGTGCGGAACACCGCCTGGTCGTACGAGCGGTCGCACCAGTTGCCGGGTTCGTGGGTGCCGGGGACGTAGTTGCCCACCCCCTCGCCCGAGATCTCGCTGTCGCCCATGGTGATCAGCGCGGTGCGGCGCTGCTCGATCGGGCGGACGGCGGGCGTGCCGTAGAGCGCGGTGGCCTCGGCGGCGCGGATCGCCTCCAGGTGGCTGGGGAGTGGCTGGATGGCCGGACGGTCGGCCGCGGTGGCGGGGGTGGCCGGTCCGGCGAGCATCGGCAGGACGAGAGCGGCGGCGAAGACGGCGGTGAGTGACCGTCGTCGGGTCGCACGTTCGCGCCTGGCAGCGGAACCAAGCATCGACGCACTCCTTTCGCCTCGATCGTGGGATGTCGATCGAGTTACCGGACGGTAACGCGTGGAATGCAGGCATGTGAATACGTCTCAGAATCCTTGCGCGCGGTCTGCCGAACCGGGCGATCCCGGCAAACCGCCGTGCCGGTCGGTGCCGGCGGGCTGACCGAAGATCCGTCAGCGGCCGGGCGGCAGCGCGTACCCGACGTAGCCGCGGAACTCCAGCCGCCAGCCCGGCGGCACCAGCCGCGTGCAGGCCGGCCGGCTGCCGGTGCAGACGATCGCGTCCACCGACGCCGGGTCGGCCGGCGGTCGCTCCGGCAGCACCGACTGGAGCGCGACCAGTTCCGGCGGCCGGCCGTCCGGCTCGCGCAGCAGCAGCCACCAGGGGTACTCCCAGTTGTCGTTCTGCTGCACCAGACCGATCCGGTTGGCGTCGGCGGCCCGGACCGCCTCCGCCGCCCAGCGGAACTCATCCGCCCACTGTGGACGGCGCAGGAACCGGGTCTCCCACTCGCCCGTGGTGAAGACCGAGCCGGTGCCGACCAGTCGGCGCGGGAAGCCGTACGACACCGCGAGCACCCCGGCCAGCGCGCTCGCCGCCAGCACGGTGACCGCGAGCCCCGCCGCGATCGACCGCCGCCCACCCGGGCCACCGGTCGCCGGCTCGGCCACCCCGCCGGCCTCCGTGCCGGCGGCGGACCGGCGGCGGAACAGCGCCTCCAGCCAGAGCCCGGCCAGCGGTACGGCCAGCACCAGGGCGTAGAGCAGCAGCCGGTTGCCCCACGGCTGCCACTTGATCATCGTGGCGTGCAGCAGCACCGCCGTGACCACGACCACCGCGTACGCCCGCAGCGGTCCCGCGCGTTCCGCGCTGACCCGGCCGGGCCGGGTCAGCGCGAATCCCGCCCCGAGCAGCGCCAGCGCTCCGGCCAGCGGAAAAGCCACCCGGTCCTCGTCCGGGTACCAGGACGGCACCGGGAAGGTCTCCCGCCCGAAGGTGGTGGCGCGGTCCTGCGGGTCCACCCCGATCAGGCCGGCCCCCTCGACGATCGCCGCCGCGGTGGCCCGGCGCAGCGGCGCCAACGGGGTGTCGAACGCGGTGTGTCCGATGCGCAGCGCGTTGACCAGGACGGACCCGGGGTCGTGCCGGTCCATCGGAATGGACTCGCGCAGCCGGGGCGGGCCGAGCGGGTGGCCGAACTCGACCGTCACCCGGGCCAGGAACGGGCCGACCACCGCGGCGGCGACCGTGAGGATCAGCAGCGACGCGGCGACCGTACGGGCCACGCCGGCCGGCCGGGCCGCGCGCCGGTCGAGGTGGGCCAGGCGCAGTTGGGCGAGCCCCCAGAGCACCAGCAGCGGACCGACCGCGATCAGCCCGCTGGTCTTGGTGACCGCGGTCAGCCCGGTGGCCGCCCCGAGCCCGAGCAGCGTGCCCACGCCGGTGCGCCGGTGCAGCCCGTCCAGCGCGAGGGTGGCCGCGGCGGCCACCCAGGCGGCGCAGACCAGGTCGGTCTGCGTGCTGGTCGCCTGCAGCGCCACCATCGGCGTGGTGGCCAGCACGAACGCGGTGAGCAACTGGGCCCGCCGGCCGCCGCCGAGCTGGGCGGTGATCCGGGTGGCGACCAGCAGGCAACCCAGCATGGCCGCCCACTGCACCAGGTTGTGCAGCGCGTCGCCGCCGGTGAACAGGCGCAGGTGCAGCAGCAGGTACTCGGCGCCCGGCGGGATGGTCACCTGGCGGTGGATCGCGGTGGGCCAGAAGTCCAGCTCGCGCTGCGCCACCCAGTGCTCCACCTTGGGCAGGTGGTAGGTCTGTGAGTCGAAGTTGTTCGGCTCGGCCAGCAGCGCGACCAGCAGTTCGACCAGGACCAGACCGCCGACCGTGCCGGCGAGCAGCCGCTCGCCCCGACCCGCCGTACGCCACCACCCGGCCAGCCGGGTCGACCAGCCGGCGGGGCCGGAACCGTCGGCGGCCGGGCCGGCGGGTGCGGGCCGGCCGGCGACCGGGACGCCGGCGCCGGTCGCGGGGGCCGGCCCGGCGGCCCTCGCCCCGACCAGCGCACCCGGCCGGGCGGCGGCGACCGGAGCGGCCGACCGTGCCGCGTCCCGGCGGCGGCGCCAGCCGACGGCCACGCCGGCGGCGACCAGGAAGAGCAGCCAGGCGATCGTGAACGCCGGCCGGGTGAGCAGGCGCAGCGCGCCGAGCAGCTCCACGGTGAGCACCGCGAAGGCGCCGGTCAGCAGCGCGGCCCGGACCACGGCCAGCCGCAGCGGCGCCACGGTGGCCGGCTCGGCCGGCCGCAGGGCGACGGTGAGCAGGACGAGCGCGGCGACGGGCGCCAGGGCGAGCGGGTAGCCGGCTGCCGACATGGCCGGAAGTAAACACCATCGGCCGACGCCGCCATCCGTGACGCCCGGCGGTGGCGGCGACCGCCGCGCTGACCAGCCAGGCTAGGCTAGGCCCGACACATTGTCGCCACCGTGGAGATTCCCGTGAAGCTCTCGATCCTCATGCCGGTCTACAACGAGGAAGAACGCATCGCGGATGCCCTCAAGCAGGCATTGGCGGTCGACTACCCGTGCGAGATCGAGCTGGTCGTGGTCGACGACGGCAGCCGGGACGGGACCGGGGAGATCCTCGGCCGGGCCGACGACGCGCGGCTGCGGGTCATCACCCACCCGCGTAACGCGGGCAAGGGCGCGGCCATCAAGACGGCGGTCGACAACGCCGAGGGCGACTACATGGTGATCCTCGACGCCGACCTGGAGTACGACCCGCAGGACATCCCCAAGCTGCTCGACCCGGTGCTCGACGGCCGCGCCACCGTGGTCTACGGCAATCGCACGTTCGGCAGCCACAGCGCCTACAGCTTCTGGTACGTGATGGGCAACAAGGGCGTCACGATGGCCGCGAACGTGCTGTTCAACTCCTACATCGGTGACCTGGAGACCTGCTTCAAGCTGATGCCGGTCGCCCTCTACCGCTCGCTCGACATCCGCTCCCGCGGCTTCGGGATGGAGGCCGAGGTGACCGGCAAGCTGCTGCGCCGCCGGATCCGGCCCTACGAGGTGCCGATCAGCTACCGCGCCCGCAACCGCGAGGAGGGCAAGAAGATCACCTGGAAGGACGGGGTCGAGGCGCTCTGGATCCTCGGCCGCGAGCGCACCCGCCGCCGGCCCGCCGGCACCCCGACCCGCTGACCCTCGGCCCGCCCGTCCGGCGGGCCCCGGCCGGCGCGGCCGCTCAGCGGCCGACCGCCGCCGGCGCCGGCGCCAGGAACCCGGTCACCGAGTGGCGCAGCCCGGCCGCGTCCAACCCGTGCCAGCGGGTGTGGTCCTCGGGTGACCCGTAGCGGCGCAGCTCCTGCCGGCCCACCCCGAGCGCCAGCAGCCGGTGCGGCCGGTCGGCCAGCGCCGCCGAGACCACCCGGGCCGACGTCCCGGCCAGGTAGGGCTCGACCAGGATCACCTCGGCGCCGGCCAGCGCCCGCAGCCCCGCGATGTCGAACGGTCGGGGCCGGTGGGTGTACGCCACCGAGACGCCCAGGTCGGCCACCGCGGCCAGCGCGGCGTCCAGCACCGGCCCGACCGCGACCAGCAGCGGCGCGCCCGGCCCGGCGTCCCGGACCAGGTCCAACGCGCCGTCGCCGCCGCGCGGCCGGTGGTTGTGCAGGGTGGAGAGCCGCAGGTACGCCGGGCCGTCGGCGGCCACCGCCGCGCGCAGCAGCGCCGGCACCTCGCCGGGGTGCCCGGGCACGTGCACGGTCCACCCGTGCAGCGTGTCGATCAGCGAGACGTCGGCCGGGGAGAGGTGGGTGCGCCCGGCGGCCGCCCGGTCGTACGACGCGCCGACGCTGACCAGCACGGCGCTCGCCCCCTGGTGGTCGAGGTCCAGCTTGAGCTGCTCGTACGCCCGCTCGACGAGGAACGGGGCGTAGCTGTGCACGATCGGGCGCAGCCCGGTCAGCGCGAGCCCGCCGGCCACGCCGACCATCAACTGCTCCCGGATGCCGACGTTGAGCACCCGGTCCGGGTGCCGGCGGGCGGCCGGGGCGAACGCGGCGGCGGAGATGTCGGCGAGCACCAGCGCGGTACGCGGGTCCTCGGCCAGCAACGCGGTGGTGGTGTCGACGAAACTGTCCCGCACGGTCACTCCCCGGAGTCGACGACCGCGACGACGACGTGCGGCCGGTGGTGGTCCTGCCCGGTCAGGGCGGTGTGCAGGGCGTCGTGGTCGCGCCCGTCGACGGTGGCGGCGGTCCACCCGTTCACGGTGAACCGGGCCGCCGCCCCGCCCGGCCAGCCGTGCGTGGCCGAGGAGTTGTCCACCACCACGGCGGTCAGGTTGGCCAGCCCGGTCGCCCCGGCGTACGCGATCGCCTCGTGGTTGGAGCCCTCGTCCAGCTCCGCGTCGCCGAGCAGCACGTACACCCGCGGGGTGAGCAGGCCCTGGGCGCGCAGCCCGAGCGCGGTGCCGACGCCGAGCCCGAGGCCGTGGCCGAGCGAGCCGGAGCCGATCTCCACCCCGGGCACCAGCAGCCGGTCCGGGTGGTCGCCGAGCCGGCTCTCCGGCCCGCCCTGGTCGTCGAGCCAGTCGACCGGGACGAAACCCTTGGCGGCGAGCACCGCGTAGTAGCCGGCCACGGCGTGGCCCTTGGAGAGCAGGAAGCGGTCCCGTTCCGGGTCGTCGACGGTGTCCGGGGCGATCCGGAGGATCCGGTCGTAGAGCACCCAGAGCACGTCGACGGTGGAGTAGACGTTGGCGCCGAACTCCCGGCCGGCCCGGATCCGGTCGAGCAGCGGCGCGACGGGTGCCGGGAGCCGCGGCCCCGGGGGCGGGGACGGGGCGGTCCCGATTCGGCCCGTGCTGGCGGTCATCATGGTCATGCGGATAGCCTGCAAGTTGAAGTGGACTTCAACTCAAGGCGAAAGTGATGCACGAGTCTCTGACCATCGGCCAGCTCTCCGACCGCAGCGGGGTGGCGCCCTCCGCGCTGCGCTACTACGAGCGGCTCGGGCTGATCCGGGCCGAGCGCACCGGCGGCAACCAGCGCCGCTACGCCCGCGGCGAGCTGCGCCGGGTGGCGTTCATCCGGATCTCGCAGCAGGTCGGCATCTCGCTGGACGAGATCCGGGCGGCGCTGGAGTCGCTGCCCGCCTCGCGTACGCCCACCGCGGACGACTGGTCGCGGCTCTCGATGGTCTGGCGGAACAGGCTGGACGAGAAGATCCGGCTGATGACCAAGCTCCGCGACGACCTGGACGGCTGCATCGGCTGCGGCTGCCTGTCGTTGCAGCGCTGCACGCTGAGCAACCCGAGCGACGCGCTGGCCGGCGAGGGCCCGGGCCCGCGCCTGATGCTGCCCCGCCCGGCCGACGACCCGGCCCTCGCCGGATAGGCCGGGTCACCCCGTGGTGAGCAGGACCTTGCCCACGTGGTCGTTCGTCTCGACCAGCCGGTGCGCCTCGGCGGCCCGGCTCATCGGCAGCCGCCGGTCCACGATCGGGCGGATCGCCCCCGACTCGACCAGCGGCCAGACCTGCTCGCGCACCCCCCGGACGATCTCCGCCTTCTCCGCCACCGGCCGGGACCGCAGCGCGGTCGCCGCGACCGTGCCCCGCTTGGCCAGCAGCGCGCCGAGGTCCAGCTCGCCCTTGCGCCCGCCCTGCATGCCGATCACCACCAGCCGGCCGCCGGTGGCCAGCGCGGCCACGTTCCGGGCCAGGTACGAGGCGCCCATGATGTCGAGGATGACGTCCGCGCCCCGGTTGTCGGTGACCCGCCGGACCTCCTCGACGAAGTCCTGCTCCCGGTAGTCGACGGTGTGCGCGGCGCCCAGCTCGCGCAGCCGCTGGTGCTTGGCCGTCCGGGCGGTCACCACCACGGTCGCGCCCAGCGCCACCCCGAGCTGGATGGCGAAGGTGCCGATGCCGCTGCCCCCACCGTGCACCAGCAGCGTCTCGCCCTCGGCGAGCCGGGCCAGCCGCACCACGTTCGACCAGACCGTGCAGGCCACCTCGGGCAGCGCGGCGGCGTCGACCAGGTCGACCCCGGCCGGCACCGGCAGCAGCTGCCCGGCCGGCACCGCCACCCGCTCGGCATACCCACCGCCGGAGAGCAGGGCGCAGACCTCCTGGCCGACCCGCCACCCGGTCACCTCGGGGCCGATCGCGCTGACCACCCCGGCGCACTCCAGGCCGGGGTACGCGGGCGCGCCCGGCGGCGGCGGGTAGTGCCCCTGCCGTTGCAGCAGGTCCGCCCGGTTCACCGCGCCGGCGCGGACGTCCACCACCACCTCGCCCGGCCCGGGCTCGGGATCGGGGACCTCGCTCCAGACCAGTGCCTCGGGTCCGCCGGGTTCCGGAATCGTGATCGCGCGCATGTGTCGTGTCTACCCCACCTGACCGTCGGTCCACGCCCGGGCCAGGATCTCGTCCACCGTCTGCTCCGGGGTCTGCGCGGAGGTGTCCAGCCAGAGCCCGATCCGGGGCGTCCGGGTACCCAGCTCGGCGTCGAAGTCGGCGACCGGCCAGTCGCCGTACCCCTTCTTCGGGCGGTCCCGCTCGCGGGCGGCGACCACCTCCGGCCGGGGCGCGAGCACCACGACCGCCAGCGGCCGGTGCCGGATCCGGTCGACCATGGCCGGCAGTTCGGCGCCGATGACGATGTCCTGGAGCACCACGGTGAAACCGGCGGTGACGTAGCGGTCCGCCACCGTGGCGGCGAGGTCGTAGCGCAGCCGCAGCTGCCGGTACGCCTCGTCCGACAGCTCGGCGGTCATCTCGGCCCGGCCGCTGACCACCATCCGCCGGAAGACGTCGCCGCGCAGGTGCACCGCGCGGGGCAGCCGGCGGGCCAGCGCCTCGGCCACAGTGGACTTGCCGGCGGCCATGATTCCGGTGATCAGCACGATGGCCGGGGTCTCCCACACGGTGCCGATCATCCCAGCCCGGGTGGCGTGCCCGCCCGCCCGGACGGCGGCCGTGGCAGACTAGGCACGGCCGCGCACCCGTCGGGTCCGTGGCCCGGGAGGGTTCGCCTAGTGGCCGATGGCGCTGGTCTTGAAAACCGGTAGGGCGGCAACGTCCTCGTGGGTTCGAATCCCACACCCTCCGCCGCCGAGATCCGCTGGTCGGCTCGGGCGCCGGCGTCTGCTCGCTCCCCGTCCGTCGGTTCCGCGCCCCCGCGGTCGGGGCGCCTCGTTCGACGCGGCGCCGTCAGTCCTCCTCCGCCGGCCGGTCGTGCCGCTCCGGTGCGGTGAGCCGTTCCTGCTCGCGGATCTTCTCCTCGGCGAGCCGCCGCACCGCCCGCCGGCGCTCGGCGCGTACCGCCGCCTCGTCGGGGCGGCGGACCGCGGCGACGAGGGCGGAGCAGAAGTCGCGCCAGATGGAGCTCACGGGGTATTCCTCCCGAGAACGATTGTCGCCCGGCAAAGGTCCTGGTCGGACCGCCGGATCGGCCGGACAACGCGAGCTTCCGGTCGATTACCGGGTGCCGGCGAGGTAAGAAGAGGCAGGAAACCGTTCACCGGAAGGACCCGTTCGATGACCCTGGAACGACCGATCGCCCCGGACCCGTACGAGCTGCTGCCGACCGTCTCGGCGTTCACCCTCACCAGTGACGACGTCCAGAACGGCGAGCCGATGGAGGCCACCTTCGCGCACAGCAGCGTCGGCGGCGACAACCTCTCGCCGCAGCTCGCCTGGTCCGGCTTCCCGGCGGAGACCCGGGGCTTCGTGGTGACCTGCTTCGACCCGGACGCGCCGACCGGCAGCGGGTTCTGGCACTGGGTGCTGGTCAACCTGCCGGCCGAGGTGACCTCGCTGCCGCGCGGGGTGGCCGAGGCGGACCTCGGCGGTGCGTTCACCGTGCGCAACGACTACGGCGAGCGGGGCTACGGCGGAGCCGCCCCGCCGCCCGGCGACCGGCCGCACCGCTACGTCTTCGCGGTGCACGCGCTCGACGTCGACCGCCTGGACCTGACCCCCGACGCCACCCCCGCCTACGTCGGCTTCAACCTCGCCTTCCACACCCTCGCCCGAGCCGTCATCCGCCCCACCTACCAGGCCAAGGAGTAACCCCCGGTCTCCGTCGATCATGAAGTTGTCGCCGTGACACGCCGGTCCGGCGGGCGACAACTTCATGATCAACGGGCCGGGCCGGGCCGGGCCGGGCGGGCCGGGCCGAGCCGGGTCGGGCGGGCCGGGCCGAGCCGGGTCAGGCCAGGCCGAGCCGGGTCAGGCCGGGCGGGGTGGGTCAGGCGGGGACGCGGGCGACGGCGAAGACGGACTGGCCGAACGGCGGGCGGACGAGCTGTTCGGCGGCCTTGGTGGCGGGCAGCACGAGGGTGTCGTAGACCTTCACCATCGGGCCCTCCTTCGGCATCAGCCGGAAGACCTTGGTGGCCATGAAGTAGCCGATCAGGCCGAGCGCGTTGGCGTAGTGGATCTTCTCGACCTCGAGGCCGGCCTCGGTCATCGCGGCGGCCAGGGTCTTCTTCGTGTAGCGCCGGACGTGGCCGGTGGCGACGTCCGCCGGGCTCATCGCGAACTGGAACGCCGGCACGATGATGATCACCGCGCCGCCCGGACGGACCAGGTCGCGCATGCTGCTCAGCGCGCCGACGTGGTCCTCGATGTGCTCCAGCACGTTGTACGACACGGCCGCGCTGTAGTCGCCCCGCTCGGAGTGCGGCAGCAGCATCTGCCGGACCTCGATGGTCGGCTGCTCGGCGAGGCGCTCCTTGAGCGAGACCAGGCGGTCCGGGTCGGCCTCGGTGGCGGTGAACCGGGGCAGCCGGGTGGCCCACTCGAGCGCGTAGTCGCCCAGCCCGCTGCCGATCTCGATCGGGTTGTCACCGAGGTACGGCAGGGCCAGCTCGACGAACCAGCGACGGTGGTTGACAGCGGTCGCGAGGCCCTCCAGGACCTCGGACTGGACGCGCTGATCCCCGGTGATTTCTGCCATGCGTCGATTCCTCACGATATGACTCGACCCGCGCCTGAACCGACAGAGTGAATCATCCGCGCCGCGGGCGGAAGAATCGGGGCACCGTGGTGGCCGAAATGTGATCGGGTTGGGCGGGTGAGCGGCGGGCGGCGAACCCGGCACATGGTACGGCAGTACCCCGAAACATGTCACGGTGGCGGCTACCCCTGACTACCCTACGAATTGTCATGACTACTCCTGAATCGGACCTCCCCGCCGGCGAGCCTTCGCCCGAGGCGCCGGAGGGCGGGCCCGAACGGGGCGTACGCCCGAAGGGGTGGTGGACCGATGTCGCCGCGGTGCTGAGCTTCGTCTTGCTCGGCTTCCTGATCACCGCTCGGCTCTGGTTGGACCCGCGCCAGGGCATCCGGGACAACCCGACGGACCAGGCGCAGTTCGAGTGGATGATGGCGCACGGCGCCCGGGTCGTGACCGATTTCGCCTATCCGTTCTTCTCCGACCGGATGAACGTCCCGGATGGCGTCAATTTGATGGCAAATACGTCGGTATTATCCGTTTCATTGCCAATGACGCCGATCACGATCCTCCTCGGCCCGCGCGCCGCCTTCCTGGTCTTCCTCACCGCGGGAATGATCGCCACGGCCACCGCCTGGTATTTCGTTCTCTCCCGGGTGGTCATCGGCACTCGCGGGCCGGCCTGGCTCGGGGCCGCCTTCTGCGCGTACGCGCCGGCGATGGTGTCGCACGCCAACGCGCACCCGAACATCGTGTCCCAGTTCGTGGTCCCGCTGATCGTCTGGCGCACCCTGCGGCTGGCCGAACCCGGCCGCTGGCTGCGCAACGGGCTGCTGCTCGCGCTGGTGATCGTCTGGCAGGCCTTCCTCAACCTCGAGATCCTGCTGATGACCGCGATCGGGCTGGGCGTGGTGGTCGTGGCGCTCGCCCTCGGCCGGCCCGCCCTGCGCCGGCGGGCCCGTCCCTTCCTCGCCGGGCTGGGCGTGGCCGCCGCGGTCAGCGCGGTGCTCCTGGCCTATCCGCTCTCCGTGCAGTTCTTCGGTCCCGGCGCCTATCACGGGCTGTCCCCGCTGATCCGCGGGTACTCCACCGACCTGGTGTCGTTCGTCGCGTTCTCCCGGGAGTCGCTGGCCGGCGACAACCGCAGCGCGGCGGGGTTGGCCAAGAACCCGACCGAGGAGAACGCCTTCTTCGGCTGGCCGTTGATGGTGCTGGTGGTCGCGCTGGTCTGGTGGCTGCGGCGCAACGTGGTGGTGCTCGGCCTGGCCGGGCTCGGGCTGCTGTTCGGCCTGCTCTCGTTGGGCAGGGAGATCCACTTCAACGGGCGGGAGACCGGCATCCCGGCCCCGTGGGCGGCGCTGGAGAACCTGCCGATCCTGCACTCGGTGGTGCCGACCCGGTGGTCCCTGGCGATCACCCCGGTGATCGGGCTGCTGCTCGCATACGGCGCCGAGCGGGCCCGGACGCTCGCCGCCCGGTTCCCCGCCGCCCGCCCGCAGATCCGCTTCGCCACCGCCACCGTGCTGACCATGGCCCTGCTGCCCCTCCTGCCCACCCCGCTGCCGGCGGAACGGCTCGACGCGGTGCCCGCCTTCGTCACGTCCGGGGCCTGGCGGCCGTACGTGGCCGGCGGGCGCAGCGTGGTGACCCTGCCGCTGCCGG
Organism: Micromonospora sp. R311; assembly: GCF_056780015.1. NCBI lineage: Bacteria > Bacillati > Actinomycetota > Actinomycetes > Micromonosporales > Micromonosporaceae > Micromonospora > Micromonospora sp. R311. The sequence continues at coordinate 105,684 of NZ_JBSWCE010000017.1, forward strand.
ACACCAACTACGCCGAGCCGCTGCGCTGGTCCGCGCTGACCCGGCTGGACATGCCGATCGCGCGGGGCTACTTCCTGGGGCCGGACACCCGACCGGGCATGGGGCGGATCGCGCTGTTCACCGCGCCACCCCGGCCGACCAGCAACTTCTTCGGCGTCATCCGGGACACCGGCGCGGTGCCGCCGATCACCCCGCAGGCCCGGGTGGACGCGGTCGACGACCTGCGCTACTGGCGGGCGGGCGTGGTGATCCTCGGCCCGCACCCGCAGTCCCACGCGTTGCGCCGGGGGATGACCGAGCTGACCGGGATCCAGCCGAAGCGCACCGGGGGCGTCTGGGTCTGGGACGTCCGCCCGCTCACCGACTGAGCGACCGGCGCCCCGCTCCGGGCGGGGTCAGGGCTGGCGGACGCAGCAGCCCTGGCAGATCTTCGGCCTCGGCAGGGTGAAGGCCAGGCAGCAGGTGCGCCGCTGCACGGTGGGTTCGCCGGCCGGGCCGGGCACCAGCTCCACGAGATCGCGCAGGTCGAGCGCGGTGAGCAGGGTGTCGATGGTCTCGACGGAGGTACCGGGCAGCCCGTCGGCGGCCCGGATGATGCCGTGCGCGATGCCGGAGGCCACCGAACCGAGCAGGGTCCGGGTGCCGATCCGCACCTCGGCCTGGATCCGCTCGATCATCGGGGCCAGGTGGGCGTCGAGCAGGGAGGCACGCAGCGCCCCGAGCAGCTCCGCCTCGCCGGCCACCACGCGCACCTCGGGCAGGCCGGCTACCGCCAGCGGGTCGCCCGGCAGCACCGCGACCCGGGTCGAGCGGCGCAGTCCCAGGGTGAGCAGCGGACGGTGGTCCTCGAAGTGGATCAGCACGTCGGCCGGGTCGAACAGCGGCACCCGTCGGGCGGACGCCCAGCCGAGCACCACCGGCAGCGCCGTCCAGTAGCTGTACGACTTCCAGGCCAGCGCCGCGCAGGCGTGCGGCGTGCCACCCCAGCGCAGCGTGGCGGCGTGCAGGAAATCGGGCAGTCGGCTGCCGTCGACCAGGTTGGTCGCCGGGCTCCAACCGAACTCGTCGGTGACCAGCAGGCCGGGTGTGAGGCCGGGCACGTCGTCGGTGCCGAACATGGCCCGCAGGGCGGCGGTGACCGGCGCGAGCGGCGCGGTGGCGACCTGGCGCCCCGGCATCACCGCTGTCATCCGACTCGTCCCCCCGTCCGAAGCGCCCCTGCTGAGCTAAGGTTAGCCTAACCACGCTTCGGGGGCTGAGGGAACCCTCACCTCGGTGGGATGGAGAGGCCCCGGTCACTCGCCCCGTGATCCGGCTCGGCGTCGGCGTACTACCCGGCGGCCGGGGTGGGAAACGCCGCCGGTCTTCGGCGGCGGGGTGCAGTATCGATGAATATCGCTGAACAGTCAAGCCTCGTGTCGGCAAGGTGGCAGTTCCGTACGCGCCCGGCCACGGAACGTGAAACTAATACTCCCGGCCACGAGGAAGCTGATGACGACCTCACCGCTCGATCGGGCTGCCGACTCCTTCGCCGCCGAACTCGCGCGGCAGCGAACCGGGCGGGGGCTGTCCAAGAAACAGCTCGCCAGCCTGATGGGGTTCGACCCGTCCTACGTCAGCCACGTCGAAGGGCGCCGGCACCGGCCGACCGAGGACTTCGCGCGCCGCGCGGAGGCGGTGCTGGAGGCCAGCGGCGCGATCTGGCAGCGCTTCCGGGAGTACGACGAACTCCGGCACGCGCGGGCCGAGAAGGGCCACCGGGATCCCCCGCTGCCCGGCCAGTGGCTGCCGCCGGGCACCGGCCTCGTGGTCGAGCGCGAGGTGGCCACCCTCACCCACGCCGACGACGGCTACCGCTGCGTCATCCGCCGCGAGCTCTACAACGCCGGCACCGAACCGGTCACCCGGTACCTGGTCCGGGTGGCCGTCGACCGCTACCCGAACGACCCCGGCCGGTCCAACAAGCACCACCGGGAACACCCGCTGACCTTCGCCGAGCTGCGACTGCGGGCGTACCGGGAGGACGGCGGCGAGCGGGAGGCGATGCACTGGCGGGCCAAGCACGACCGGGACGCCTTCAAGGAGATCTGGCTGCTCTTCGAGAACGGCGAGCGGCGGTTCCCGCTCTATCCAGGCGACCGGGCCACCATCGAGTACGCGTACCGCGTGGGGCAGGACAAGTGGGGTCCCTGGTTCCAGCGGGCGGTCCGGCTGCCCACCCGGCACCTGGCCGTACGCCTGGACCTGCCGGCGGCCCTCGACCCGCAGGTCTGGGGCGTGGAGACCTCGCTCTCGGCGGAGGAGGGGCCGCTGCGCACGCCGGTGAGCCGGCGCGACGCGGGCGACCGGGCCCTGTTCGACTGGGCCACCGACGACCCCCCGCTGAACGCCCGCTACCGGATGCAGTGGCGGTTCCGTGGCCGCCCGGATCCCGAGCCGGACGCCGCCCGGATCCGGCCCAGCGACCGGATGCGCGGCATCGGCATCGTGCAACGCGGCGCCGACCTGCTGCGCCAGCCGGCCCGCCAGTTCGACCTGCCGCGCGAGGAGCGGCTCGCCCGCAACGTCGTCGACCGGCTCTGCTCGGTGCTGGCCCGCCTCGACGAGCTGCACCCGTTCAGCAAGGGCGTCGGCGTCGCCGCGCCGCAGCTCGGCATCGGCGAGGCCGCCGCGGTGGTCCGGCCGCCGGACCGGGCCGCCGAGCCCGTCGTGCTGCTCAACCCGCGGGTGGTCGACGCCGCCCCGGACGCCGACGAGCAGTACGAGGGCTGCCTCTCCTTCTTCGACCACCGGGGGCTGGTGCCCCGGCCGCTCCGGATCGACGTGGAGCACGCCCAGTACGACGGCAGCCGGATCATCACCTCGTTCGAGTTCGGCATGGCCCGGCTCGTCGCCCACGAGATCGACCACCTGGAGGGGCGGCTCTACGTCGACCGGATGGCGCCCGGCGTGCCGCTGGTGCCGATCGAGGAGTACCGCGAGACCGGGCACCCCTGGCGCTACTGACGCGCCGACCACGTCCGCCCGGGTGGGAAAGGACGGCCGGGCGGACGTGGTCGGGCGGGCGGTGCCGGTCCGCCCGACGGGGGGCCGGGGCGCGTGCCCCAGGGGGCAGGGGCACGCGCCCCGGCACGGGGGGAGAAATGTCCTAGATGCTGCCGAAGGTGTCGTACCGGGTGTGCTCCGGAGGGACGTCGTCGGCGGCGAGCACCCGGAGGGTGGCCCGGACCATCTGGGCCGAACCCGAGACGTAGCAGTCGTGCGCGGTCCACGGGCCGTACCGGCCGACCACGTCGGAGATGTCGCCCAGCTCGCCGTCAAAGTCCGGGTCCTCGCTGCACGCCGGGGTGACCGACAGCCACGGGTGCTGGGCGACCAGTTCCCGCAACCCGGCCAGCCCGTACAGGTCGGCCTCCGTGCGGGCGCCGTAGAAGACGTGCACCCAGCGGGTCCGGTTGTAGCCGGCCAGCTCCTCCACCAGCGCCTTGATCGGGGCGAGACCGACCCCGCCGGCGACGCAGAGGATGTCCCGGTCCGACGAGCGGTCGAGCGTCATCGAGCCCATCGGGGCGGCCACCCGGATCAGGTCACCCGGCTTGACCCGGCGGACCAGCGCGCCGGAGACCCAGCCGGCGCCGGGCGTACGGACGTGGAACTCGAGCACGTTGTCGTCGTTCGGGGCGTTCGCCACCGAGTAGGTCCGCCACACCCGGGGGTGGTAGCGGGGCACCTCGACGCTGACGTACTGGCCGGCCTTCCAGGCCAGCGGGTGCTGCAGGGCCCGGCAGGTCAGCACGGCGGTGTCCGGGCCGTACCGCTCGTGGGTCAGCACCTCGGCGTGCCAGAACGGCGGGTTCTCGTCCGCCGCCGCACCGGCCAGCATCTTCTCCGAGATGGCCGCGTACGCGTCGCGCCACGCCTGGTCGTACTCCAGGTTCCAGCCGTCGCCGGCCGTGCTGCGCAGGGCGTCCAGCAGCGCGACGCCCATGGTCGCGTAGTGCCCGGCCTCGACGTGGAACTTCCGGTGGTCCCGGCCGAGCGAGCGCAGGTACTCGTCGAAGCTCTCCGGGTCGCCGACCGTCTGGCTCGCGGTGACGATCGCTTCCAGGATGCGGTCGCCCTGCCCGGTCATCTGCACCGGGAAGAGGTTGCGCAGCGCGGGGTCGAGCAGGAAGAGGCGGGCGTAGAAGTGACCGCTCAGCCGCTCCCGGTGCTCCTCGACCAGGGTCCAGCTCTCCTTCAGCAGCCGTGCGAAGTCGTCCACGGGCGCGCTCCTTCTCCAGAACGGCGGATCGGGCATGCCCAGGATGGCCACGGAGCGTTCCCGCCGGTCGCACAGAATGTGCGACCGGCTCACGAGGCTCGCTCGGGCGGTGCCGCCGGTCGCCGCGGTCGGGCAGAGTGGTGCGGTGACCGTTGAGCTCACCCGCCCGGTGTCCCAGCGCACCCTGGGCACGGAGACGCTGCTGGTGCTCGGCCTCTCGCTGGGCCAGTCCGCCGTCTACGCGCTGGTGTCGATCATCGCGAAGTTGACCGCCGAGGGCCCGCTGTCCAAGCAGACCGCCGCGCTGAACACCTCCCAGTCGGCCCTGCCGTGGCTGGACCTGACGCGTCAGCTGCTCGGCATCTTCTTCGCGCTGCTGCCGGTGCTGCTCGCCGTACACCTGCTGGCGAGGGACCCCGGCGACCCGGCACGGACGCTCGGCCTGGACGCCCGGCGGCCCGGCCAGGACCTGGCCCGGGGCGCCGGCCTGGCGGCGCTGATCGGCCTGCCCGGGTTGGCGCTGTTCTGGGCCGCGGCGCAGCTCGGCCTGAACGCCACGCTGGTGCCCGCCGCCCTGCCGGAGGTCTGGTGGGCGGTGCCGGTGCTGATCCTCGCCGCCGTGCAGAACGCCGTGCTGGAGGAGGTGATCGTGGTCGGCTACCTGGTCACCCGGCTGCGCCAGCTGGCCTGGCGGACCGGCGCGATCATCGCGGCGAGCGCGCTGCTGCGCGGTTCCTACCACCTCTACCAGGGCTTCGGCGCGTTCGTCGGCAACGCGGTGATGGGTGTCGTGTTCAGCCTCTTCTACCTGCGCACCCGCCGGGTGATGCCGCTGGTCGTGGCGCACGCGCTGCTCGACATCGTGGCCTTCGTCGGCTACGCCCTGCTGCCCAGGGACTGGTTCTCCTGGCTGTGACGGCGGGCGACCCCGGCCGGTGACCGGCTCCGGTTGCGGCAGCCCCGCGCCTGCCGCACGTCGCGGCTCTCCTAACGCGCCCGGGGTGACCGGTAGCTGGTGACCGCCCGGGCGGCCAGCCGGGCGGCGGCCGCGGCGTCACCGGCCGCCGCCGCGAGCACCGCCGCGCCCGGCAGCACCCGGGACGCCAACCGCAGCACCAGCCAGCCGCCGGCCTGCGCGGCGAGCGGCGCGGCCAGCCGCCAGGCCGCCTCCGCCGCCCGCGGCCACGGCTCGTCGCCCGGCCCGTCCGCCGCCCGGGCCGCCGCCAGCGCCGCCCGGGCGCTCTCCGCGTCCGGGTGCACCTGGGTCAGCACCAGCAGCTCCGCGGCCCGGTCCGGGTGCGCCGGATCCCGGCCGTACGCCGCCGCCAGGTGCAGCACCAGGTTCGCCTGGGTCCAGAGCACCGCCGCCAGCTCGGCCAGCGGCGCGAAGACGCCGGCCAGCGCGGCGGTCGCCCCGCCCGCCCCGGCCTGCCGCACGAACCGCCGGGTGGCGAGCCGGGCCAGGCCGTCCGGCGAGGCATCGGGGTACGTCGACCTCAGCCGGTCCGCCCAGTTCCGGGCGCGCGGCCCGATCGCCTCCACGGCGGCGAGGGCGAGCAGCTCCGGCGCGAAGCCCGGATGCTCGACCAGCCGGGCGAGGGCCGCCCGCAGTTCCGGCGTACGCATCGGTGGTTCCACTGCTCCGACCTGGATCGGCGGGGCCGGGGCGTCCGTCGTCTTCGCCACGGCCTCCGTCGCCGCGGTTTCCTTCGCCGGGGTGGCGGCCTCCTTCGGCCGGGCGGCCTCCTTGGCCGGGATGGCCTCCTTCGGCGGCGTCGCCTCGGGGGCCGGGGCGCTCGTGTCGGCCCGGGTCGGCTCGGTGGCCGGGGTGGCGGTCCCGGTCGGCGTGACCGTCGTCACCGCGGCGGCCCTCTTCGCCGGTGCGGCCTTCCTGGCCGGCGTCTTCTTCCTGCTCGCGGCGGCCTTGCTGGCCCGAGTTGTCGGGGCCGGAGCCTCCTCGGTCGCAGCAGCCTCCGCCGGGACCGCCCTCGGCGGGACCGTCGCCTTCCTGGGCGTGGCCTTCCGCGCCGGGCCGGCCTTGGTCGGTGCCGCCTTGGCCGGATCTTTCGTGGTCCGGGCAGCCGTCACCGGATCCGCCTGGCCCTGGTCGGCTGCGCTCGGACCTGATGCGGTCGGGGCCGTGGTAGCCGGTGCCGCCGCGTTCGGGGCGGCCGCGGTGGATGATGCCGGTGCCGGGTCCGCCGGCCCCGCCCGGCGAGCCCGGGTGGTGCGGCTGACCGCCTTCGGTGGAGTCGAGGTGGCAGCCGCAGACGCCGCGGGCGGGGCGGCCGGGGCCACCGAGGGCTGCGTCGAATCGGCCCGGCCGGGCGGTTCGGCGCTCTCCGTCACCGGTGAGGGCTCTGCGGAGATGGCCGCCGGGCGCTGGTTCCCCGGCGCCGGACCGGCTTGCGTGGCACCGGCGTGCCTCTCCCCGTCGGGCCGAGCCGGCCCGGTCGCCGAGGCGGTGCTGTGGCCCGGCTCACCGGCGCTGCCTGACTGGTCAGCCTGCCGTTGCGGCTGCCCGGGGGTGGCCTTCGGTTGGCGGGGCAGTGGACGGTCCGGCTCGGGCGGCTGGAACAGCACCGTCGGAGCCGCCTTCGCCCGGCGGCGGGGACGCGCCTCCCCGGCTTCCGCCCGCTCCGCCGGATCGGGCGTCGCCGGCAGTGGCGGCGGGGTGAAGGTGGCCTTCGGGGAGCGCCGCCGCGCTCCCTCAGCCGGCTCTCGGCGGTTCGGCTCGCTGGGCGGCTGCTCCTGCATATCGATGGAGCGTAGTCCCGATCGAGCCGTCGCACAGCGCTCGACCGCACGGGTCCCCGCAGCAGTGCCGGCGACGGTCCGGTAGTCGCTTTGCTCCCGATGGGTCTGGCCCTGTATCCTCGGCCGCGGTGGCCTGCGGGCCACCAGGGAGACTTCGCCTAGTCTGGTCTATGGCGCCGCACTGCTAATGCGGTTGGGGTCTTAAAGCCCCTCCCGGGTTCGAATCCCGGAGTCTCCGCGCGAAAGCCGGGTGTGTAGACTGGCCGAGCACCTGCGCCCGTAGCTCAACGGATAGAGCATCTGACTACGGATCAGAAGGTTAGGGGTTCGAGTCCCTTCGGGCGCGCAGCAGGTAAGGGGCCGTTTCGGGAGACCGAGACGGCCCCTTTTCCGTCCCGTACAGCAGCAAAGTACAGCAGCGGTCATGCCGACTCCGTGCCGTTCATGCGGTCGCCCAGGCGCTTCAACGCCTCGCGGGTCTGCTTGGAGCTGACCTTGGTGTAGATCTCCATCGTGACCTTGAAGTCCGCGTGCCGCAGGATCTGCATCGCCACCCGAGGGTGCACGTCGAGGTCCGCCAGGACGCTGGCGCAGGTCCGCCGGGCGCCGTGCGGAGTGATCCGCCGCAGGCCGTAACGGCGTACTCGAGCTTCCCAGGCGCGATTGAAGTTCCGCGGCTCAATCGGCGTCCCGTAGCGGGTGGTGAAGACAAGCGGCGACTTCTGCCACACCTCGCCGGCCGCCTTCCTCTCGGCCACCTGCTCTGCGCGCCGAATCGCCAGGGCGGTACGGCAGATCTCCGGCAAGGGCAGCGGGGCATCCGACTCTTCCGTCTTCGTCTCGCGGCGCACGAGCTGCCCGCCGATGCGCTGAAGCTGCCAAGCCACGTTCAATTCCCCGGCCTCCTCGTCGATGTCATCCCAGGAGAGTCCGAGCAGTTCCCCACGGCGCAGCCCGAGCACGAGAAGTAGGACCCACGCCGCGTACATGGGGTCTTTGTCCGCCCGTGCCGCTTCCAGGAACCGGCGCGCCTCGTCGCTGTCCCACGCCGTGCCGGGCTTCTTGCGGGTCACCCGCAGCTTCACCAGCGCCGCCACGTTCTTGGTAACCAGCTCCTCTGCCACCGCCTGCGACAGCGCAGCCCGCAGGGTTGCCCGGAGTCCCTTGATCGCGCTATCCGACGGGACGGCGTTGCAGCAGTTGCCAAGCGCGCAACAGCGTTGCTTGGCCGGCGGTCGGCCGGCGTCCTTGCCCTGAGCGCAGCACTGGCACGTCCGGGCGACCTTGTTGATCCAGGTCTGTACGTCCTTGACGTGGAGCCGGTCGAGCCGCTTGGCGCCGATGCCCGGCGCGATGTACAGCCGGGTGAAGCCCTCATATGACACGTAGGTAGCCGGCGCCAGGTTCGGCTTGACGATCTCTTCCAGCCAGTACGTCAGGTACTGCGCCAGCGTCGGAACGCAGGTCGCCACGGGCCCGGCCTTCGCCTGCTGGTGCAGCTTCAACCACTTGTCATGGACGATCTCGCGGGTCTGCCCGTAGACGTACTTCCGGTTCCGCTTACCGTCCGGCTTGGTCACCCACACATAGGCGGCGTAGCCGTTGCGGTAGGGAAAGATCGAGCCTTCGCCGTTGGCGCGGTGCGGCCGGGCATCAGGCGACCTCCTGCCGCTCGACCTGGTCGCGGATGTACTCATCCACCCACTCGGGCAAGATCCGGCGGTACTTGCCGTCCTTCACCGAGCGCAGCTCGCCCGTGGCGATTTTCATCTTCACCTTGGACAGACCGAAGCCGAGCAGCGCGGCGACCTCGGCGGGCGAGTACCACTTGGGGGCAAGAGATAAGGGACGGTTGCTCATGGCGTCCTCTCTCATTCAGGCGGGCTGATGAACGGGCAGGGCAGGTAGGGGCGAGGCGCCCGCGGCGAGGTCCAGCGCGGCTCTGTCTCTGGCAGCGAGGAGGGCGGCTTTCCATTGGGCGCGTTGGGACAGCGCGCGTAGGAGCCGGTGTTGCAGGGGTGGGATGTCGGGGTCGTCAGGGTGGGCGAGTTCCCAGGCGTAGGCGGCCGTGCCGTCCGGGCCGGCGGGGTCTGAGTCATCGGTGCCGGTGGTGATGCCGAGGAGGTTGCGGACCCATGCGCGGGCGTCGGCGCGGTGGTCGGCGAGGGTTTTGCCGGACCAGTCGCGGGAGACGAGGATGCGTCGGCCGCCGATGCCGAGGGTTGCCCGTTGGTGGACCTTGCCCTTGCAGCGCCCGGCTCGCAGCCGCCCGTGTGCCTTCTTGGGCTGGACGCCGTACAGGAGCCAGTTGGCGCACCGCTCGTTGCACGGCGTGATCCGTAGTTGCTGCCACAACCGATCGAGGTGGTCCCGCTGCCGGTCGGTGTCTGCCTTGTGGCAGTCGGCGGCGCTCTTGGTGATGTACTTGGTGATGTAGCCGATCGTCCGCTGCGCGTGGACGGTGCCGGGGGTGACGCCCTCGGCGTGAACCTGCCGACCGAACCGCACGACGTGCGCCGGTTGGGCGTCAGGGTCAGCGTCGACCAGGTCCAGGGCGTCACCCCACGACGGCAACGGCTCCCGCGTATCGGGGTCGACCCATGCACCGCGGCTGTCGTCCCAGACCGGCGGATGCTCCAGGGAGCACACCAGCTCGTCGGCCGGGGGCCACCACACCTGGTGATAGGTGGCAGCGGCGACCTGCCGCAGCACGGCGCGGGGGATGGTGCCCCGGATGGCGAAGTGCGCGTGCGGCGCCAGGCGGCGTTGCGGCTCCACGCAGCCGGCGTACTGGACGTTCCAGCCCACGCACCGCCTGAGGTTCTGCCAGAACCGGTCGAGCAGCCGGGCGAAGTGCACCGCATCCCACGCGGCCCGCCGGTAGTCGTAGCTGTCCGGGTCGACCGGCGTCCCGTCCGGCAGCACCCGCCCGTAGGAGTCGAGGGTGAGCGACAGCCACATCGAGGGGCGGTGTTCGGTGCCGTCCGGGGCGGTGTAGACCCGGCCGACCGTGCGCGGCTCCACCTTCTTCCGAGGCAGGTCCGGGGCGTCCTGCCGGCGGCGGGTCGACCGCTTGCGCCGGCCACCGTCGGAGCCTTCCGCGTCGTGGGGTGGGGCGATCTGGCCGCGTAGCCCTTCGGCGGCGATGGCTTCCTCCACCTCGGCTATCGCCTGGTCGATGCCGGGCACCTGATCGAACTGCGCCGACCGCTGCGCCTCGTCGCGGGCGAACTCCAGATGCGCCCGCAGCAGGATCAACTCCCGCTGAGCATCAGTCGCCGGGTCCGGGGCGGGGGCCGGTTCGTCGGTGCGGTGCCAGCCTTGCCGGATCTGGGTCTGGCGCAGCCGGCGGGCACGCTGCGCGCAGGGTGGGCACTTGTCCTCGCGGGTGCTGCCGCACGGTAGGTCGATGACCTCGGTTTGGCCGGTGGCGAGGTCGGTGCGGCGCAGGGTCACGGGTCGGATGCAGACGCCGTACTCAGCGGCCATCTCCTTCAACACCTGCCGTGACATCGGCAGAGCGAGGCGGGCAGCGCGCGACACCGTCGCCGGCGAGACAGCCGGAGCGGGGGCGGGTTCGCCGGCGGGGTCGGGGGTGAGGCCGGGCAGGGTCGGGGCGGTCAACGGGTCACCTCCGGAACGTCGAACAGGGCGGCCTGTGTGGGGCCGATCGGGGTGGTGCGGGTCGGGCCGACGTGGGCCGCCCAGCGGTGGGCGGCGCGGGCATGGCGATCGCAGGCGGTTTCGGCGCGGTAGTGGCCGCTGCCGGGGCGGCCGGCTTCGACCAGGGCGATGGCTGGCCCACCGCACCGGGCGCAGTAGGTGGGCCAGCCAGCCACGGCGGTCAGTGGCCGCAGCCGGGGCAGTGCAGACCGGGGCAGCACCGACCCGAGCGGCGCAACAGCGCGACGATGACGACCAGGACCACGACGCCGCCGAGGATGAGCGGGAACGCCGCCCGCACCGCGTGGACGAGCTGCACGGCAGCGAGGTAGCCGGCCACCGCGACGGCACCCACGGTCGGGACGGCCACGGCGGCGACGACGCGGCCACGGCGCAGCCGGCGGACCGGAGCCGGGGCCGGGCGGCCGTTGTCCAGGAACCGGACCGTGACCGTGACGCGCGAGTCGCCGGGGATCTGCCGGGGCGCGGTCATCGACACGAGGCGGCCGGAGTCGCGGACCAGGGCGACGGCGGCGGCGACCTCGGCCGGCGTGCCGACCACCCGGCGGGCGACCACGCTGGGCCGGGCGGTGGTGCGGCGGGCGAGCTGGGTGCGGGTCATGCGACAGCCTCCACAGGGAGAGTGGGCAGGTTGCGGGTGCGCACGGCGGGGCGCGGGTCGGCGGCCGGCGTGGTGCGGTCATCGCGCGCCGGGTCGTGCACGGCGACGCCGGTCCCGGTGGTCTTGGCCCGGTACATGGCGGCGTCAGCGCGGGCGAGCGCGTCGGCCAGGTCCCCGGTCGACGGGGCGAGCCCGATGGACGCGGTCACCGAGACGTGCTCGCCGGATGCGAGTCGGATCGGCGCTGCGATGCGCTCGGCCAGGGCGCGCACGGCGTGCAGGTCGGCGGCGGTGACGAGGACCAGGGCGAACTCATCCCCGCCCAGCCGAGCAGCAGCGCCGGTCACGCAGGTGCGGAGCCGGTGAGCGATGACGGTCAGGACCAGGTCCCCGGCGGCGTGGCCGCGGAGGTCGTTGACCGGCTTGAAGCCGTCCAGGTCGAGCACCGCCACCAACGGAGCGGCCGGGGCGAGGTAAGGCCAGGCGTCGACCAGGCCGGCGCGGTTCAGTAGGCCGGTCAGCCGGTCGTGGGTGGCGTCGTGGCGGGCGGTGGCCAGCTGGCGGCGCAGCACCACGGCGGTGCGGGTCGACCAGCCGGCGGCGACCAGCCCGGACAGGCCGGTCAGCAGTGCGGCGGTGGTGGCGGGGTCGGGGATCATCGGGTCACCTCCGAGGCGAAGACGTGGCCGTTGCGCGGGGTCTGGACGGTGGACGAGATGAGCGCCGACCGGACCGGAGTCGGGGCCGGGGTCGCGGTCGAGACGGGTGCCGGAGGCACCAGGACCGGGGCCGGGTCGGCGGGAACGTCGACGGGCGGCAGGTCGGCGGGTTCGTTCTTGGTGGCGAGGTCGCGGGCAGCGGCCAGGAGAGCCGCGGCTTCGGCTTCGATCGCGGCGAAGTCGGGGCGGATGCGTCCGGCGACCAGCTCGACGCCGATGACGAGGACGACGACCAGGGCGAAGACCAGCCGCAGGCCGAGGCTGCCCGGGGAGGCGAAGTTGATGGTGGCCGACAACAGCGCGGCACCGGAGAAGACAACCAGCGCTCCCCGCTTGGCGTCGCGGGCGATGCCGGAGGTGCGAACGACGGTCAGCATCGACACCATCGCGGCGTCGAAGATCAGCGGCACCAGGTACGCGAAGTAGCCCGCGTTCTGGGTCCACAGGTAGTGGGCTTGGTGCAGGTAGCTGGTCGCCAGCGCGCCGAGCAGAATGAACCGGTTGTACCGCTTGATCGACGCAATCGCCTTGAGCATGGTCGGCACCGCGTTGCGGGCGTACTCGGCGGCGAACTGCTCGGTGACACCGGCCGGATCAGTGCTCATGCCGCCCATCCCCACGCTTCGGCGTCCTCGGCGGCGATCTCGGCGTGCCGCCGCAGGGCGGCGGACAGGATGGCGTCGGCGGTGGTGTCGGGGGCGCAGTAGGGGCACTGCTGGTCGGGGTCGGTGTGGGCGAGGTCGAGGCAGGTGCGACGGATGGGCCGGCGGGTGAGTCGACGGGTACGCATCACGGGCTCCAAGCAGGCAGGCGGGTCAGCGGTGGGTGGGGGTGATGTGCACGCGGATCCACTCCGGCGGTTCGCCGGTCGAGGCGACCGCTTCGGACAGGCACCGCCACAGCGCCCACGCCTCGTTCGGCGTCAGGTACATGCGGCGACGGCCGGACCCAACGGCCACGTACAGGTCGGCGTCCGGGGTCACGCGGACCGTGACCGGCACCGATGCCTTGTCGACGTGCGGGGCGCGCAGCCGGTAGAAGCGGCGCGGCTCCTGCGTCGGCGCGTCCGTCTCGTCGGCGTAGGGCATCCGGGCCGGGGTGCCCTCGGGCAACTCGTTGGCGGTCATCGCGGGTCGCCTCCGTTCGGTGTGGTGTCGAGGTCCAGGGCGTTGAGCAGCGACGGCGGCAGCAGCGGTGCGGCCTGCCGGGGCGGAGTCGGCCGGTAGGTGTGCCGGCCGTTGCCGTTCGATCGGGCCGGCTTCACCGGGGCCGGGGCGGGTTCCGGTTCGGGCTGAACCTCCGGCGGAGTGGCGAAGGTGGCCGCCATCTCGCGGATCAGGTCGTCATCGATGTAGGAGAAGCGGACCCGAGCGGGTTCCGGCTGACCGTCGAGCAGCACGTAGGCCACACCCTTGGCCGACAGCGGGATGTGATCGGCCAGGGCACCCCGGTCGCGGGCACCATCACCCAGCAGCAGGTCGACGTGGCCGCGCTCCGTGAGGCCGAGCGCGATGCGGGTGGGGAACAGGTCGCGGACCGAGACGACTTCCTTGCGCGGGTCCTGAGTGGCGGCGACGACCAGGACGCCGAGCCCGGCGCCCTGCGACAGCAGCAGCCCCAGCGCCTGGGCGATGCGGTTGCGGATCTCGCTGTCCGTCAGGTAGGCCAGCAGAGCGGCGATCTCGTCAATGACGATGACGAAGAGCGGTTCGTCTGGCGTCGGGGTGTGGACGCGGACCTTGCCCCGGAGCACCCGTTGCCGGGCGCGCATCCGGGTTACGGCGTCATCGAGCATGTCCGCCATGCGCGACCAGTCGTCATCGACGTAGCGGGAGAACAGGCCCGCGCCGATGGCCAGCTCCATGCCGCCCTTGGGGTCGATCGCCCACACCCGCACCAGACCCGACCGGATGCCGGCGGCGAGCGCGCGGAGCAGGGACCAGATGACCGAGCCCTTGCCCATCCGCGTCGCGCCACCGATGAGGACGTGGGTGGCGAGCAGCCGCAGGCAGTAGACGGCCAGGTCTTCGCGCAGCCCGAGCGGCAGGGCGGTGAAGTCCGGGCGGGCCGGCACGGGCAGCGGCTTGACGATGCGGGTCAGCGGGTCGCGGCGGATGAAGACCAACCAGACGTGGCGGGGCCGGTCGCGGAACCGGATGGCGTCGACCCGGCGCAGCAGCCAGGCGAGGTGGCCGGAGCGGGCCGGGGGTGCCTGCCGGCGGCCGGAGAAGACCCGGCAGTGCCGGGTGCCGAACGAGTACGCCAGATCGTGCGCGGCCTTGTGGTACGCCTCCGGGCTCTGCCCGCGCGGCATCCGCAGCACGACTTCATCCGTGGCGTAGGAGCAGCGCACCGACAGCAGCTCCGGGACCTTCTCGCCACCGTCGTACTTCTTGACCAGGCCGCACAGGGTCATGGCCTCGTGCCACTGCCGGCGGTAGACCCACAGCCGCCGCCACACCGTGACCGCGCGGAGCACCACCAGGCGGTGGAACGACTCCCGGCCCCGCCACCACCAGACGCCCGCCGAGACGGCGAGGACGAGCAGGACCAGGAGATGGGGCCACCAGCCGCGCGATTGGTAGACGTCGACGGCGACCAGGACCAGGGCGACGATCGGCCAGGCCCGCCAATGCCGCACCGCCCACACCGCGAAGCGCACCAGCACGACGGCGAGGCGGACCAGCAGGAACGCGATGGTGACCGTCCAGACCACCGGCCACGGCGTGGCGACCTGGAGACGACGGAAGTTGACCAGCGGGGCGCGCATCACGCCACCGCCTTCTTGTGCTGCTCGGTCCACGCCTCCGCGCAGACCTTGTGCACCGGCTTCCCACCAGGGCTACGGCAAATCGCCGGCTTGCCGCAGATGACACACGGAGCGGACTCGCCGGCACCACCACCGCGAGTCCAGTCCAAGGAAATTGGCATGATGAACCTGCCCTTCCAGGCCGAGAGGAATTGGTTGGGCAGCGGGGCGGCCGAGCTTTCCTAGGGCCAGGGCCGCCCCGCGCCAACATCAGGGATCAGGCCGCCGCCTTCACGGCCGGCACCGACAGGGACTCGCGGGCCTCAGCCAGCACGCCGGCCAACCGGTCGATCTCCGACCGAGGCAAGAACAGGATCACCTCGCCCTCGACCCCGCCGAGCTCCACCACCACGCGGTCATCGGCCGGGTGCGAGCGGAACGACAGGGTCGTATCGGACCGGATGTGCGCGCACACCGAGACGTTCGCCGAGGCCATCAGGCGGCCTTCCCTCGCGACTCAGCCAGGGTCTTCGGCGCCACCATCCCGGACGCCCGGAACGAGTACGCCAGCCGGCCGTTGCTGCCGACGTACGGGGTCACGGTCAGGTTCTCGAACTCCACCGGCTGGAACGGACCCACCGGCGGCACCGGCTGCACGTCCGCCAGGATCTTGACCGACACCTCACGCGACCGCGCGCCAAGCTCCGGGTCCATGTCCATCACCCGGCACTGCCACACCCGCTGGCCGGTCAGCTTGTCCTTGCTCGGCGTCCGCGCCCGAGTCTTCTCGTCGAAGTCCTGCGCCTCCGCGATCGAGTCCGGCACGAACACACAGCCGTGCGGGAACACCGCTTCGAACGGAACCGTGAACCGCGTACCACCCCGAAGAGCCATCGTTTCCTCCCTCAGCGCCAACGGCGCCTGCTGCTCGGTCGGACCGTCCGACAGAGCCAGAACGCCAAGCTGGTCGGCTTGGCTAGCCAAGCGCTTGCCTCTGAGGCTAGGTCGACTTGGCTAGTCAGGTCAAGAGTTGGAACGGCGAGTTTCCTAGCTTGGCTAGTCAGCAGTAGCCTTGACGAGTGACCGAAAACCTGGACTACCTCGGGGAACTTGACCCCGATGACCCGAAGCAGGCGTCACAGCAGATTGCGAACAAGCTTCGGGCCGCGATCCTCACGCGCCGACTGGCGCCAGGCGACAAGCTCCCGTCGCAACCAGAGTTGGCCACGCGGTACGGCGTGGCACGCGAGACCGTCAAACGAGCACTCGAAGTCCTTCGAGCAGAACGTCTCATCGTCACCCGGCAAGGAAGCGGAGCGTTCGTTCGCGCCCAGACTCAACGCGCCGTCGAGTTGAGGCCCCACATCGAAGCGGCCTTTGACCGCCCGCACGTCACTATCGACTTCGCCGGCTTCTCCGGCGAGACCCTGCGGGACGCCCTTGCCGAGGTGCTGGACAAGGTCAGGGTCGGTCGCCTGGCCCCCGAAACCATCGCCGTCCGTGTGCTGGTCTCCGACATGTCCGTGCCGATGGCGCTGCCCGCCAGGGCCGAGACGCAAGCCGACGACCCGGCGGTGCGCGAGAGGGCGGATCGCATCACGCGACGAGCCATCGACGGCATCATCGACCAGGTCTCCGAGCTGGGCGACCTCGGGCTGATCCGCTCTGCCACCGTCGAGGTGCGCATGCACCGCGGCTCACCGCAGTTCAAGCTCTACCTGCTTAATGGCGAGGAGGTCTTCTTCGGTTTCTACCCGGCAGTCGAGCGGACCGTCACCGTCAAGGGCGAACCCATGGCCATCTACGACCTGATGGGCAAGGACGTTCCCCTTTTCCACTACGCCATTACCGACGACGATGCATCCCACGGCACGCAGTTCGTCGAGGCATCCCGCCAGTGGTTCGACTCGTTGTGGTCGACCATCGCGTACCGGTATGAAGGGTGACCGCCGACCTTGAGCAGTTGTGCCGGGATGTCCACGCACTGCTGCTCGACTTCGACGGGCCGGTGTGCAGCATCTTCGCTAACTATCCAGCGCCACAGGTTGCGAGGGAGCTCCTGGATTTGCTGGCGAGCCGGGGCGTGGCCCTCACAGACGAGCTGGCCGAGGAACCGGACCCGCTGGAAGTACTAAGGCAGACTGGCAGAATGGCGGACCAGGAGTTGACCCGAGTTGTGGAAGACGCCCTGATCGCAGCGGAGGTGAAGGCGGCATCGACCGCGGAGCCGACTCCCTACGGACGAGAGGTCATCGTGGCCGCGCGCCAGCTGCGCCTGCCAATCGCAGCGGTTAGCAACAACTCGCCGCAGGCCGTGGACACCTATCTACGAGAGCACCGACTGAGCATTCATGTCGCCAAGACCGTTGGCCGGGCGTACGCCGACCCTTCGCGCATGAAGCCGAACCCCGCGCCCATTCTCGACGCAGCGGCATTCCTCGATGTCCCGCCGGCGCTGTGCGTGTTGGTTGGCGACTCACTCTCGGACATCGAAGGAGCCAAAGCCGCAGGCGCCCGCGTCATCGGCTACGCAAACAAGCCGGCTAAGGAAGCAGCGTTTCGGGCAGCGGGCGCGGATGCGGTGGTCACGTCAATGCGGCACGTAGCTCAGGCGCTAGTGCGAGTCGTTGACTGCCTCTGATCTTCCTCGATCGCTTCGCGTCCTGCATGGATGGCCACGGGGAGGACCTGCATGGAGCAGCGTGTTCCGATGAAGGAGGCAGGGTGACAGGCGACCGCGAGCCGAACGGACGATGAAGTCAGGTCACGAGCTGCCGTCCAGCGAAAGGAGCGTGCCGGGAAACCTTCGGTTCCCGGCACGTTCCCGCTGCAAGCAATACCGACAAGTTCCGAGGTTATCCCAAGGCCCTGAAGAGACCCAAGGTTGCACCCGTAACCCCTAATCGGGCAAGTGTGGTCTGCACTAGCTCTCGGAGGTATGGGTACATAACTCGGTGGCTGTAAGTCTGTCCTAGGGCCAGCGCACGCTCGTGGTCCGGTTCGAGCGGTGACTCAGCCCTAAACTGGACAACTATGGATGCCTCTACGATGGCGGCTGCGTCGTCCCCGCCCTCGTCGCTGCTGCCAATAGAAACCTTGGCATCATGCTTGAAAGCGAGGCCTTCTTCATCGAAACGGTGTGCCATCATTACAGTTATGTGCGCAGGAACGTCTTGACCGTTTGGCAGATCCAGTGCGGACCTGTTTCTGATCTCTCCCGCGGCTCGGTCAAAGGTAACGCTGACCAGCTCTAGCCGCCGAATCAGCTCGTTAGCCTGCTCGAGCAGCTCTTCGTCGGACCGGGTTTCGCTCATCGCTGCCTATGCCTTGATGAAAGATGACGAGGAAGAGGTGTAGGTGATGCTAGGACGCGCAACCTTGGTCTTGGTTACGGTTAGCGTGGTGAGTCGCGAGACTGGCCGGTCTGGGCGGAAGGCCTTCTCACCCAAGCCAGAGAAGCGCCGGACCAGCATCACGTTTAGCTCGTCGATCTCCTCGCGTGACAGGAGATATTCCTCGTCGTGGCCCTCTATGCCCTCGCGCTTAAGCCATTGGTTCACGCTAGACCAGTCCCACACTCGCACCCCATCGCCTATGACAGTCAACGGTGTAGGAAAATCTTTTGGCCCACGTGACCCTACGACCCAAGCGCGTACTGACTCGCGGGGGCGGCTCAAGCGGCTAGCTATATCGCTAATAGAAACGAGGTCCATCTCAACGCGACACACCTTCACGCGAGGAAAAAGCGAGTGCAGATGTGTCACGGCGTCGATCACAGCGTCGTAGCTGCTCTCGGCGGATACGCGGTACGTCAAGGTCGACTTTCCAGCCACCACGGCCGGATACACCTCGATGTCGCCGGAGACCAGTGCCTCTACGACGTCTTCGTCTGCGAGGTCCACCCCGTCAACGGCGAGCGTGAACATGTACGTTAGATGCCGGGATGTCCGAATCATCGTTACCACCCCTCCCCTCGCATGTGTCTACGGTACCCGACTGCACTCAGGTGAGTACACCCACCAATTTAGACACGCTGCTCGTCTCCGGTGTCGTTATGCGGACACCGAGCCATGTTGCGTCGAAGGATCTTGCTCTGAGAGTCGCCCCGAGGCGTGCTGAGCACCCAGACGGGCTGGCAGAGGCCACCCGGGCACAAGAGCTTGCCAAAGACGTGCGCCCTCCCGCCTGCGGCGGGTTCGAAGCGCCAGCCGAGTTGCTCCGCGTCCTTGAGAACGGCACGCACCGCTGGGTCAGGGTGACGCTTCGGGGTCATGAGGGCACGATAGATGGTGATCTGCCCCGGTTCCAAGCTGCGTGGCCGGTTCTCCGAGAGATCCTGGCCAAACGGATGCGCCTGGGTAGCGTCGATCCGTCCAACGACCCGGCAGCTCGGGTGGTTACGGGATAAGTGTGAACCTTCGCAGGGCCTGGCAGTGGAGGATCAGGGAAAGTCAGAGGAAAAAGTTCGAGTAGGCAGAGAGCGACAGGCAGCCGCCGGGGCCAACGAGGGCAGAGCTGGCAGGCGGTCAGCTGCCGAAGCGGACGATGCGGCCAGCGGCACGCGAGGATGAGCCACAGCGGCCCCTCGATGCGCCATCGGACCGCGGTGGCCGGGGTGATGGTTGTCGTGGCGGCCGGACCGGCTCGGGGACGCTGCCTGTGATTGCCGAGTCCCAGTTGATGCTTGACGTTTCCGTCCCAGCTGGTGCTTGACGTGTTGGCCTAGACAGTTAGTTCGACCTTGCGGGGTCAGTAGGTGTCGATGCTAGGGGCTCGTAGGAGTGCATGGGCGGGGTGGACGGGCGAGGGCGTGCTGGCTCATCCGTAGGCGTACTCGTCGATGTCGAGCTCCGCGTGGGTGCGTCGCAGGAAGTCCAAGGCTCTGGCGTCGAGGTGCCAGCCGAGGAGCTGGTGTTGCCCGGGCAGCTTTTCCAGTCCCTCGACTGGGCTGGTGAGATCTTCGTCCTCGCCATCGGGGTGTTCGAGGACCCGTACGACTTGCAGAACGGTTGAGCCGGGGCTGCCCTCGATTTGGTCGAGTTCGGCGGCCAGTTCACCGATTCGGTCAGCATGAGCGTGCAAACGATCAAGAATCTGGTCAATCTGCTCGTCCACCGTTAAGCCGGGCTTCCGGCAGACGATCCGCCAGGTGTGCGAAGCGGGTATGGGCGGCTGGGTCCGGCGGCTGCCGCGGATCTTTACCTCGTCGGGCTCAATGCCCAGGCGGGCGGTGATGTCGGCGGCCGGAACCTGGCGGGAGGCCAGCGCGAAGTAGACGTACTGGTGCACGCGCATGGCGGGACCCTATCGACGATGACGGCCGAGTGGCGCTGTCATCTAGCGCCGGCAAGCAGATCGCCCGACCCGACATCACGTTTGAGCTGCATGTTCGACCTTTCGAGGGCGGTGGGCTTTGATGCTGTGGACCGGTTGATCGTTGGTCCGCCGGAATGTGCGTGGCCCGTCGTCGCATTCGACGGTGAGGGTGGTGTCGCTGACGTCGATGGTGACCGTCCTGCCGGCGTGGACCCTGCCGAGGGCGATCTTCTGGCCGACGACCATGATGACTCCGCTGTTGGAGGCCCGCCGCTGCACCCGGGTGGGTCCGGTGGCGGGTTGTGGGGGTGGTCCGGCCGGGCGGGCACCTCGCAGCCGGATCACCTCGTCCGGGGGTGAGCGGGTTGGGTCGGGTTCGTAGTAGTTGGCGGGTTTCCAGGTCGAAGAACGTCAGGGTGGTGGCGTCGGCACGGATGCCGACGCGGCGGCCGCTGAGGATCTCGGCGGCGAGGACGATGTGTTGGCCGAGGGAGACGCTGCCGCCGCGGTTGACGGTCCGTTCGACCTCCACCACCCCGGGGCAGCCTGCCGTGTCGACGGGCAGCGGTGATGGCCCGGCCGGACGGCCGCCGTTGCGGGCCAGCGCGGCCAGGTCGGTCACGGACAGGTGTGAGCGCACGGACTTGAGCCGGGCGCCGGCGCTGAGCAGGTGGATGACGTCGGTGTCGGCCCAGAACGTCACGGTGACGCCGGAGCGGGCCGGGCCGAGCCAGAACTGTTTGCCGGCGACTTGCAGGTTGCCCGAGGGTGGCACGACCCGGTCGAACTCGACCGGCCCACCGCAGTAGTTGACGACTGGCTGCGGCGGTTCAGCGTCGTCGACAGCCGCCAGCGCAGCCAGGTCGACGGGCGGGACGATCGGGGCGGGGTCGCCGACGGCATCGGCGAGAAAGCCGGGCAGTTTCACCGGCACCAGCTGCTGATCCGGGCCGGTTGCGGGGCGGAACCGGTCGGCCGGGAAGGCCATATCCAGGGATTGGTGTGGCCGGTCGGTGTTGTATTCGTGTCGGAACGCATCCACCGCGGCCTGCGCTGCCGCCAGGTCGGCGAACACCCCGGCGTCGTCCAGCAGCTCTCGGCGCAGCGTCTGGTGGAACCGTTCCACCTTCCCCGTGGTGGTTGGGGAGGCGGGCTGGGTGAGCCGGTGCACGATCCCGTTCTCCCGGCAGATCCGGTCGAACAGCACCTCCCCGCCCTTGCCGAACCGGTCGGTGAACTGCTTGCCGTTGTCCGTCAACAGTTCCTCGGGCACCCCGAACCGGGCCAGCCCTTCGGCCAGGGCCAGACACACGGCACGGCCGGTCGCCCTGCGCACCACCTTCGCGACCACCGCGAACCGGGAATGGTCGTCCACCCCGGTGACCACCTTCGCCTCGGTGCCGTCGGCCAGCATGATGCCGCCGACGATGTCCATCTGCCACAACTCCATCGGCCGGGCCCGTTCCCACCGCACATAGTCGCAGCGGCCACGGCGGCGTCTGACCGCCACGTGCAGCCCGTGCCGGGCCAGGATCCGATAGACCGTCATCCGCGACGGCACCGGACCCGGGCAACCGTTACGGCCCAACTCGAACGCGATCCGCCGCGCACCCCACCGCGGGTGTTCCCGCCGCAGCTCACACACCGCCGCCTCCACCTCCGGCGACGCCTGGTGCGGGCACGAATCCGGCCGGTGCGACCGGTCCTGCAACCCGGCCAGGCCAGCCTCCTCATAGCGACGCAGCCACGCGTGCACGCTCTGCCGCGTCACCCCCATCTGCGCGGCAACCTCGCCAACCCGATCCCCAGCCTTCACCGCGAGAACCGCCCGATACCGCTGCTCCACGACCGACATGTGCATCAGCGCCAATCCCGGCCTCCGACCTCGCGATGCCCGCAAACATCACGCGATCAAGAAGCCGAACACGGCCACTGTCAAGCATCAGGTGGGACGCAGGTGTAAAGCATCAGCCGGGACACGACAGACGCTGCCTGTGATCTGTTGCCGAATTTGCCTGTACTAGATCAAGGCGCTCCGCGCGGCGCGGGCCGGGGCGCGGCAACCGGCTCCTACGGAGCCGCCGCCCCGGCCGCCTACGGCGCCGGGGCGGTAAGTCAGCCGGCCCGAAACCCACGCCCCGCCCCGCGCGTCAGCCTTGGTTCTGTGAGGCGACCCGATGACAAGTCCCGGAAGACCGTGGGCCAGGCGGACATGCCTCCACCCGCTCTCCGCGATTCAGAGGCCCGGGAAGCCAGTGGCCATCCTTCGGGCAGCCGGGGTTGCCGAACGGGCGCACACGGAGCCGCTGAGGCCCAGGAGAGGGGTGGTGGAGAGGGTGAGAGGTGAGGGAAAGGGCGAGGTTAGAGCTGCCTCCGGCGGGGGCCAGACGACTCCGGGATGGATTGCCGAACGGTTCCGGTGGGTGGGTGGTTGGGGAGCTGCCATCCCGTCCACCACCGACCCAGGCAAGCCGAGCAGACCAGGGCCAGGGCGACAAGGTCGTTCGTCCGGTAGGGCGCTCCACCTTGTCACCCTGGCCCTGGCCCGCTCCACGGAGTGTGGGTCGGCGGCGGACGGGATGGCAGCTAGCAGGATGCGCGCTCGCTTAGATCTCGGCTGGCGTCCGAGGTTCAGGAATCCCTTGCATGGGAACGGGTCTATACCACTCGCGGCTCACCGCGGACGTGATCAGCCGAGCGAGATCGTTCATGAACTGCTCACACTTCCGGCGATGCACGTTGAAGAGCCGAACGTCAATTCGCGACTTTCGGCTGCCGTGGGCGATATCGTTGCGGGTCCGCCTCACGAACTCGAGCGAATGAAAGTAACTGCGACTTACCTCAGATTCTGGGATGCCCAACCTGTAAAGCGTGCGCCTAAGCACGTCCGTACCGAAGTTCATTTCCATCGAGGCGGCGGCCTGAGCGTCAATGGTAACGGAGGCTTCGTTTAGAGCTCGGATCTTTTGAACAAAGTCAACTTGGCGAATTGCACGTCGAGTCAGGACGCCATCCTCAGACGAGTGCTGATCCGCCTGGCCAGCGACCCCAGAACGCAACGCCTCAAACTCGGCAATGCAGGCGGATGCGAAAAGATGAGGCTTGAGCTCGCTCGCCTTCAGCCCTTTGGCGTTTATTGCGTCAATATACAAGCCAAACGCCTGCCTCGCGAACCCTTCAAGGTGGGCATATTGCATGACTAGAATGGCCCGCAATGCAGAAACCGGCCAGGCTTCCGGGTCGGAATCCGTCAAGAGTTCATTGCGGAGGTGCCGAAGTTCGTCGAGTCGCCAGGCCAAATCCTCTTCTAGCTCGAGCCTCAGGTCGGAGAGCTTCACCTGAGTGCCGCCTCAAAGGCGTCAGCAAAGTAGCCAACCCTCGCGTTCAACTCATTTCGAGAGTTCTTTCCGCCACCGCAATGCTTGAGGAACGCTCGATCGAACTTCCCCTTCTTCACGGCCTCGCCCAAACGCTCAATCTGGTGTTGGTCGTCCGGGTCAATCTTGTCTAGGACCCGCTGTAGGCCAAGAACAAGACCTTCGTAGTGATAGACCGAGAACTGGCTTCGTGGCTCCGGGTAACGCTGGTCGACTGTGCCAAAAATCTTCGAATCAATGCCAAGGTGATCGGAGATCCGCCGAAGGACCTCGAAGGTCTTTTTAAAGATTGTGCGCTCTTTGTCGTACTCGAACTCGGTCCCATTTGCTGGATCGGAGACCGCTTCCATGTAGTCAGTTAGGAAGTTTGCCACATCGTGGCGGTATCGCTCACCGTCGTTCTTGTAGGAAAAAAACCTGAGAACGAGCTCCTGATCGAATTTCTGGAGCTTTTGGTTGTCTGAAATGATGTCTACGCAGAAGGCAAAGTTCGAATCTTTGCTGAGTTCCGAGATGAAGCTGTTGAAGTCGTTGGACAACAAGCGGATGGTTGCATTTCTTACCTCTTGCGCCTCAAGGATCTCGCCGCCTGTATTCAGCCGTTTGAACATGTAGTAGCGCAGGCGGGGATCACTCTCCTTCCTCAGGATCTCGGCTCGGATGTAGCTCCGCTTCAGCTTGATTTCGAGCGCCCGCGGCAAGTCTGCGTAAGTAAGGCCATTCAGCTCTTTAACGATGTCGCAATCCGCGAGAACGAGAGGATCCTGGAGCTTGCCATCAATCTTCAACTGCCCCCGGAAGTGGAGGTACGACGAGATGCGCTGGAGTCCATCGATTAGCTCGTAGACACGGTCTTCCCGCTCAATAAGGAAGATTGGCGGCACGGGGAGTTCCAACAGAAGCGACTCAATGAACCGTGCCTGGGAGCCCTCGGGCCAGCGAAACATGCGCTGGAACTCAGGGTCGATGATGAGCTCGTCTGCGTCATACATATCCGCCAACTCGTTGAACGAGAAGTCGATACTTTGAGTGCGGACGGCGTTGACCTTTGAGTCAACCGATGTAATCAGTTGGTCCGGGTCTACAAGTACGGCCTGGTCAGCCTTACGCCTCGCCATAGTCAACCCTTCCTGAGGACAACTACCGTCTCGTCAACTCGACCTTTGGGGTACTTCCGTGCAGCGGTATTGACTGCGGTAAGGAGGCGGCTAACTTCCTTCGGCTCGACAGACTCGAGCTTCCACCCCCGCGCTTCTGCCTCTTCGATGCAGATATCGGCTAAGCGAATGTGGATATCCTTGTAGTACGAGTCCTGAACGACCAGCGATAAGGACGCTACGTCCTTGGTGACGCGCGATATCTCGTCGAAGCTCGAGACCAAGTCGTCTAGGTACTGCCGGACCTGCTTCAGGTAATACCCTGCCGAGGCTTTGCTCGCATGGTTACCGATACTCTTTACTAGGCTCTGGGCCAGCGAGCCGTACGCTGAGTCGGCCAGAACCCGCTCAGACCTGATAAGGGTGGTCCCCATTAAGCCGGACCTCAACGTGCGGTCCTTTGAGATATCAACTCCGATGGTCGCCAACTCCCTCGCATACGCGACCGCGTAGTCGATACGTGTCAAGTAGGGCGGCGACGTTAGGACGACGTCAATCGACTTTTCTGCTATCGGCAGATGATTGGCGGAGGCCGTAACTAGGGCGGCTGGCGGCCTATCACGCTCTTCGTTGGCGCTCAGGCGCTCTAGAAGCCTCTTCTGGTCTTCAACCAGTAGGGTATCCAACTGGCCGCTCGCGATATCCACCAGGTCATCGGGCGTTGGTGCTCGCTTAACCCAAGTAGGGTTACTGCCTTCAAAGCGAGTGGTTAGGCCGCGAATGACTCTAAACAACGAGACGTACGCAAGCACAGCAGCGGGCTTTGAGCAGATTTGCAGAGCGCTCGTCCACTGACGCACGCGACGGGCAGTTGATGGGCTTAGCCAGGCGAGGAGAGGGTCTTCGTCGGTATAGGTCGATCCCGTAGCGCTCGCTGGAGGATCCATGGGTTTCGAGGTGGCGGCGACTTGACTTCGGAGGCTGGCTACAAGACTAGCCACAGGATTGAGGTCGACTCCAATGGCCCTATGGCCGTTCGAAGTCGCCGCCAGTGTGGTCGTGCCGCTTCCGTTCCAGGGATCTAGGACTATAGCGAAATCCGCTGGTGCAATCAGGTCTAAGTGGTGGCAGGCCCACTCGAATGAAAATCCTGCATAGTACGGGAAGACATCCGCGAGGCCAGCGGTCTCTTCACGAGGTCGCTTTGGCGACCGCTTTGGCCCGGCAGGAGGCTGCTCAAGGGTGGGCAGCGACGGCTGATGTGCAGGCCGGCCGACACTACTTCCCGTCACCCCGGTCTCCCCGCCCACGTTGGCCAACCCCTGAGTACGGACCACCCTAGTCCAGGGGTCAACCACCAAGTATGGGAGAGATGGCCCCCAGCTGGCGGTGCCGCGAGTAAGAGAGGTTAGCAGCCGGGGCTCGGGTCCGACAGACCAGGCTGCCGATGCTGTGTTAGAACAGACCAACAGCGACTGGGCGGAACGAGCAACGCAGGCCGGCCGAGTGTGCGGGCCCCGACGTGGCCGGCCGCGCCCGGCATCCGGGAGCGGAGATCCAGCAGTACAGCAGCGATGTACAGCAACCGAGCGAGCCGCAAGAGTCACCAGGCGGCACCCAGGAGCTGTACGACGTCGGGAACGGCCGTAGGAGATCGCATCGCCTGGAGCTACGGATCAGAAGGTTAGGGGTTCGAGTCCCTTCGGGCGCGCAGCAGATCAAGGGCCGGTTTCCCGTCACGGGAGACCGGCCCTTCATCGTGTCGACCCCACGGCTGACCCCTACGCCTATGCGTCGAAGAGGAAGCCGAGCCGGTATACGGCGCCCCGATGTAGCCGCCGGCTGACCCCGACGTAATTCGACATGGCGACCGTCGGGGAGTTGTGTCCGTGCAGGTCCTGAATCTGTTCGAGTGGTACGCCCTGGTCGTGAAGGACTTGCGCGTTGCCTCAAGGCCGTCGCGGGAGAGCAGCCCGATGCGGTCCATGTGGCGACGACGCCGCCACCGGAAGCGCCGACGGGCGGCGGTCGCAGCTGGAAGTCGACCCGGCCGTCCCGCGAACGGACGACGGACGATCCGGACTGGCGGCCCCCACCGGCGCAGAAGATCCGGAAACTGCGGGCAATGATTGAGCGCCGACCATCGAGAGCGGACGTGTGTCTTGTAGAGGTCGGTCCAGCGACCGCGCTACCCCGCCCCTCATCAGGTGTCGCTGCCGGTCTCCAGCGGCAGACCGGGCAACGGCGACAGCCGCGACAGGTTCGGTACCGGCGGTGCGGTGGGCTGGGGTACCGACGGCACCGGGTCGCTTCCCGCCGCCGGTGAGCCGCCCGCCGGCGTCCCTTCCGACCTCGTCGGCGGTGGCTTCCCAGCCGAGGTACCCGTCGTCGGGTGGCGGGTGGGTGCGGGCGGCCCCGCTGTTGTCGGCAGTGTGGCTGAATCCGCTCGCGCCGCCGTGAGTTCGCGGGTGAGCGCGTCGAGCCGGGGCAGGATGCGCTCCGCCGACGATCGGTCGGCCACGCTTGCGAGCTCGCGGCGGGCTTGGTTCATGAGCTGCTGGGCGTCATCGAGCCGTCCGGCGGCTAGGGCGTTGCGCGCCCGGTCAATCGTGTCCTCGACTTCCCGTACCTGTGCCTGCTGGGGATGCAACACCTTCGTCAGTGACCACAGCGGGCTACCCGGGCCGGCGTGCCGACTGCCGACCCCAAGCCCGGACGCCAGCGCGATGACCGTGAGCGCTGCGGCGGTGAGGTGCAATGCCCGCGGGCGGGACCGTGCGCACAGCCGCGGTGGGGCAGCCGGGCGACCGGGGCGCGACAAGTCCGCCGCCGTCGCGCTCCCGGCATCCGCGCTGGATCGGAGAAGGGCCGGTGCGGGCGTTCTGAGGGCGATGTCGGCATGCCACGCGGCGAGGATCGCGGCGAGATCGTCGTCGGCCGGGGCTTCCTGGCCGCGTCCGAGTGCGTCGAGCAGCAGGTCGTCCTGGGCCAGGATCTCAAGATCGACGGCCTCCTCGCCGTCGCCTGGCTGCCGTCCGCTCATACCGCCACCTCGTCCGGAGCATTCCTGGCCAGGGTACGGAGCCTGGCCAGGGCGCGGGACTGGGCCATTCGCACGGCAGCGGCCGTCATCCCGACGATCGTCCCCACCTCGTCGGCGGACAGACCGACCGCCACGCGCAGCACAATGATCTCCCGCTGGACGTCCGGCAGCCTGTCCAGCAGGACCGACAACCGCCGGGACACCTCGGTGGCGATCACCTGCTGCTCCGGGCCGGGAGCCTGGTCGGGCTGCTCCACCGGGGTGTCGGTCGGGACGACAGCGCTGTAGCGGATCGCGGCGCGCTGCGCGTCAGCCACCTTGTGCGCGGCGATGCCGAAGACAAAGGAGGCGAAGGGGGAGCCTTGGTCGCGATAACGAGGCAACGCTCGTATCACCGCGAGGCAGACCTCCTGGGCGACGTCGTCGGCTGTTGTGTATGCGCCGCCGACGCGGCCCAGCCGGGCCCGGCAGTACCGGACCAGACCGGGGTGCACGTTCGCGAGCAAAGCCGCGGTCGCCTTCGGATCGCCGGTGGCGGCCCGACGGACGAGCTCCGGCTCGATCACAGTGGTCATGACGTTCGCGAGGCACCTTCGTTACCGGCGGGTTAACCGCACGCTATCGAGCTTTGCCCACTTTGCATAGTCACGCTGTGTAGCGGGTAGAGCGCGCGAGGGCCGGCCGCGACCGCACCTCGGCCTTCCCGATCTGAGATCAACCCGAGCACCTGGGGAAGGCCTACCCCAGATAGTGATCAAATTTTGGCTGCCGCCCGGCCAGCAGGCCCTCCCATCAGGGTTCCCGCCTCCTTGTGGCCAGCAGTGGCACAATCCGTCACCAGGCCTAGGCGTTCGTGTCCCGCAACCGTGAATGCTCACTCGCCTGAAGAGCTGGAGTTGTCGCGGACCCCGCGAAAGGGTCGCACGGGAGCAGGGGCCGTTGCGTGGATTGCGGTGACCCTGTGTCGGAGGGTGACGGGCCGGGTGCTCTAGGGCAGAATGGGCGAACGTTGCTGAGCGACTGCGGACGAGCCGGGAGGTGCCCTCATGCGGCGTCACGCCGGACGACTCGCTCAGACGACGGTGCGCGGGCTGCTCCTGCTCGGTGGACTTGTCGCCGCCTTGGGCGCCTATGAGGCGATCATGGGCGGGCCCGCCTACGCGGACGACAAGCCTCGCCCGAGCGTGGTCGGCTCTCTACTCGGCGATGCCGGTGCGCTCATCAATGGTGTTCTTCCATCCCCGTCCGCCGGGCCGCTGATGGTTGACTGCGGCATGGACGAGGCCGAGGCGCGGTGCGAGCCGGCGTCCGAGAGCCCAGCGACAACCGGTACATCGGCCCCTGGCCGCGTGGAGCCCGTCGTGGCGGTGCGGGTACCGCCCAGTGACCGGTCCCCGGCAGCCCCGCCGCTGCCTCGTGTGGCCGATCGCGAGGCTGGGTCGGGGTTGGCGAGGGTCGTCGGCGCGGTGGCGCCGGTGACCCGTCCGGTCGTGGAGGCGGCGGCGCCGGCGGTGCAGGGTGGGATCGCCGGTGCGGGGGCACTCGAACCGGTTGACGTGGTCGTCCGGCCGGCGGCCGAGCCCATCGTCGAGATATTGAGCCCCGTCCTGGTCCCGGTGCTCGAGGTGACCCGGCCGATCATCGGCCAATTGACGTATCCGGTGGTCGCGCCCGACGAGCCGCAGTGCGGGCCCGTTGAGGCGCTGCCTGGCACCACTCCGGGCACTGGCGGCGCCGCGCGGACGCCAGCTGTCGCCCCGACGCACCCGCACGCCGCGCCGCCCGCGCTGCACCGGAACGTGTCGCTGGAGCGCTGGAGTCGCGGCGAGCCGGCCGACGGTGCTTTCGCCGATCTGGGTCGTGGCCGGGGGCGCACCGGTGGGATGCCCTCCGGTGGTCTGACGCCGGCCGCGTCCGGCAGCGCGAACAGTTCCTCTTCCTCAGGCGCTGGTACGCCGACGGCAGCCGACATCTCGCCGCGCTCGTGGACGCCGGAGCTTATGCCCCAGCGCTGCGGTTCGTCGCGGTGGGAGACGTTCACTGAACGATCGTCCCAGCCCGACACCAGACCCGCCTGAGGCTTCACCTCCCGCCGCGGCCTCGCTTTCACCGGGTGTGGCCCTGACGCGGCGGTGATCCGCCGTCGGTGAACGGCACCTCTCGCCCCGGCGCACCTATGTGACGGCGCCATCGGCCGGGAGCGGGGTGTCCGCGCGCAGCGGGTGGGCCGGGATGGCCTCGCCTTCGCCGAGTCGATCCCTGAGGGAACGGCCGCCACGAAAACGGCACCTCCGCTCCAGCAGCGGGCGACCTGACCTGACTGCACACCAACGCCCAAAGGGACGGGCTTACCTCCCGTCGGGCAACCCGCCAAACCCAGGAGATTCCATGCGAGATATTCCCATGATCTGTGCCCGCTGG
Organism: Micromonospora sp. R311; assembly: GCF_056780015.1. Classification (NCBI taxonomy): domain Bacteria; kingdom Bacillati; phylum Actinomycetota; class Actinomycetes; order Micromonosporales; family Micromonosporaceae; genus Micromonospora; species Micromonospora sp. R311. The sequence goes on from NZ_JBSWCE010000017.1 coordinate 135,712, forward strand.
TGCGACGGCCGCGACGTTGCCGGCCTCGTCGCCGATTCCCTGCACACGTCGACGATCGGCGCGTGGCTCGTTCCTGATGACGACCAGCGACGCAGTGTGCTCACCGCCGTTGCCCGCATCTGGGTCGAACAGGCCCTCCTCTTCGGTGAGGTCTTCCTCCTCGCTGACCGCTCCGCTGCCGCCGTCTGGTTCCACCGCTACCGCCCCATCCCGCCGCCGGCCAGCTACTGCCAACGGCTCGCCGCCGCGTGTGGTGATCACCTCGACCGTTTTCGTTGCCTGGACCGGGCCCTCAAGGCGCACCGCCCCGCCGATGCTCATAACCACTTGGCGTTTCTTGCGGTCCCGCCAGCCGCTTGGCGCGCCACCCGCGCATCCGGCCTGCTCGCCAGCTGCCTCGTCCGGATGGACCGCCTCGCGCTTCCCTCCTACGCGGAGGCCACCACCACGGCCGAGGCTTCCCTCTACGCCCGGCACGGCTACATCGCCCGCGAGCCCTTCGCGCTCCCCGACGGCACGACGGTCCACCGATTGTGGCGTCAGCCCGCACGGCACCGCGCCCCTTCAGCAAGAAGATCGCCCAACAGCCGACCTGGGTGGAAACGCGCGGAGACGCGAGTAGCGGCAACGTGAGGTGTGGAGCTGTTCGCCAGCGTCCGTCGCTTTCGCAGGGGTCGGTAGTCGTGGCCGTGAGCTTCACCCGGCCCCTCGCCGAGACCGATCAGCGCCAGACGTGGGCACGGTGCGAGGCGTGCCGCCGCCGGAGCTGCGGGGCGACGATGCTGGTGCGTCGCCGTCACAATCGCGCTCCGGGCCGCCCCTTCCGATCGCACCAGGACCTGAGTCCACGGCAGGGCGCTTGTTCCAGGGATGTTGAGCCCTCAGCGACGTGGATAAGCGACGCAGTGACGGTGGACAGCCAGGCCCAACTCACGGCCGGGGGGCGCCTACCCCCTGTACCAATAGTCCCTATCGGGGATATGCCAGCCATCAGGGTTGTCCCCAAGCTGAGCGTGCACCTCTGCCTCCCCGCGCTCCTGATCATCCGGTCGCCTAGCATCAGCAGTTGATCAGGAGGCTGCATGGACACGGCAGTGATCTGGATACCCGCCGAGATCGACCCCGTCGAACCGGCTGTGGCGAGATGCCTGGACTACAGCCGACGGCGAGGCTACCGGTTAGAGGGCATCGTCCGTGGACCGTGGGAATCGGTGAACTGGATGGTCAGCACCCGTGAGGTGGACGTGGTCATCATCTCCGACCAGGCGTACCTGCCGCCGGTCCCGGCACCGCGGATCGAGGTTGCCGGAGATTGAGGCTCACGCTGCTGCGAGGCCGTGATCATCCCATTCGGCTGTCAACACATCTGGTGACGCACAACGGCCCGGTGGACCCGCGGCCAGCAGGAGCAGATCGATGGCCTGAGGGTCAGGTTGGTGCGGTTGGTTGTCGAGGCAGGCTGGAGCCGCTAACTGACGGGCGTTCCGTTGAGGTGCCGCCGCGCCGTCCGGTCGGTGACTCCGGCCTGCCGGGCGATATCCGCCACGGAGGCGCCGGGGTCGGCGGCGCGCGCGGCGAGCACCCGTGCGGCGGCGGACGGACGGGCGCCGTTGCCGGCCGGCGGAGTCTTCACCGGCGTAGCCCTCCGCGGGGCGCTTCGAGGTTGGGAAGATCGCGGCGCGATATCGGTGCCGCCCACCGCGGCGGCGCGGATGGGGGCCTCGTCCTCCGCCTCCTCGTTGCTGCTGGGCACCGCGGGTGCTGGCCGCCCGCCGGTCAGCATTTCCACCACCAGCAGCAGCGCCAGGGCTGGCCAGGCGGAGATGACCCGGGCCACCAGGTTGTCCGGCGCCGCCAGGACGTTCGCGACGATCGACGCCACCACGCCGATCAGGAAGGACACCCGCGCTGACATGCGCCCCGGCCGACCGGCGGCCCGGTCGTCGGCCAGCACCGCGGAGGCCACGATCAGCATCCCGTCGACGCTGATGGGGAGGAGATTGGACAGGATGGGCGGCTGACCGTGCTCGGCGGCGAGCTGTCGCATGTGGCTGTAACTGGCGATGGCCGCCACCCCGGCGACGACCGCCGCTGACGTTGTCCGCGCGATCCTGGTCAGGTTCACCGGCGGCCGCCCTGCCCGTAAAGTGACGCCGCACCCGCGCTGGCCAGGCGCACACCGCTCAGGTGGTGGCCGTCCCGGCGGATGTCGCACTCCGCGACCAGAGCGTTCGAGCCGTCGTCGGCCGCGTCGAGGAATCGGCGGCACCTGTTGAGGCGGTGCTGGGACCTTTTCCGCTGGCCAGCTTGGCCGCACCGATGGCCCATTGCGGGGATCACCTCCGAGTCGTCGCCAGGCGCGACCGTAGCGCACCCAACACCCCGGGACCGGAGCCGGTTGGTTCACGGCGGCAGCGCGTTTGGTCGCCGCAGCCTTCGTCACGGTGCTCGTCGTCGGGGACGTCGATGGCAGCATTCCGCGGGTTCGGCCGTGCTCCCGTCCGCGACCGCTTTCTGCATGACGAGCGGACTCGCGGCCGGACCGATTCGGTCCCTAGTGCATCAGCGGAAGCGATCCGGCGACGGGCGGGTTGTTGTGTCACCCGGCCACGCCCAGCTGAGGCGCTGCGCGGTTTCCAGTGTCTGGTTCCAGCCGGGCTGAACATTATCGGAAATGCTGTTGGCGCTCGGCGTGGTGATTGGTAGCGCATCGGAACAGGGCGAACCGCCGCAGCCCGCGGTCGTGAGGGCGGAGCCTTGAGTAGCAGGCCAAGGAGGCGGTGGCGGCCTGTAGGACCTCAAGCGTCCGGGCGTTGTGTGTGTGGCCATAAAGGCGGACGTAGGTCAATGTAACGGCTGTCGCATTCTTGACGCCTGCATTGGTGGCAGGTGCAGAGGTCGGCTCGGGACGTCACAAGCGTCCATGTCGGGCCGGCAGCATCTCGCGCCGAGTCCGGTGCCGAGGCTGTATTGATAGCTGGTGCCGGTTCGCCTGGGCTGAAGGGCATTTGTGTGCTTGATCTGTCCGCCGTTGCGCGTGAACGTATGGTGCTGGCGACCGTCGCTGACCTGATCGTGGCGGCGACGGTCGGTAAGGGCTTGCGGGTGGTGGTAACTTGCCCGCCCTCGCATGTCACTGTCGTTGGTCGCCTGGTTCGCGCATTGCACGCGCGTGGTCGGGTCTGCCACTGCTGGGTTTCCAGATCGGGCCGCCCCGACTTTGCCCGCCTGGATTCAACCGACAGCACAGCGAGCGAACCGCCGGTCATGGTGATCGCAGGTATGACGGCGGCGAGCGGAGACGAGGCTCACCGCATCGATCTTCGCGTGGCGACGCATGCCCCGAGAGCATCGGCAACGAGCCACGCGAACCGTCAGGCGAGCGACGTGCACCTGTGTGCTGGCCCTCACCTGGACATTCTGCTCGACTATCACGACCCGAGTTGGCCGACAGTCCGCCATGTCGTGTCTCAGCTCTCGTCGCCGCCTGCCAGGCCGTAGCCGCGGAGATGTGAGAGACGGTGGTGGCTGCCGGGTGCCGGCAGCCACCACCCGGGAGGCGTCGCGGACGGCGTCGGAGGAATGGCGGCGGCTGGCCTACATCACCTTGTGTCCGTCGCGGTGAGGGTGAACGGCACCGCGGCGCCCAGCCACAGCTGGCTGAGGAGGTAGCGGGTCCCGCTCGGAATCGTGCCGGACTCGTCGGCGGCCTCCGACGCCGCAGAGCCGAGCAGGGCGCACGACTCGTCGTAGAAGTACAGGTCGAAGTCGTACGGGATGGCGGTGTCGCCGCGTACCTGCACCCGGTGGGCTCCGTCACCGAAGCTGTCCGGCAGTTTCGTGACCCAACCGTCCGCGCCCTGCACCGGTGCCACCGGCACCGCACAGGCGGACGTGAACGCGGTGGCGGTCACGCCGGTGGCGTCGTCGGCCGTGCCGGTGGACGGGTTGCCCGTGACGATCATCCCGGTCTCGGTCACCGGAGCGTCCGGCGGTGACGGGGGCAGCGGCTCAACCCCGGTGGCGGTCTGCGAGAAGGCCTGCAGCTCAGCCGTCTGCACGTCGCTTCTGGTCTCGCCGAGCGCGGTGTCGGTCCAGAACCGCACGTACTGGGCCTGCACCGGCTTCGGCAGCGCGAACTGCTTGTAGTGCAGGTCGGGTGCGGTGGGGCGGGGCGTCTGGTAGCCGAATGCGTCCGCCCGGGTCAGGACGGTCTGCCAGTTGACCCCGTCGGTGGAGGCCTGCAGGGTGAACCCGCGCAGGCCCTCGAAGCGGGAGGTGGCGAACGCGCTGACCTGGACCGAGGAGATCTGCGCGGGAGCGGCTAGTTTGATCACGGCGTTGCCGGTGCCCGCGGCGGCCTTCCAGCTGCTCGCCTCGGTGTCGTCGATCAGCTGTCCGGCACCGGTCGTGGTGGCCGAGACGATGGCTGCGCCGTTGGCGGCGGACGCCAGATTGGGGGCCAGCGCGAATCGCAGTGCGGACGTCTTACCGGCGGTGATCTTCACGCCTGGGAAGGTTCGGGAGCCGAATCCCTCGGCCACGATCGTCACCGGGTAGGTGCCGGCGGTCACCGGCGCGGAGAACCCACCCTCCGCGGACGACGTCCTCAGCGCGGTCACCCGCGCTTCGAAGACGCCGAGGATGATGCGGGCACCGGGGACCGGTTCACCAGTGGCGGCGTTGACGACGGTGCCGGTCAGGGTGCCGTTGCGGGCCGGGTTCACGTGCTGGTACGAGGGGACGGGGTCGGTGTCGTCGCCGCCGTTGCTCGCGGCGTGCAGCCCCAAGCCCCGCTTGGCGAAAGCGCCGTAGACCACATCCACGATCGCGGCGTAGTCCGACCTGCTGTGGTAGCGGTTCGCCAGCGCGGTGCGGATGGCGTCGCGCATGTCGATGAAGGAAGGGTCGGCGGGGGACAGCGGCATCGCGTCGGTGACGAGCCGTGCGGCCATGTCACCACCGGCCGTTTCGCCGTAGCGGGCGACGAGGCCCTTGCGCATGTCCCACAGGATCGCCGTCCAGATCTCACCGTCGGAGTGGACCTCGGTGCCACCGAGGTCGTAGCCGATGTCACCGAAGCCGGTGGGGTTCTGGTCGTAACTCCAGTTCCGGATGCCACGCTGGCTGTTGCCGGTCACGTGCTGGCCGACCACGGCGGTGGTGGCGAGCTTCTTCCCGTAGAGGTAGTTCAGCGCGTACCAGTCGCCCCAGCCCTCGCCCATCGAACCGGACTGGTGGGTGGTCAGGGCGTTGTCCTCGGCGCTGACGTAGCGGTTGGACAGCCCGTGCGCGTACTCGTGCTCGATGACGGAGGCGTCGAAGTTCCCGTCGGCGTACGGGCCCTCGAACGTGTCGTTGATCGGCTCCCACAGGAACATGCCGCTCCACGCCGGGATGCCGTCCGGCAGGGTGAGCATGTATGCGTTGTCCCGGCCGGTGTAGGTCGGCGCGCCGCCGGTCACCGCGCCGGCGTGGACCAGCCCGAGGACAGGGTCGCCGCCCTGACCGCCGTTGGCGCCGTTGGTGGTCTGGAAGTTCCCGCCCGATTCGGTGAAGCCCAGAGCCCGAAACTCGTCGTGGATGCGGTTGTGGTGCCAGAACAGGTTGGTTGCCGCCGGATCGAGGTCCTGGGCGTAGCTCGGTGGCACCGTCTGCCCGTTGCTGCGCGTCCAGTTGGCGGCGTAGGCGTAGTTGAACTGGGCGGTCGGGCTCACCGGCCGCGGCGCCTGGTCGGCGGGGACCAGGAAGTTCGAGTAGTTGGCGTACGTGTTCGCGTTGTTGCCGACGGTCGTCGGCCCTGGGACGCCGGCCAGCCCGCTGGGGTCGACGTATCCCGACGGCGACTGGGCGGTCGGCCCGAACGACTTGATGACCGGGGTGCCGCCGGCCGGAGCACCGGGGTGGTTCTCGTAGACGGTGCCTTCGGCGTCGTGCGCCACCAGGGAGGCCTGGTACAGCGTCTCACCGGTCGCCGCGTCGACAACGATGTCCCACGCCTGGTCCAGCGCCTTGACGAACAGCACCCGGTAGGCCGGCCGGGCACCGTCACGGGTCGGGAAAGCGCCCTTCTGCACGTAGGAGTCACCCGCGAAGGACCCCTTCGCGAAGACCTGGAAGCCGGCGCGCTGCCCGGTCGGCTGCACGGTGTAGCCGATACCGGCGGCGAGGCGACCGACCACGGTCTGCAACGCCTGGCCCGCTGACAGCGTGTGCGCGGCGACCAGCCCACCACCGCGGGCCGACGTGCCGGCGTAGGAGAGGACCCGCCCGTCCCTGGCGACCGCCACCCCCAACCGACCGCCGCGCACCGCCGCCAGGCCGGCGTACGTCTGTGCGAAGTTCACCACGTGGGTGCCGGTGCCGACGAGTTCGTGGTCCCGCACGACCGTCAGCTCCGCGACGTCCTTGCCGGACAGACCGAACGCGTCGCGGTTGGCGTCGATGAAGGACCGGGCGACGGTAACCGGATCGCCAGAGCGGGGCCCGGTGAGCCAGCCACCGTCCTTACGGATCGTCCGAGGCGTGCCGAACCGCCCGTCCCAGCTGACCCGCGTGCCCGCGCCCGCGGACGCGACCAATTCGCGTACGGCGGTGACCTGCGCTTCGGTCGGTCGCACGGAACTCGACGTACGACGCACGTCGATCCGATCGGTGGCCGGCGATCCGAGATCGACGACGGCCGCGGTGGCCGATGGACTGAGTGTCAGAGCGAGGACGAAGGCCGCCCCGACGGCGAGAGGTGGACGGGTACGCATGGAAGCTCCTCTGGGGGTTGGATCATGCCTGCGTCATGCCGGAGGTGGTAGCCCCTCGCAATGGACATCGCCGAGAACGGCTGACGTGCAACAACCAGCCCACGCGCGCGCCACAGCCTGCTGCCACCACGCCAAACCGAGCAGCTCACCAGCCGTTCGAGATCCGGGCGCCTACACCCCCCGGATCCGGCGGTACCTCGCCTGGCTGCACGACACCGTCCGACGCGATGCCAACAACCTGTTGCAAAGATTTCTTTGCAAAGCTATCTTGGCACTCATGGCTGAGGATCCGCACAAACCCGGGTACGACTCCACGCAGGACGTAGTCCTCGACGCGCGAACGCTACGCGGTGTAGCCCATCCACTGCGCCTGCGGTTGCTCGGCGCACTGCGTCATGAGGGGCCGCAGACCGCCACCCAGCTGGCCGCCCGGCTCGGCGAGTCCAGCGCAGCGACCAGCTACCACCTCCGCACACTGGCCGCTCACGGCTTCGTCACCGACGCGCCCGAGCTGGGCCGCGGTCGGGAGCGCTTCTGGCGTGCCGTGCATCGCTCGACCTGGTTCGACGCCCCCGACCGGGACGCCCCGGAGCGCGAACTCGGCGAGGCGTACCTGCGTACGGTCGCGCGGATGTACGCGGAGAACGTCGAGCGGTCCATCACCGAGCTGGCCGACTGGCCGCAGGAGTGGGTGAGGGCGACCAGCATGAGCGACCTCACGGTCAGCCTGAGCGCCGCCGAGGCGCAGCAACTCGCCGACGACATGATGGCCCTGCTGGTGCGGCACCGGGACCGGGCGGCGGACCGGGCCGGCGACGGATCGGAACGCGTCGCGATGACCACGCAGTTCCAAATCTTCCCGCGGCGCGGCCAGCTGGACGCGCTGTTGGCGACGCGACCCGCGCCCGTCGGCGGGCCCGTCACCGCGGGTGGTGAATCGTCCGGTACCGCGGCCGATGAACCCTCCGGTGCTGCGGACGGGGACCGACCATGAGTCAGCGGTCCGCGTACGGGTTGCTCATCGCCCAGGCGGTCTCGGTCACCGGCACCCGGATGTCGGTCGTGGCGGTGCCCTGGTTCGTGCTGCAGAGCACCGGCGACGCCCTGCTGACCGGCGTTACCGCGTTCGTGGAGATGGGCGCCCTGGTCGCGGCGCGCGTACTCGGCGGACCGCTGGTCGACCGGATCGGGCCGCGGAGGGCCAGCGTCGGCGGTGACCTGACCGCCGGGCTCGTGCTCGGCGTGGTGCCCCTGCTGTACGCCGCCGGCCTGCTCGCCTTCCCGGTCCTGCTCGTGCTGGTCGGGGTGGTCGGGCTGTTCCGCGGGCCGTCGGACAACGCGAAGTACGCGATGGTGCCCGACGTCGCGGCCGCCGCCGGGTGGAGCAACGAGCGTGCCGCCGGGCTGGCCGACAGCGTGCAGCGCCTCGGGTCGCTGATCGGGGCGCCGCTGGGCGCGGTGCTGATCGCTCTGGTCGGCGCTCCCGCGGTCATCGCGCTGGACGCGGCCAGCTTCCTGCTCGCCGCCGCGCTGGTGGCGACCCTGGTCCGGGTCCGGCGGGCCGAACCCGACCCGGCCGAGGCGGGCCACCGCACCGGTGTCGGCGGCTACCTCGCCGACCTCGGGGCCGGGCTGCGTTTCGTCCGGCGTGATCCGCTGCTCCGGGCGATCGTCGCGATGGTGCTGCTGACGAACCTGCTCGACCAGGCGATGACGGCGGTGCTGATCCCGGTGTGGGCGGCCGAGCGCTTCGACGACGCCGCACCCGTCGGGCTCGTGTTCGGCGCGCTGAGCGCCGGCGCCTTCGTCGGGTCGCTGCTCGTGTCGATGTACGGCGCGCGATTGCCGCGATGGCGCACGTACGCCGTGGCCTTCCTGCTCGGCGCCGTCCCGCGGATCTTCGTGCTGGCGCTGCCGGTCGGGCTACCCGTCATCGCGGGCGTCGCGCTCGTCGGTGGGGTGCTGATCGGGGCCATCAACCCGTTGCTGTCCGCTGCGGAGTTCGAACGCATCCCGGCCGGCCTGCGGGCGCGTGTCCTCGGCGCGGTCGGCGGTCTGGCCTGGGCCGGCATCCCGCTCGGCGGGCTCGTGGGCGGCGTGCTCGCGTCGACGCTCGGCGCCACCGGAGGCATCCTCGTAGTAGGCACGGCGTACCTGTTGGTCACCCTGGACCCGCTGGTCCGTCGGCGCACCTGGCGGCTGATGAACCGGCCGGTTCCAGCCACCACCCCGGTCTCTGTACCGGTCTGACTACGGCGTCGCGGCGCGACCCGGTGAACGCCGTGTTCGGAATCCAGCCGCTCCGGCGCCTGCACAGCTGTGGTCGCTCGACCTCGGGCTACCAGGTCAGGGGCAGCCGTTGGAGACCGCATCGCGCGGAGCCACGGATCAGAAGGTCAGGGGTTCGGGTCCCTTCGGCGCACATCGGCGAAAACCTCGCGTCGACGCCCCTCCACGATCCGCCGGATGAGCGTGTGAGCAGAGCAGGAGGTGGCGCGTGGATGCCGACCGGCAGTCGTTCGAGGCGTACGTTCAGGCCCGTGGTGCGGGTCTTTCTCGGCACGCCTACCTGCTCACCGGCGATCACCATCTCGCCGAGGACCTGGTCCAGCAGACGCTGCTGCGGGTCGCCGGTCGGTGGAAGCGGGTGGTGGCTGGCGGTGACCCGGACCCGTACGTCCGTCGCGTCCTCTACCACCAGCACGTCTCCTGGTGGCGGTGGCGGGCCCGGCGGGTGCGGGAGGCTCCGCTGGACGCCATCGACCGGCCGGTGCCGGACGAGGCGGACGCGGTCGCCGTGACGCTCGCGGTCCGGGCGGCGCTGGCCCGGCTCGCTCCCCGGCAGCGCGCCGCGATCGTGGTGCGGTACTTCGGCGACCTCAGCGAGGCGCAGATCGCCGACACCCTCGGCTGTCGGGTGGGGACCGTGAAGAGCCAGTTGCGGGACGGGCTGGCCCGGCTGCGGGTGCTCGCCCCGGAGTTGGCGGAGCTGCTGGAGGTGCGGTCGTGAGCGATCGGGTGCTGACGGAGGCGTTGGGTCGGATAGCCGAGGAGTCGCGTCCGGCGCGGATCTCACCGGACACCTGGCGACGCGGCCGGCGGCGCCGCCGGCGCCAGGTCGGGGCGGCGCTGGCGGCGTTCGTGGCGGCGTTGGCCGGTACGCCGTTGCTGCTGCCCGCGCTGCCGGACGCGGGTCACACGCCGGCCGGCGCGGACCGGCCGGTGGTGCCGTCGCGGGTCTACCCACCGCTGACCGGGGAGGCGACCGTCACCGAGGATCCGCCGGGCCCGGCCGTCCTGGTGGTGGCCGGCGACCGGGAGCTGCGCGGCAGCGACATCTGGGGCTGGGAGGGGCGCAGCCTGGTGGTGGGACGCGACGGCGACTACCGGCTGGCCCGTACGGTCGGGGAGACCAGTGCCGGGACGGACGATCTGCTGCTCTCGCCCGACGGTCACCAACTGGCCGCTCAACCCTGGTTGGAGGGCAGCCACTGGCCCGACGACCCGGTCGGGCAGACGGCGATCCTCGACCTGACCACCGGCCGGATGCGGCAGTACGCCGGTGGCCTCCCGGTGGCCTGGGCGCCGAACGGCCGGTCGTTGCTGGTCATGGCACAGAGCATCGACGGCCGGCTGGGACGGCTGAGCCTGCTCGACCCGGCCACCGGGGCGCTCCGCCAGCTTCCCCCGATCACCGGGACGTTCCGCGCCGGCAACCTCGCCGCCTTCGCCCCGGACGGCTCCCGCCTCGCCGTGGCGACGACCGACGCGCTGCACATCGTCGACCTGGCCGCCGGCACGACGCATACCCTCGCTGCGCTCACCCCGCGCGACCGGCTCGCCGGGCCCGGCGCCTGGCTGCCCGGCGGCGACCGGATCGCCATCTGGTCGATGGGCGACTGCGAGGACGGCGGCAGCTGCGACGAGGGACGCCTGGCCCGGCGGCAGATCCGCATCGGCTACCGGGACGCACGCACCGGCGCACCGGCGATCGGCCCGGCGCTACCCCCCGCGCGGGGCCTGGCCGCCAGGCTGCTCGGATGGCAGCGCGACGGTGACGCCGTCGTCGCCGAGTACCAGCCGGAACAGGGGATGATCAAGCAGCCGGACGACCACCTCTGGTCCGAGACCGGCTGGACACAGGTCGGCGCGGTCGAGTTGCGGGAGTTCCGCCCGGACGGGTCCCGACCCGAACTGGTCGAACTGCCGGCCAGCGCCCTCTTCGTCGACGTGCCGGCCGACCTGCTGGACGACTTCGGCGGACCATCGCCATCACGGCCCGAAGGGGCCGTCCGCCGGCTGCTCGCCATCTGGTGGCCCCTCGGACAGTTCCTGGTGGCGCTGGTCGCGCTGGTGCTCTCCGCCGTGGGCTGGCGACTGGTCGCCCGGCGGCGGCGATCCCGACGTCGACACCGGCCATAGCGCGCCCGCGCCGCGACCCTCCGGCCGGCCACGGATGGGAGCGCACGGGCTGCCACGGCGTCGGAGAAATCACTGGCGGCAGCGACACCCGGGCAGGAACCCTTCCCGTCGTGAACCTCCACGACAACGAGATCCAGGTGGATGAGGCACTCGTCCGGTCCTTGCTGCGGGAACAGCGACCGGAGTGGGCGGCCCTCTCCATCTCGCCCGCCGGCGCGGGCACGGACAACACCATGTACCGGCTGGGCGACGAGTTGCTCGTACGACTTCCGCGCACCCCGGACAACGCCGAGGCGGTGCGGAAGGAGCAGACGTGGCTTCCGCGGCTGGCGCCGCACCTTCCCTGTCGCATTCCGGAGCCCGTGCACGCCGGCAGCCCCGGATCCGCGTTCCCGCTCGCGTGGTCGGTGTACCGCTGGATCGACGGCGACGAGGTCGGCCCGGGAACGGTCACCGACTGGTCCACCCTCGGTGCCGACCTGGCAGCGACGGTGCGGAGCCTGCACTCCATCCCGCTCATGGGCGCCGCGCGGCGGGACGAGCTCAGCTGGTACCGGGGCGGTGCCCTGCAGGACTGCGACCGGTGGATCAGCGGGTGCTTCGACGACTGCCGCAGGATCACCGGCCTCGACCTCGACGTCGCGACCCTGCAAGACCTGTGGCGGGCTGCTCTCGCCCTGCCTGAGCCAACCGGCCGACAGGTGTGGCTGCACGGCGACCTCAAACCCACCAACCTGCTGGCGCGGGAGGGAAAGCTGCACGCCGTCATCGATTTCGGCGGCCTCTCGATCGGCCTGCCCGACGCCGAGCACGCCACCGTGTGGGATCTTCCGCCCGAGGCTCGACAGGCCTACTGGAGGGCGCTGGACCTCGACGACGTGACGTGGCTCCGGGCCCGGGCGTGGGCCCTCGCGGTGGGAGTCAGTGGCGTGTCGTACTACTGGGGCACCTACCCCTCCTTCGTGAGCGAATGCCTGTCACGCCTCCGCGCGATCCTGGCGGATGCCGGCAAGCCGTAGGCCTCCCGTCTCCATCTCCCGCATCTCACGAAGTCGCGCCAGCCCCGACAAACCCACCATCAGCGCTGGCGCAGCCAGGAGCGGCGGGGCGCCGCGTCGCCGTCCAGGTCGGGCTCCGGCTGCCCGGTGCCCTCCCGCCGCCACCGGTTGCCCTGCTGGTCGGTGAAGCGCAGCTCGACCGTGGCCGAGGCGTGGCCGGTCAGGTCGACGCTGCGGTCGACGGTGACGAAGAGTTCGGCGCTGGTGCCGCCGTCGAGCCGGTCGACCGGGCCGGTCACCGTGGCGACCGGCACCCGCCGCCCGCCCGGCCCGGGCGAACCGGTGTGCACCACCGGCGTCGCCACCAGGTCGAAGACCGGCCCGTCGCTGTCGTTGGCGACCCGTACGCGCAGCACGCCGCCGCCCTGGATCCGGGCCGTGGTGGAGATGAGCCGGGCCTGCCGGGCCCGGGCCGCGCGGTCCTCGCGGCGGCGCGCGCGGATCTCCCGCCGCAGGCTGAGCACGCCGAAGAGCAGGGTGCCGACGGTGCCGAGCCCGCCGAACCAGTCCGGCACGGAGCCCCAGTCGATGTGCCAGTCGGCCGGGAGGAACGCCAGACGATCCACGATCGACATACGGCCACGGTAGCCGCGGTACGCCAGTCCGCCCGCCCTCCGCTGTCCGGTCGGGCGCGGCCGTCGTCCCGTCCGCGGGACCGGTCCGTTCGTGTCGGGCCGGCTGCACGGAGTGATACCGGAGGCCTGAGCCGGTAGGGTTGAGACACGGATCACGCGACCGGCCGCCACCGCACGGGCGGACCGACCACCGTGGACCCTGCCGTCCCGCCCCTCCGGGAGGTCAGATGAGCCACCGCAGCTCCACCCCGCTCGCGCGACGCGTCAGGTCCGACGTGGACACTGCCGGGCACGGCCGTCCGCGGTGTGCCGGCCCGGCCGCGCGCCGCTCCGGAGCCGGCCGGCGATGACCAAACCACCGCAGGACCCGGGCTTCTCGATCATCCCGCCCCGGCGGAACCGCCTGCCGCTGCGCGGCCGGGACCACCTCGTCGAGACGATCCTGCGGGCCGCCGAGCCGCCCGCCGGCACCACCCGCCCGACCGAGGAGGCCGCGCAGATCCTCTGGGGGCTGGGCGGCTGCGGCAAGAGCCTGACCGCCCAGGAGGTGGCCCGCCAGCTCGAGCAACGTGGCCGGCTGGTCTGGTGGATCTCGGCGAAGGACTCGGCCCGGGTGAGCGCCGGGATGCGCGAGGTCGCCGGCCAGCTCCAGGCGCCGGAGAGCCAGCTCGACCTGGCCTGGGCCGGCAAGGCGCGCAGCCCGGTCGAACTGGTGTGGGACCTGCTGAACGACTCTCCCCGGCCCTGGCTGCTGATCTTCGACAACGCCGACGAGCCGAGCCTGCTGGCACCGGCCGACGGGCTGGTCGCCGACGGCACCGGCTGGTTCCGGCAGCCCCGGACCGCCAACGGCCTGGTCCTGGTCACCACCCGCGACGGCCGGCAGGAGACCTGGGGCGAGTGGTCCACCATGCACCCGGTCCGCGAGTTGGCGCCCGAGGACGGCGCGCAGGTGCTGACGGACCTCGCCGGCGGGGCGCCCGGCAACCTGGCCCAGGCCACCGCGCTGGCCGCCCGGCTGAAGGGGCACCCGTTGGCGCTGCGGGGCGCCGGCACCTACCTGGCCGAGGCCAACCGGATTCCGGTCGGCACCGCCCGGTCCTCGATCCGGACGTACGACGACTACCGCGAGGCGCTGGACCGCCGGACGGGCGCCGGAACGCGGCGGGCCGGGCCGAGTGGCTTCGACACCGGGGTCCGGCCGGTGGTGCAGTCCTGGGAGATGTCACTGGACCTGCTGGCCGGCCGCGGGCTCGACCAGGCCCGGCCGATGCTGCGGCTGCTGGCCTGCCTCGGCGACGCGCCGATCCCCTACTCGGTCCTGCTCGACCCGGTCCGGCTGTCGGCCTCGCCGCTGATCGGCGAGATCGGCGAGGAGCGGCTGCGCGAGGTGCTCCGGTCGCTGGCCGACTTCGCGCTGGTCGACCTCGGCGTGATCGAGTCGCTGCCCGCCCAGTCGCCGGTCTCGCACGTGGTGACCCTGCACCCGCTGGTCCGCGAACTGGTCCGCGAGCAACCCGACGTGGTGGCCGACCGGGCCGCCTACCACGAACTCGTGCTCGACCTGCTGGACGTGCTCCGGCTGCGGGATCCGGACCGGCCGCGCGAGGAGGAGTTCGACCCCGACGAGCCGGACAAGTGGGCGAGCTGGCACGTGCTGGCCCCGCCCACGATGGGGGCGGTGCTGGACTTCCTCGACGCCGGTGACCTGCCGCGGAGCCGGCCGGACCTGCTCGACGTCGCACTCGACCTGGCCCGGCTCATCGCCCGCTACATCCTGGCGGTGGGGCTGCCCGGGCAGGCCGAGATCTTCCTGGACCGGTGCCTGGCCGGCTGCCGCCGCATCGGCGTCGACCTGGACGAGCGGCCGGTGCTCAGCCTCCGGCACGAGCGTTCCCGGGCGGCGCTGGAACAGGGGCACCTCGCCTGGGCCGAGGAGGAGCTCCGCAAGATCATCCCAGCGCGCGAGGCGCTGCTCGGCCGGGAACACCGCAACACCCTCGCCAGCCGGCACAAGCTCGCCCGGACCATCCTCGAGCAGGGCCGGTGGCGCGAGGCCGAGGAGGAGCTGCGGGACATCGTCCGGGCCGAGTTCCGGGTCCGCGGCCCCGAGGACCGCGACACCATGACAGCGCGGCACAGCCTGGCCCGCGCCGTGGTCGCCCAGGGGCGGTACGCGGACGCCCGCGCCGAACTGGCCGAGATCCTGGAGATCCGGCTGCGGCACTGGGCGCCGGACCACTTCGAGACCCTGACGGTGCGGCACACCCTGGACATCTGCCGGTTCGAGGAGGGCCGGGTCGACGAGGCCCTCGCGGACCTGCGGGAGATCCTCGCCACCGACACCGCGAAGCGGCAGGTCCAACACCTCGCGATGATCGCCGCCCGGCACACCCTCGCGCACTGCCTGATCGCCACCGGCGCCACCGTGGAGGCGGAGAAGGTGCTGGTCGGGGTGGTCGCCGACCGTCGGCGGATCCTCGGCGACGAGCACGCCGAGACGGCGCGCGCCGAGGCCGATCTCAGGAAGGTACGTGGCGGATGACGGATCAGACGGCGAGGTCCGACTCCGGCGCCGCGGCCAGCGTGACGAGGGAGCTGACGTGACCGACCAACTTCGCCGCCGGGACCGACTGACCGCCGAGTCGCTGCGTGAACTCGCGACCGGGGAGATCGACGTCATCTGGCACCGCGAGTACTACCCGCCGGCGCAGTGCGAGACCGCGCTGCCCCGCGTGGTGCGCGCGGTCGAGGAGGCGAACTTCCTGCTCACCAAGGAGTTCACCAGCGTCGGGACGTCGATGGGCGAGGTGGCCAACGGCGGCGAGAGCGTACGCCGCTACCTGGACACCGCGGCGGCCACCACCCGCCTGATCCGACACGACGTCTTCGCCGGGCAGCAGTCTCCCACCGACCTGATCCGCCTCGACCTGGACGAGATGTGGTCATATGGGGCGACCGTCGGCCGGCACGAGGGGCGGATGATGCTGCCCGGCGTGCTGCGCCGGATGACGCCCGGCGGGCGCGGCCGCCCGCACATCGACCGCCGGCAGATCCCGTTGCTCGACACGTACCGGCTGCACCGCCGGCTCGGCGTGAACATCTACCTCGAGGTGCCGGAACCGGGCGAGGGCGGCGAGATCGACTTCTGGGGACACCTCTCCGAGGAGGAGTTCGTGGCGCTCAAGACCGACCCGTTCGACTACGGCATCGAGCCGGAACGGGTCGGCCCGCCGCTGGACACAGTGCTGCCCGGCCAGGGCGACCTGGTCATGTTCGAGGCAGGCCGGATGCACGGCGTACGCGAGGTGCGCAAGGGCTGCCGCACCTCGGCCGCCTGCTTCGTCGGGGTCCGGTCGGCGACCGACCCCCTGCTGGTCTTCGCCTGACCGGCCGGCCCGGCCCGCCACCGGGCGCCGGGCCGGCCGTACCTGGTCGGTCAGGCCGCCGTCCCCGCGCCCTTGCGATACCGCTCGGCCCGGCGCCGCACCTGGGTGTACGCGCTGGTCAGCCCCATCGCCCGGCGTACCTCCAGCAGGGTTTGCCGCACCTCGGCGCGGGTCCGCTCGGTCCCCTCGACGATCAGCTGGTCGACCAGGCCCCGATCCGCCTCGATCCGGGCCCGGCGTTCCCGGATCGGGTCGAGGAACCGGTTGAGCGCGACGGCCAGCTCCTCCTTCACCTCGACGTCCCCGACCCGGCCGGCCCGGTAGCGCTGTTTCAGCTCCGCCACCCGGCCCCGGTCCGGATTGAACACGTCGTGGTACGCGAAGACCGGGTTCCCCTCGACGGTGCCCGGCACGTCGGCCCGCACCCGGTTCGGGTCGGTGTACATCCCCAGCACCTTCCGGCGCACGGTGGCCGGGTCGTCGGAGAGCGAGATCGCGTTGCCCAGGCTCTTGCTCATCTTGGCCCGGCCGTCCGTGCCGATCAGGGTGGGCGTCTCCGAGGGGATCATCTCGGGCACCGGGAACACCTCGCCGTAGAGGTGGTTGAAGCGCCGGGCGATCTCCCGGGTCACCTCGACGTGCGCCGCGTTGTCCCTGCCGACCGGGACGACCTGGCCCTTGACGCAGAGGATGTCCGCCGCCTGGAGCACGGGATAGCCGAGCAACCCGTACGGCATCTCCTCCTTGCCGGCGTCGCGGGCCATCTCCTTCAGCGACGGCACCCGTTCCAGCCGGGGCACCGTCACCAGGTTCTGCAGCAGGGTGTTCAGGTCGCCGACCTCCGGGATGGCCGACTGGAGGTAGAAGGTCGCCGTGCCGGGTTCGACGCCGGCCGCCAGGATGTCGGTGACCATCTCGCGGGCGTTGGCGGCCACCCGCTCGATGTCCTCCCGACTGTTCCGCGTGGTGAGCATGTGCAGGTCGGCGATGATGAAGTAGCTCTCGTACCGGTGGTGCAGCCGCACCCGGTTGGCGATGCTGCCGACGTAGTGGCCGAGGTGCAGCCGCCCGGTCGGGCGGTCCCCGGTGAGCATCCGTGCCGTGGACATGGTGGTACGCCTTTCGTGCCGAAGAAAGAGGATGGGCGCGAACCGACCCGGGGCGGACGCCCCGCGGCTCGGTGGGATCGACTCAGTGAGCCGGCCGCCATCGCGCGCCGTCGCGGAACCGCAGCCCGCTGGCACGAAGTACGTCGATGATGCGCTCGCGGCCGTCGCCGGAGCGGGTGGGGAACGTGGTCACGGCATCGAGCGGGAGACCGTCGACCGGGTCGACGACCTCCGGCGCGTAGCTACTCGCCCGGACCATGCCGCTACGGTATCGGCTTCCCGGCGGGCGCGTCAGCCCTGGTGGTAGCTGTCCCGGTAGTAGCCGCCGACCCGGTCCCGGTAGTCGGGCCGGTCGTACGCCTCCGGGTCGGAAGGCGCCGGCGCCGGCGCCGCGTCCGGCGTGGCCTGCTCGTACCCACGGCGAGGGCGGCGGGTCGCGCCAGCTCCCGGGATTGAACGGCTGCCCGGTCACTCCGATTTATGTCGACACCCGTCGGATCACAGCACCCAGCCAGCCGTTCCGGGAAACAACACGGCAATTATCGGTTCACCGAAATGTCTCGTGCGAAATTCGTCATAGTCGTCGCCCGCCGATGGTGCGAGGCGCGTATCCCCAGGTGACGGCGGTCGGCACCACACTGCGGCACATCCGGGCGCAATTCAGAGTGTCCACCCGGCACATTCGATGGGTGGACGCCGGCGGCCCATTCTGATCCCCGCATCCGCTACAGAGGGAAAAGGGGAAGCAGATGTATCGCACCATTCGGCGGCTCGGCGTCGTGCTCGTGCTCGCGTTGGGTCTGGTGGGCGGGGCGGGGGCCACCGCGCAGGCCGCGACGGTCAACCCGGTGACGCCGCAGTCGGCCTGCGGGCTCGGATACGTCGTCCAGGACCAGGACCCGATCCGGCACGCGCAGACCGGTGCCCTGCTCGGCACCGTCTACCTGCTCCATAACCCGATGGTCGGCTACGGCTGCACCGTCACCGTCAAGTCCGCCTACCTCGGCGCGCCGACCCGCACCCAGGTCTACCTCGCCGCCCAGTACCTGCCGACCCGGACCGACGACGGCAACCGGCTCTACGCGGCCGGCCCCACCAGGGCGTACGTCAGGGGCGGCTGCATCATCTGGGGCGGCTTCATGGCCGACCCGAGCGGCGCGGTCCACTACCACGAGCGGGCCAACCCCGCGATCGGTGGCATCGGCACCTGCTTCTGAGTTCGCGGGAGGCCCGCGTCCGCCGCGGGCCTCCCCGGACCGGCGCCGGAAGCCCGGCGGCCGCCCTGGCGTGCCGCTACCGTCGGGCTGGTGGGACGGATGCGCGGCATCCACGAACGGCCGGCGGGGTTGACCTACCAGCCGGAACTGGTCGACGTCGACGAGGAGCGGTCGCTGCTGGCCGCGCTGGCCGCCTACGACTTCCGCGAGGTCCGCATGCACGGGCAGATCGCCCGGCGCACCGTCCGGCACTTCGGCTACGACTACGACTACGGCTCCTTCCAGCTCACCGCCGCCGAGGCGTTGCCGGTGGAGCTGCACGAGGTCCGCCGGCGCTGCGCCGCGCTCGCCGGCCTGCCGGCCACCGCGCTCGCCCAGGCCCTGGTGACCCGCTATCCGCCCGGGTCGGTCATCGGCTGGCACCGGGACGCGCCGGCGTTCGGGCCGACGGTGGTCGGGCTCTCCCTGGGCTCCGCCTGCCGCTTGCGGTTCCAGCGCGGCAAGGCCGACGACCGCCGGGTGTACGAGGTGGAATTGGCGCCCCGGTCGGCGTACGTGCTCGCCGGCGCGGCGCGGTCGAGCTGGCAGCACAGCATCCCGCCGGTGCCCGAGCTGCGCTACTCGGTCACGTTCCGCCAGCTCCGCGCCGGCTGACCTGCGGCATCGACTGCCCGTCGCGCCGCCGGGCCGGGTCCGCCGCTGGCATACTCGGCAGCCATGGTGCTGTCGCGGGGCTGGGCGCTCTTCCTCACCGGGGTCGGTATCTGGACCTGGGTGATCTGGCCGAGATTCGCGGTCGCCATCTGGAAGGACCCGCGGTCCTGGTCCACCGGCCGGGTCGGCGAGTTCCCGGCGACCGGCTTCCTCTGGGTGCACGCCCTGCTGATCGCGGCGTCCCTGGTCATCGGTACCACTGTCGGCGTCCTCGGCATCCGTGCCTGGCGGGCCGCCCGCCGCCGTCCACCCGTCGGCTGAGCTGCGGCGGAACACCCTCGCCACGGGAGGGTTGCGACCCCTGTCGACCGCTGTCCGTCCGTTGCAGAGGGCGCGGCGGAATGCCGATCCTGCGCGGGGCGTTGCGCCCATCGTCCGCCGCGGTCCGTCCATCGGCTGAGGCCGCGGGCGGAATTCCGGCCTCGCGGGCGGCGTTACGACCATCGCCTGCGGTACAGCTGGCAGGTGGGCCAACCTTCCGGCCCGGTCCCGGTGCTTCCGAGCGTCCGGTGGCCGGCGGTGCGGTACCGGCGAGCGGGATGTGACGCGGGACGCTCCGCGCCGATTTGACGATCAAACCCGCGGGCGCGTAACTTTCTCTCTGCCAGCGCGGAACGGGCAAACAGGGCAAACGTCCTGGAGGTTCGGTCCGGGAATGGCACCGGCGCCATCGGGGTTACACCCACAGGAGCCGGTTCGGGCGGTGCCCCGGATTCGCCGCGAGGCGGATTTGGTGAGGCGGAACCGACCGGGTATGGTTGACGACCGGCAGGGCACCGGGCGAGCTAGCGGGAAACCGCGGCGGCCGGCCTGCCAAATCCGACGATCAAGCGTGGTGGTTGACGCTGCGCGTGTTCGGCGGAGCCAACCCGTACGAAGCACGACAGACCGGTACACACGGTTTGACACGGTAGAGACGGTGAGGTAACGTAGTAAAAGTGCCCGGCGCGGGAGCGGCGGGTGGTGCAGCCCCGGATGGGGGCCTCACGGTGTGGGGTTTCCGGATGGTGTGTGGTTGTTCTTTGAGAACTCAACAGGGTGCTTGATAAGCCAGTGCCAATTTGATTGATACCCCGG